>JBGCDD010000209.1:0-22046 GCA_045105075.1 Sedimentitalea sp. | reverse complement strand
CTGCCGGGCAGTGGTTCGAGCGCTTGAGCAATTTGAGGGCTCCGCGCACGACGCGCTTGCCCAACGTGACGACCAAGAATATGAAACTCAAACCCGCAAACTCTCGTTATGAATGAGGGAGCCTCGGGGGGCAGGTCAGCCCGTTGGCACCATAGGCTCCGGTTTTACGGGTGATCTTCTCATGCAATGCTCTGACAGTGGCACGGTCAATCCGATCTACAGGGATTTTCTTCAATGATGAAAGTGGCCCTTCGACCTTCTGCTGATACCAAGCCAATGTCCTTGGGCTTAGTTCCTGACCACGCGTTGCAAAGTAGCTATCAGCAACCTCGCTCAGGCTCGGTATGGCGTTCTTCGGCACTCTCGGGTCTTCACCACGACGCAATGTCAGACGCAGCTCTTTCGCGCGTTCTCGGGCCGATTTCAGCGACACCTCGTCAGTGCGACCAATGACGAAAGAAATGTATCGGTCGGTCCCGTCATTGATCCGGCCCATAAGTTTGTAGCTGGCACTTTTCTTGCCAATCACGATACGCAGGCCACTGACGTCTGCATCGTAGACTTGTGCACCTGCTTCCTGGTCATAGCGGATCTTGTCCACCACGCTTTGCGTGAGTTTGGTTGCCATAAGGCTATTCTCCTGTGTGATCCGGTTTCAGGCCCGAGCGAGGGCCCAGTTCTGATTAGGTCGCCTAAGGTCGTCTTGAGGCTGCATAGGAGAATTATGTCGCGTTTATATGGGCTTGCGGACCGCTATAAGACGCATCAGGTCAAAAAAGATGCCATGTGCTGTTACTTAAAATCTGTTGGGCGTATGCCCGTGTGGGTTCGACTCCCACCGCCCGCACCAAACACCCCTTTGAACCGTGGTGCGCAATGCCAGTGGAAAGAGCTGGTTTATCGTTGATCGGGCCTCATGCAGCTTTTTTGACGAATTGCGGGTTGAGCAAACGTTAGGGGTAGCGATAGCTGCGACGGCGGTTCCAATTTGAAAAAGTCTAGCCAGGGGCAGTGTTTGAGACCCTTGATAGCCAAGGAGTTACATGCGCTTGGATATCCGCTGGCGTGGGCCCAAAACGGCATTTTTCAATTTGATCAGACCAGAAACATCCGTTTTGTGGGTCTGATCCGGCATCCTCTTTTGGGTCACTCTTGCCGGCACGAAATGACCCAGGGCAGGCGCAAGGCCGGTGTTGTGTTTCGAATTTGGGTTTGACGTCCTGGCGGGCAAAAGAACGCGATCAAGTTCAGGTGGTGCGAGACAGCATTTTGCAGCTCATGGAGTGCAGGGCCAAATGGCCTGTCAGCTGCCATCACGGCAGTAGCCGCAACACGCAGGATAAGCCGCGTGCAGGCGCCAGGTGAAAGCAGCAAAGAAAACTGCTCGACACAGTTCGGCAGCATCGATCTTTAACGATTTGAGCGTCCATCTGACGTGCCTGTCGTTTGTCGATAAGCTGGGATGAAGTCCGCCCAAAAATGGACCCACCTTGACCAGCATTCAGTGCCATTCCCAAGTGTTGAGCATGATCTGGCGTGGCTTTGCCCGTTCTGATCCGTGGGGTGGCAAGGTTGGTAACGCAAGGTTCGTGCGCCGGCGTTTGTCGTTTCAGGTCGTTATCAAAAGGCGCCGGCGGATGGTTTGCGCCTGTGCAAACACCGACAAAAGCATCTGACCCATCATCATGTTCGCTTCGTTTGCGCATGCATTGTTCGCTCAATTCAATCCTACGAACGCCGTGTCAAAGGGTCGGTCTGGCTCGAACCACAGCGATCTTGCAAAGTCGGTTTGAACAGCGACCCTTTGGCCAAAGAACAGGTGCGCAAACTGGTAAATTCCCGTCAATCAGTGGTGTTGAATGCATTTGGGAACGCCATTTGAGTGTGCAGAACCATTTGGCTAATCGCTTTGCCTGCTTCTATCGCGCAGGCAGACGAGGCGTTTCACGAGAATTTTGATCCATGCCCACAAACGGTTTTGGTCGGGTTTGCACCGATCCGATGATCGCTCATTTACGTTCCGGAAACATGGACTCGGGCAGCGTTCGGGCGTACGGGGATGCGAAATTTTCAGGAGCGCTGCATGTCTGCAACGACGTTTCCCAGTCAAAATCCATCCTATCGACGGGCCGATCTGGCGGTGCACTTGGTTGGTTTGGTTTTGATCCTGAGCGCCGGCGGTGTGCTGATTTTCAATGCGGTGCAAAGCCTTGAAGGCAAGTTGGTGGTGGCGTCGTCGGTTTATGTTTTATGCGCGCTCGCCTCGAATTTGGCCTCGTGTTGTTACCATTTTTCGCCATGGCATGACCGGCGTAAAGTGTTGCGGCGCATAGATCACGCGGCCATTTACCCAAGTATTTCCGGGACGTTCACACCGTTCTTTGTGCAGGCGGATACCACCTGGACGATGACTTTGCTCTGGATCTGTTGGGGGCTGACGGTGGTGGCGATTTGGAACAAGATCACCAACGAAACCGTGCAATCGCGGTGGTCGACAGCATCCTATCTAGGGCTTGGCGCGATTGGGTTATGCGCGGTGCCTGATCTGAGCGATGTTCCTGCCGCCACGCTTTGGTTTATTCTTGCAGGCGCCGGGTGCTACGTGATCGGCACGCTGTTTTACAGCCGCAAGACGCTGCCATATCGCTATGCCATCTGGCACATCTGGGTCAATTTCGGCGGTATCTTTATGTTTGCGGGCATTTGGCTGGCGCTGTTCTGACACGTGATGCCACAGCGAGGGAACGTTTTTGCCTGAGCTGGGCGCTCCGCGACTGCGCAGATCAGCCAGACCCCAGGCGATAGGTCGCGGCCCTTGCATGCAGCTGGCGCATTTCAGCGTCTTCAATTCCAAGATCATCCAACCGGCGCACCAGTGACTCCAGATAGGCAAAATTGGGGCCAAGCCCGCCTTCGGCAGTTGCAATGATCCGGGCGGCTTTGTCTTGGGGCAAGTCGGGCATATAGCGATGATTGTTTTGGTCCATCACAAAGACCAGCGCGTCAACCGGGCCTTGCGGGGTTTTGACCTCCAGAAAGATCGGTCGATAGGCACCCGAGAACATTTCGCGGCGCCACATGAATTCGGTTTCCTGGGCCACCAACGCGGCGCGAATGCGTATGACCAAGCCGTCACAGTGCCCGCCTTCATCAAGCGCTGCCATCAAGCCCGGCTTGTCATGGGTGCCGCGGCCGCCCTCGAGGCGCATGCAAAACTTGCGTTGCCAACCAGCCAGCGCGCCGTAACGGTATTCTTCCACAGCCACCGCCGGGTCCCAGATCAAGGATCCGTAGGCAAAAATCCAAAGGTCTTGGGTGAACCGTCCGGACAACACCGCCTGGCGGTTGGCTTCGCGCGCATCATGCTCCATGCGCCAACCGGGGGGCCAGCCTTCTGCCTTGGCCTGATCGTCAAGCTCGGCAAATCTGTCCTGTCCAAAGCGCATTTCAGACGCATCTGGCGGTGTGATGAGGCCGCGCAGGGCAGGGGTGTGGCGAAACACATGAGAGGCAAAGGGCATAGAGTGACCTAACCTGTTTTGCGATCGCGGGACCAGTGGTGTTTTTGCGGGGTTCCGATCTTACTGGGGCTTTGGCATCGCGTCTTTTCTGCATGGATTTTCCTATGCGCAACAATCGGGTCGAGCGTGGTGGACCAGCCGGGTATTTGACGCTCAAAGCCAAGGAGTTCGTTCGTTGCCCACCCTTCATCGCCTCACTGGTGCCGCCTATGGCATCCATTTCGCCGATCAAATTGCGCTCGTGGCGGTTCCACTGGTGGCGGCTTTGGTCTTTGATGCCTCGGCGCACGTCATTGGCATCCTTGTCGCGTGCCAATCGATGGCGCATTTGCTTGGCTCATTGCCGTTTGGAATTCTGGTGGACCGACATCAGCTGCGCACGCTGGTGATTTTGGCGGCTTTGATCTCTTTGCTGGGATTTTCGGGCGCGGCTTTGGCCGTCTTTTGCAACAGTCTGATTTGGTTTGGTCTAGCGATCACCACTGCCGGTTTCGGCGTTGTTCTGTTTGGGTTGGCGGCGCTTTCTATTTTGCCTTTGGCGGTGGGATCCGGCAGCCTGACCAAGGCAAATTCAGCCCTCGAGATCCCCAGGGCGGTCAACTCGTTCGCGGTTCCGCTGGGGCTTGGCGTGGTCATTAGCGATGTGGCGGGTTGGGCTGTGTTTTGTGCGGCTTGTGTTGGGTCGTTGATCGCGTTGCGCCAGGCCAGCGCATTGCCCAGGTTTGAGGTTGCACCCAAGAGGGATATTTCGGTTTTACCCAGAATTCTGGAAGGTGGGCGCTACGTCTTGCGCCACCGGCTTTTGCGGGCGATCTCGCTTTGTGCGGTGTTTTGGAATCTGGCGTTTTCGGCCTTGCTGGTTGTCTTGGTGCCCGTCATCCAAGATGTTTATCGGCTTGCGCCCGGGTCCTTTGGCATCGCGCTTTCTGCCTTTGGACTGTCGGCTGTTTTGGGGTCATGGCTGGCGGGGCGCATTGCCAATCGCATCGCACCGTCGGTCATATTGCTGTTTGGTCCGGGTTGCTCGGTGCTTGCGGCAACCGGTTTGCTCATGCTGGGGCAGGACACGTCACAGATTTGGCTCTACGGGTGCTTTTGCCTGCTGGGGTTTGGCCCCTCTATGTGGCTGGTGGCGCAAAATTCGGTGCGTCAGCTGGTGACACCTGCGGCGATGCTGGGGCGGGTGAATGCGGTGATCCAGACGGCGGTTTACGGGGTGCGTCCGTTGGGGGCCCTAGCAGGCGGGGTTGTGGCAGGACATTTTGGCCTCAAAGCAGGTCTGATGCTGGTTGTCACTGCCTATGGTCTGTCCTTTCTGGTGTCGATTTTCAGTGGCTTGCGTTCTGTTGGCAGCTACCGGGCGCTCAAACCGCTGCGCGTAGAATAGCCTCTAATTGCCAGATCCAAACAGTCTGGCAATTGGGGGCTGTCACATGCGTGATCCAATGACGGATTGAATAATTCTGTCGGCGGTCATGGCGATAAGCGCCATACCCAGCCCCGCGACGATACCGGCACCCGCATCCGCTTTGCCAAGCGCGACGTAGATCGCCTGACCAAGACCCGTGGTGCCGACCAAGGCCGCGATCACCAGCATGCCAAGACCATAAAGCACAGTCTGGTTAATTCCGATCAGGATTTGCGGCAGTGCGGCGGGCAATTTGACCTGCCAGAACAGCTGAGCCTTGGTCAGTCCGCACGAGATGCCCGCATCGAGCAAAGTTGGCGGCACCGAGCGCAGGCCGTATTCGACATATCGGATCATCGGCACAATCGCGTAGGCGATGATGGCCAGCAACGCGGTGAAATCGCCCACCTGAAACAGCATCAGCGCGGGGATCAACAGAACGAATTGCGGCAAGGTCTGTAGCATGTCGTTGATCGGTCGGATGATGCCGGACACCAGGTCCGAAGACGCTGCCCAAATGCCGATCAACCCGCCCAACAGGATGCACAAAAATACAGCCACCAGGCACAGATAGACCGACAGCATCGCAGGCAGCCAGAGCCCGTTCAACAAAAGGAACAAGACGGTAAACGCGGCCAAAAGCGCCGGTTTTTTGCCGCCCGCCTGATGGGCGATCAGCACGACCAAAAGCGATGCTGTGGCCCATGGCAGCCCGGTTGTGCCAAAGAAAACCAGGCCCATGATCACCACAAGCGTGACACCGAAGCGCCATTTGCCAAAGGCAAAAGCCGTCGCGCAACCGCTGGCAACGAACAGCCAATAGGTGATTTTCATGCCGGTTGTGAACGTCATGCCCCAGGTAAACGGCGCCACGGCGCGCTCGAGCCCGATTTTGGTGGGCAATAACACGAAATACAGCACTGCGTTGCGCAGCGCTTCCATCGCGTCGCCATAAGAGATGATGAAACGCTCGATCGCATCATTGATGGCTTGTGCGGGGAAAAACACGATCTGCTCGGGCCAAACCCGCAGGCTGGGAATGATATAGGCCGCAACATAAGCGCCTATGATGACCGCGCCCAAGCTGAGCGAAAAGGTTCTGAGCGACAATCCCGGATGGCTGGCCGTTGGCAATTGGCGCGCAGCATAGGCGGCGGTCATCCGGTCCAGCAAGATCGCCAGCAACACGATCACGATACCCGACAACAGACTTTGGCCAAATTGGGCTTTGCGCATGCCCGACAGCACCTCCCAGCCGATGTCTTCAAAGCCGCCGATGATCGCCGCGATGATGACCATCGACAATGCGGCCATGGTGGTTTGGTTAACGCCGATCAGCATCTGCGGCAGCGCGGTGGGCAATTCGACCCATCGGAACCGCTGAAAGTTTGAGCATCCCGACATGCTGCCGCTTTCCAGTATGGCCGGCGGGATCTGTTCAAACCCAACGATCGTGTTGCGCACCATGGGGGGGACGGCAAAGATGACGCTGGCGATCAAGCCGACAACGGGGCCAAAGCCAAACAGCAAGAGGATCGGGATCAGATAGGCGAAGGCCGGGATCGTTTGCATCAGATCCAGCGTCGGTAGAATGGCGCGTTTCATCCTGGCCGAGCGCACCGCCAGATATCCGGTGCCAAAGCCAATCAGAACCGACAAGGGCAGAGCGACAACAACCAAGGACAGGGTGTTCATTGCCGGGGCCCAATAGCCTGAAATCAGGATATAAAACAGCGCGAACACGGTGATCAGGCAGACCCGTCGCCCGCCTCCCTGCCACGCGATCAGCGCAAAAAAGGCGACGGTAACGCTCCACGGGGCTTGCACGAAGATGGCTTGCGATGCGCTGAGAACGGAGGCAAGCGCGCCGCTGATTGCGCGGGTGAACGTGCGGCCGTATTCGACGACCAGATCCATCACGACATTGAGCCAACTGGCCAACGGAACGGTCCAGGCGTCGGGGAACTCCACGATGTTGGGAAAGTTGGCCCTTTGCCAGATCAGCAGGGCGGTGAACGCAAACACAGCCAACCAAAGCCGGGCTTGCCATGCCGACTGTTTCAGCCGCGAGGCCAAGGACATCATGCGCCGCGCCCGCAATCATCATGGTAAAGCCCGCGAATAACGGCCAACGGATGAAGCGACCCTATGACCTCGCCTTGGGCATTGATCACATCCACAGTTTCGGTGTGTTCATCAAACAGTTTGATCGCGTCCTCAAGCACGGCGTCTTCTGCCACGCGCGGATGGGATGCGGTGATGTCCCACGGCGGGTCCATTAGATCACGTGCGCACAGGACATTTGCCAAAGGCACGTTGCCGACAAATTCGCGCACATAGTCATTGGCCGGGTTCAGCACGATGTCGGCAGGTGTGCCGATCTGCACGATCTCGCCGTCTTTCATAATGCAGATGTTGTCGGCCAGTTTCAGAGCTTCCATAAAGTCGTGGGTGACGAACACGATTGTCTTGTGCAGCTGGGTTTGCAGGCGCAGGAATTCGTCCTGCATCTGGGCACGAATGAGCGGATCAAGCGCGGAAAACGGCTCGTCCAGGAACCAGACTTCGGGTTCAACCGCGAGCGAGCGTGCGATGCCAACCCTCTGTTGCTGCCCGCCTGACAACTCGTGCGGATAGGCGTCTTCTTTGCCCGCAAGTCCGACCAGTTCGATCATCTTGGCGGCCCGTTCGCGCCGTTCAGCACGGGGTTGGCGCTGCGCCTTTAGTGGAAATGCTACGTTTTGGATCACGGTGAGATGCGGCAAAAGGCCAAAACCCTGAAACACCATGCCCATTTTGTGACGGCGAATTTCGATCAATTCTTTTTGGTTGGCGCGGGTGAGGTCGATATCATCGAGCATGACCTGACCAAGGGTCGGTTCCGCCAGACGCGCGATTGCACGCAAAACAGTGGATTTGCCGGACCCCGACAGGCCCATAACCACAAAGATGTTGCCCTCGGGCACGTCAAAGCTGACGTCGGCGGCGGCCACGAAATGGTTGTTGCTGCGCACGTGCTCCAGGCGTTTGGCCAGCGGCATGTTGTCGGTGAACGCTGCTGCGATCCCGGCGGGATCGGCCCCGTAAATCTTCCAAAGATTGCGAACGGACAGTTTGGGACGGGATTTTGGCGACATGCGTTTACTCCTGACGCAAAGGTGTGACCCCGAAATCAATCAGGGTCACGCTGGCATCAGAGGTTACTGAGTGGCGGCGTTCACCCAAGGGGTCCAAACCGATTTGTTGTCCGCAACCCAAGCGGCAACAACGTCTTCGATCTTTTCGCCGCCCTGATCGATGGCCTTCATCATGATTTCCTGGGTCGAGGTTTCAAAGGAATACGCCTCGAGAACTTTCCAGGCAGCGGGCCATTTTTCTTCGAAGCCCGACCACGCAACCTTCATCGTCACAGGTGCTTCGACGCCGCAATCGCCGGTTGCATTTGGGTTTGGTCCCCAGGCCGGATCGGTGTCGCAAGCCGGATCATAGGCGGGCAGTTCGACCCATTCCGCGTCGACATCGGCAAACACCCAATGGGGCGACCAGAACATCATGACCAGCGGCTTTTTGCGCGCATCTGCTGCCTTCATTTCTGCAACCAACGCGCCTTCGGATCCAGCCGGGATGGCCTTGAACGGAATATCCAGACTTTTGATGATATCAGCCGAGCGCGTGCCCCAATCAGCAGGATAGGACAGAATGCGGCCATTCGGGAAGGTTTCGCCGGTCACCAGCTTTTCCTGACAGGCCACCAATGCGTTCCAATCAGGCAAGCCGGGGCAAATCTCTTCCATGTGCTTGGGATAGACCCAGCCTTCGCGCGTCTCCAGACCCAGAGGGCCGATGTCAACGATTTTGCCGGCGTCCTTCATCTTGGGATAGATATCGCCGACATTGTTGGTCCAGACCTCAAGCGTGGCGTGCAGATCGCCGTCCGCCAGGGCCGTGTGCTGGGGGTAGTTGCCGGCGGTGACATATTCGATCGAATAGCCCATGCCTTCGAGGATCTGACCGGCCACGTGGGTCGAAATATGCTGGCCGGTCCATTCGTTGATGGCCAGTTTGATTGGCTCGTCTGTGGCCCCAAGGTCGGCCGCCGATGCGCTGCTGGCCAGCGCGAAAGCCGCCAGACCCGCATAAGTTGTCAGCATACTTGTTTTTTTCATCGTTTTTTCCTCACAGGTTGAACGTTGTTAATAGCACACCGGCGAAACCTTACCACAAGGCTCCTCCGGTAATTTTTATATCATCCATCGATAGCCCCAGCGCGTCGTCTTGGCATAGGAACAGGGCGGTTGCGGCCACCTCATTGGCCTGGATCATGCGATTTTGCGGATTGCTGGCAATGATCTCGGACATGATATCATCGCCTGTGCGTCCCAGACCCTCGCGGAGGGCGATTTGGTTTGTGTTGTCGTGCATCAGATCTGTTTCGACCCACGTCGGGCTGATCATTGTGCAACCAACGCTGTGTGGCGCTCCCTCAAGTGCGACGCAGCGTGTCAGCCCCAAAAGCCCGGCCTTGGAGGCGCAATAGGCCGGGTTATCTTTCCAGCCGACTGAGGCTGCGGTCGAGCCGATGTTGATGATCCGGCCCCAGTTTTGTGCAATCATGCCGGGCAACACGGCGCGGGTCATTTGGAAAGCGCCGGTCAGGTTGGTTTGAAGGATCTGGGCCCAAAGCGCGTCAGAATGGCCAACGACACCCTGTTCGGCGGTCATGCCTGCGGCGTTGACCAGAATATCAGGTGGCCCAATGGCCTGTTCCGAAGCGGCGACGAACTGGGCAATGCTGTCAACATCTGTGACATCAAGCGGGGCGGGGTGAATGTGCGTCTGGAGATCTGCGAAGGCGGCCTGATGCGGCACGGTGCGCCGCGAGCCCACGGACACATGTGCCCCATGTTCAGCCAGCCGCCGCGCGATTGCGGCACCGATCCCGGATTGCCCGCCCGTCACAATCGCCGAACGGTTGGTTAGAAACATGTCCTGTGTCGCGCGGGTCGTCATGCAACGCCTTTCCAGCGGGATCTCCGCCAGCATAGGTGTTTAACGCAGCCTTGAAAGCGGTTTTACCACGCATGGTACCTGGGCCCGTTTTCGTGACGCCAAATGTGCGATCTTTAACGTGGCATGCCCCTGCCGAACCTAGCCTGTCGCCTTGGCGAACGCGCGATCCAAACCTTCGGCAACGGTTTCGACATCCTCCATGGACAGGCACATCGGCGGCACCATGCGAAGACAGGATTGATGCGGGCCGGATTTTGACAGGATCAATCCGCTGTCGCGACTGGCTTCAAACACGGCCGAGGTGGTCGCGGCATCTGGTTCCTTGGTCTTGCGGTCCTTCACCATTTCGATGGCCAACATCAACCCGCTGCCGCGCACATCGCCGATCGCGGGCCATTTGGCCTTGAGATCCTGAAGACAGGCGAACAAGGCGCTGCCGACCGTTTTGGCATTTTGTTGCACCTTGTCTTCTGCGATAACCTCAAGCACTGCGCGTCCGGCGGCGCAAGCCGTGGGGTTGGCGCCGTAGGTGTGGAACATGAACTTTTCGGCCATCGGAGCCGCCACATGTTTGCGCGCCACGACCGCACCCAATGGAAAGCCATTGCCAATGCCTTTGGCCATCACGACGATATCCGGGATGACCCCGTCGGCTTCAAACCCCCACATGTGATCGCCGGTGCGGCCAAACCCGGATTGCACCTCATCGGCGATGTAAAGGCCGCCCGCCGCGCGCACCCGCTCGGCCGCGCCTGACATATAACCGGGGGGCATTTGGATCACACCGCCATAGCCTTGAACGCTTTCGACAAAGATACCCGCAACCTTGCCAGTGGTCGCAGTCAAAATCGTCCGCTCGATTTCCTCAAGATAGGGGGCTGCGCCGACGTTTTCGCCGAAAATACCCCGGTACTGGTTTGGATCGGGCACAAAGGCGACGTTTCCGGGCATGCCAGGATGGCGCCAGCTGCTGATCCCGGTGATTGATTGTGCCGAGGCCGTCGGTCCGTGATAGGCCGAGCGCAGCGCCAAAAGATCCAGATTGCCAGTGTAGCCACGCGCCATTGTCATCGCCAAATCAATCGCTTCCGAGCCGGAATTGGTGAAATGCACAACCCATTCGACATCGCCCTTGGGCCCTTTGGGCATGGTCGCGGCCAATTCTTCGGCGAAATGCGCCGGCACGGGATGGTAAAACATCGTGGTGCAGTGGGTCAGGGTCTGAGCCTGCTCCATCGCAGCAGCCACGACCTTGGGGTGCGAATGACCCACGGAAATGCACACGTTCATGCCCAACAGATCGGTGTATTTGCGCCCTTCAGCATCCCAAAGATATTGCATCTGGCCTTTTTGAAACACGATCGGGTCTTTGAATGGCACAAACTTGCGCTGGCTGGCGGCGTAATATTGATCTCGCCGTGCGGCGGTTTCCGAGACATCCCAGGTGGTTTGCACGCTCATAACTGTCCTTTCCCAATCTCACGGCTGCGCCGCGCAACAAATTCGTCCAATGCCTGCGCGATTGCTGGATCCATGGCGGGGGGCACATAGTCTGTGATCAGCTTTTTCACCCGCGCGCTCGCCCGTTCATGCTGCCACGAAGCGCCTTCAGCCGTCCACTGTTCGTAGGTGCCATTGTCAGACATATCACCCATCCAGAACGCAGTTTCAAAATTGTCGAGCGTGTGCTTTGCGCCCAGAAAATGCCCGCCTGGTTCCACCTCTGCGAACGCCTCCATCGCGTCATCGGCATCGGAAAAATCGACACCCTGCACAAATCGCGCCATGGCCGCGCATCGGTCCGCGTCCATCACGATTTTCTCGTATCCAGTGGTCAGCAACCCTTCGAGACAGCCCGTTGCGTGGATGATGAAATTGACGCCGGCCAAAGCCGCCCCCATCAGTTGCGCCTGACTTTCGTATCCGGCCTGTGCATCAGGCACTTTGGCGGCGGTCAACCCGCCGACCGAATGGAATGGCAATCCCAAACGGTCCGCCAGCGTCTTGGCACACATCTGAAACTGGGTGCCTTCGGGTGTGCCAAAAGTCGGCGCCCCGGTCCTCAGCGAAAGCGGCGAGAAAAACGTGCCAAACACCGCAGGCGCGCCGGGGCGGATCAACTGGATCAACGCGACCGAGGCCAAAACTTCTGCAAGCACCTGCGCCAGCGTGGCCGAAATCGACACCGGACTCATGGCGCCGCCCAAAACGAAAGGCGACACGACGGTACACTGCCCGGCGGCGGCGTAAACTTTGAGCGCCGACAGCATTGTGTCATCTATCACCAGCGGCGCATTGGTGTTCACCACAGAATAAAGCACGCAGTTCTTGTCGACAAATTCTGTGCCCATCGCGATTTTGCACATCTCCAACGTATCGCGCGCTCGCTCAGGGGCCGTAACCGCGCCCATGAACGGTTTGTCATTCAGGGTCAGATGGGCTTGTGCCATGTGCAAATGGCGCAAAGGAACTGGGATATCAACGGGTTCGACCACCACACCGCCAGAGTGATGAACCGCGCTTAGTTGATGATGCAGTTTGGTGATGGTCTTGAAGTCTTCAAATTCGGCATAACGGCGCCCGCGTTCCATATCGTGCACAAAGGGGGGGCCGAAACTGGGCGCATAGACCTGCGCGTCACCACCGATCTGCACCGAACGGTGCGGGTTTCGCGCGTGCTGGGTGAACACGGACGGGGCGGTTTTGATCTTGTCGCGGCACCATCCTGGGTCAAACCGCACACGCTCGCCTGACACGCGTGCGCCGTGCTTTGCAAACAGCTCCAGCGTGTCTGGATCGCCGCGAAAGTCCATACCGATCTGATCAAGAATGCGGTCGGCATTCCGTTCGATCATCGCGACGGCGGACTCGTCAATCAGGCTGACCAATCCAATGCGCCGCGTGACGTAGGGTGCTGAAACTGCGCTTTTCTTCGCCCTGGCTTGGATCCGTTTCTCTCGTCCGGCTCGCCTGATCATGGTGCCATCATCCCGAACGTCATTGTTTCAGTTGGTACAGCCTAGCCGTTCAGACCGCTGGTCGGATAGGGCAATTGTCCAAAATCGCAATTGCTAATGAAGTGCATTAGCTAGGAATGATAGGTGATTTGGTCGGCGATTGTTGGAAACCGGGCCTTGAAGCTTTTGCGCAAAGTAATTCGGCAAGTGTCGGCCACCAAAGCCGGAATGTCGCCCAGATCCTCGCGGCGTGATACCAGTTGCAACGTGCGTTTGAAACCGGCGAACGGCAAAGGAGCAAGGCGCAGCGGCATGCCCTCGGCGACCCCGTCAATCAGCAGTGAAGGAGTGAGAATGGCAAAACATTTGCCGGTAACGACACCAGCCACCACCATCGAGGACCGATCGGCCTCGATGGCGCGAGGCAAGTTGAGGCGACACCTTTGCAAATGCTGATCGGTGCGCCGGCCGACCGGCGTGTCAACGCCAAATCGCACCAACGACAAGTGGCGTGATATGTGATCAATGTCGTCGCAAGGCCCCTCATAGCTTTCTGGCAAGACCAAAACAAAAGGTTCCGAGGCAATGGGCAACACTTGGTAACCCTCAGAACTGGCGAACAATTCCGATGTGATTGCCAGATCAATTTTGCGCGTGTTCAGTGCAACCTGGTGATCCGTGGACAGCCCGGCGGACAGGATCAATTCGGGAATCCCCAGATGGCTGCCGATGAAATCATACAGATCGGCGGTGAGTGTGGTTGCGATCGAGGCCAGCAAACCGATGCGCAAAACCGGCAGGGCGGATGCATCATGGTGGCGCAAGCTGGACTTCAGATCTTCGATTTCATTCAAAATCCGAAAGCCATGGCGCTGCAAGACTTCACCGGCATGGGTCAACACAACCGGGCGGGTGCTGCGATCAAACAGGGAAAGGTTGAAGGCGCTTTCCAGGTTGCGCAGATGTTGTGACGCAGCCGATTGTGTCATGCCCAAGGCGGCCGCCGCAGAGGTGAATTGCTGCATCTCGGCGACGGCCATAAAGACCTCAATAGCCCGAAAGAAATTGATGTCGGATTCAGAACGGGCCTTGGGTTTCATGCGTTGATTTCCGTGATCTTTGCCTAGCATTAGTTCCTCTTATAAAGCCGGATCCACCTTGAACCACTGCTCTTTTTGCCGCCAGATGACGTCATCTTTCGGATCATTTGGGCTTTGCATGACGAAAACTCTGATCATCGGTGGGGGCGCTATTGGGCTAAGCCTTGCGTATCATCTGACGCGGCGGGGCGAAGAGGTCGTGTTGTTTGAACGCCATCAATTGACCTCTGGCACCAGTTGGCATGCTGCGGGCATTGTCGGGCCTTTGCGTGCGACGCCCAGTATGACCAAGCTGGCGATGTATGCGGGCGAGCTTTTCCCTCAGTTAGAGGACCAATCTGGTCTGTCCACAGGCTATCACAAAACAGGCGGGTATTGGTTGGCGCGCGCGCCCGAGCGGATGGATGAATTGCACCGGATCGCATCGCTGGGTCGCCATTTTGGTCTGTCGGCATCGGTCATTTCGCCGGACCAGATCAAGGTGCCTGGCTTGAAAAAAGACGGGCTTGTGGGGGCGCTTGCGGTGGAAGAAGACGCCAATGTTAACCCTGTCGATCTGTGCATGGCCTACGCCAAATGTGCCCGGTCGCAGGGCGCGCGAATTCGCGAACACACAGAAGTCGCAAAGATATTGCATGAAAATCAGCAGATTAACGGAGTTCAGCTCGCCGATGGATCGCACGTTCTGGCCGATCAGGTCGCGCTTTGTGCCGGTGCTTGGTCCGCCAAATTGGCCGCAGACGCGGGGGTCGCGCTGCCCTTGCAGGCGGTTGAGCACATGTATGTCGTCACCCAGCCAATCGCCGATCTGCCCGCGCCATACCCGGTTTTGCGGGATTTGGATCGCGGAATTTACGTCAAAGGCGATGCGGGCAAGCTGGTCATTGGTGGATTTGAACCAAATGCAAAATGTTGGGACGCCCATGGTCCCGAGGGCGATCGTGCGTTCCTGGAAATGCCCGAGGATTGGGACCAATTCGCGCCTTTCATGGAGGCCGCTTTGAATTTGCTGCCGGTTTTGGAGACCACAGGAATCCAGCATTTTATGAATGGACCCGAGAGCTTTACCACCGACACGCGTCCGCTGATCGGGCAAACCAACGAGGTCGACGGGTTGTTTGTGGCCGCTGGCATGAATTCCGTGGGCGTCATGTCATCGGCGGGCATTGGCCGCGTGTTGGCGGATTGGATCATCGAGGGGGCCGCACCGATGGATCTGTGGGAGGTCGATAGCGCGCGCATTGATCCCGCGACAGCGGCCGTTGATCATGTCCAGATCCGCATGCAAGAGGCGGTTTCGGATACGTTCGCGCTGCATTGGCCGTTCAAGCAGCCCAAAGCCGGGCGCGGATTGCGCAAATCGGTGCTGCATCATCGTTGGGCCGGGCTTGGCGCGCAGTTTGGTCTGACCGCAGGTTGGGAGCGTGCTTTGTGGTATGCGCAGGATGCCGGCGAGCGCGATCTGCCCTATTCTGTTGGCGCGCAGCCCTGGTTTGAGATTATCCGGCGCGAAACGGCCCAGATGCAGACGGGCACTGCTTTGATCGACCTTTCGCCTTTTGGCAAATTCGACATCACCGGACCAGATGCGTTGGAATTGACGCAGTTTCTGTGTGCTGGCGATGTGGATGTTGCACCTGGACGCGCGGTCTACACGCCGATGCTGAACGAAAACGGCGGGATCGAGGCTGACGTTACCGTTGTCAAACTGAGTTCACAGCATTTTCGGATCACCAGTGGCGCCGCAACCCGTGCGAAAGACCATGCCTGGCTGCGCCGCCATGCACGCGCTCATCGCGTCTCCGTCGAGGATTTGACCGAACAAGAGGCCGTCATCGGCGTTATGGGGGCCGGGGCGCGGCACGTTTTGGCCAGTGTGTCTGACAGCGATTGGTTTGATTTTGCCTTTTCGACCTGCCGCGATGTGCGCATCCAAGGGCACGTCGTGCGGGCAACTCGCATCAGTTTTGTTGGTGAATTGGGTTGGGAGTTGACCATTCCCAAAGCCCAGGCCGAGGCTGTGTTCGATGCGCTGCATCGGGCAGGGGGCGCCCCGCTTGGTCACTGTGCGCTTGAGAGTTGCCGCGTTGAAAAGGGGTTCAAGCATTGGGGCCATGACATCGGCCCACAGATCACGCCGCTTGAGGCGGGGCTCGGGTTTACGATTGGCTGGGACACTGAATTTCTGGGAAAAGCGGCTTTGCTGGCGCAAAAGGCTGCTGGAATTTCCCGACGTCTGGTGCTCTTTGAACTGCCGGATAACCCTCTGATTTTGCACGATGAGCCGATCTGGGAGGCGGGGCGGGTGATTGGGCTGACCACATCCGGCGCGCGCGGCGCGCGAACAGGAAAAACACTGGCTTTTGGTCTGATCAACATCGCAAACGGCGGGCAATTGTCCCAAATTTGTGAGCGCGACTTTGAAATCGAGGTTGCAGGCAAGCGGTACAGGGCGATCCCGCTGCGCCACGCGCCCTACGATCCAAAAAACGAACGGATGAAAGCATGAAAAGTGATGCACAGGTTTTGATCATTGGCGGCGGCGCTATGGGCGTGTCGCTGCTGTATCATCTGACAAAAGCGGGCTGGACAGACGTTGTTCTGACAGAAAAAAACGACTTGACCCATGGCTCGACCTGGCATGCGGCAGGGCTTTGCACGCATTTCGCGCATAATCCGACCATTCAGGAACTGCGTGCAACATCGGTGCGTCTTTACCGCGATGTTCTGCCCCAAGAAACCGGTGGCAGTTGCGGTTTTCATGCCTGTGGCGCCATGCGCATTACGTCAAATCCCGACCGAATGGATGAATTTGCCCATGTGGCGGGGCTGTCCAAATTCACCGGCTATGATTTGCACATGTTGACGCGCGAAGACATCGAGCGGCTTCATCCCTTGGCCCGGACGGATGGCTTGTTGGGGGGCATTTTTGAGCCGGATGACGGCCATGTTGATCCCTCGCTTGCCACGAATGCCATGGCCACTGTGGCGCGCAAAAATGGTGCGACAATTCTGCGCCAGAACCCGGTGACGGCACTTCGGCGAGACGCGGGCATGTGGGTGGTTGAGACTGCAAACGGTCCTATACGCGCCAAACATCTGGTAAACGCCGCCGGCACCTGGGGCTGGGAAATTGGACACATGATGGGGCTGAACATTCCGTCTGTGCCGGTGTTGCACCAATACCTGGTCACCGACACGGTGCCTGCTGTTGCCCAACGGATCGCTGCAGGGCAGGGCGAATTGCCAATGATCCGCGACCCTGAAGAAAGCTGGTATGTGCGCCAAGAGCGCGATGGCTTGATCCTTGGTCCATATGAAAAAGACGCGCAGCCTTGGTCGATTGATGGCTGTCCGCCTGACTTTGGCGCCGACCTGATGCCGCCCGATCTGGAACGGGTCGAAGACATCATTATGGCCGCAATGGCGCGCCTGCCGGCGCTTGAAACGGGGGGTGTCAAATCGGTCATCAATGGTCCGATCACTTTCACACCAGATGCCAACCCTTTGATTGGGCCGGCACATGGTCTTGCCAACGCCTGGCTTTTGACCGGTTCCAGCATGGGTGTGATGGAGGGCGGTGGTGCGGGTTGGTTCTTGGCGCATTGGATGACCCACGGTGCTCCGCCCATGGATGCCTTGGCCATCGATTCACGGCGTTTTGGGGCCTGGGCAGACCGCGACTTTCGGGTGAAAAAGGCGGTTGAATGTTTTGGTTTGCAGTTTGGGGTTCACTATCCGCACGAAGAACGCCCGGCGGCCCGGGGCAAACGCCTGTCGCCAGTGCATGCGCAAATGTGTGCGCAAGGCGCGGTGATGGGTGCGGCATTTGGCTGGGAGCGGCCCAATTGGTTCAGCACCAAACCGGGCGATGCGGCGGTCCCGTCTTTTCGCAGATCCAATTGGTTCGCGGCTGTTGCGCGTGAATGCGATGTTGTCACCCATGCGGTTGGGCTCGCAGATATGTCAATTTTATCGAAATTTGAGATATCAGGTCCAGACACAGGCGCGTTTCTCGACCAACTCGGTGCGAATACGCCGCCACCCATTGGGCGCATCGGTCTGACCCACGTGTTAACGCCGCAGGGTGGCACGCAGTCAGAATTCACGGTCGCAATGTTGGGTGCAGATCATGCCTATTTGACCAGCGCCGCGGCTGCCGAAGACATGGATGGCGATCATTTGGCTGCGCGCGCCACGGGCTTTGATGTCTGCCTCAAACGCGTCACCGAGGAGTTTGGTATTCTGGGCGTGATGGGTCCGAAATCCCGCGATGTTTTGGCTCAAATCACGTCGGCGAAGCTTGACGGCGACTTTCCATGGCTGAGTGTGCGCGAGATTTTAGTCGGTGGTGTGCCGGTCCGGGCATTGCGCGTGTCTTATGTGGGCGAGCTGGGGTGGGAGTTGCATGTTCGATCAGACCAAATGGCCATCGTTTTTGATGCTTTGGTTGTAGCTGGCGCGCCATTTGGGCTTGGGTTTTTCGGGGCCTACGCGATGAATGCGATGCGTCTTGAAAAAGGGTATCGGGCGTGGGGCGCAGATTTCACGACCGAACGCACGCCGTTTGAAACTGGGGCAGGCGCGTTCGTGAAACCAGACGGGCACGACTTTTTTGGCAAGGACGCACTTCTTGACCGAGCGGGCGCCGGGCAAAACTGGGATATGATCCATCTGGAACTGGATGTCAGGGACGTCGATCCTTTTTATGGCCATCTGGTTTTGTCAGGAAAAACACCTGTTGGAATTGTCACATCTGGGGCCTGGGGGCACCGAACGCAAAAGGCGCTCGCGCTTGCCTATGTCAAACCGGGTCAGCCGAGAACCGATTTGCAGGTTGAAATCTTGGGCGAAACTGTTGCTGCAAAAATTCTGTGCGCTCCACCATTTGACGCCCAAAACCAAAGGCTCAAAAGGTGATTGGTGGCTTGGTACGATCAGCGCTTTGACATGTAATCAGCTGAGATTTCAGTCTAATGTTTTCTGACGAAAACTCCGCGAATTGACGTTCGTTCTTTTGCGGTTTCACTGGCTTGTTGCAAAGCTGTTGGAAGGTGTCACGCCACCAAATGACGTAGAACAATAGGGCACCATCGCGTTTGAGTATCGCCAGCACAGACTGCGTGGCTTGGATGGTATCCAAAACGCGACCGCATGTATGTGTAGGGTCCGTCGCAAGGGTTTATCGAACCAATGCTGGCCTAAGCCGAGAATGCGTTTGGTTCATCTGGTTTGGTTGTGTGGCATGCTCGCCGTGATGTAAGTGCTGCGCTTCCAAGGGTTTTATGAGCCATTTGTTTTGGCTGAGCGAAGAACGGTTGAGATCTTACTTTCCCAAAGCCACGGTGCGCGACCTGTGCACTGTTCGTCATGATGGCGGCGAACAACGTCACGAGAAGGGCGCGGTATGAACATCATTCAGTCTGTGACCGACGCGGTTGAGGCCCCATTCGGATATTTATCACCGTTGGACCTCTTCTCGCCAGATCGCTGAGCAACCTCCGGCCGAACAATGATCGAGGTCATGTTTGGCCGCCAGAAGGATACCAGGCGCGTGGCCATCCCTTACGATCTCTTCCAACGATGCAAACATCGTCTGCCGGCAGTGGACGCGTGAAGGTTTTTCTTCAGTTATCGCTCTCGCTGCAACCGTCATATTTTGGTTGTGAAGTTTGCGATTTGAAAACCAGCGGCACCTTAGATCGTGATCAATGCCTTTGCCGTCCACTTGTGTTTGGTTCTGCGAAAGCCCAGGGACTTTTCTAACCAAGCGTTGAGGGGCTTCTGCGGGCGTTGCAATACCTATTTGCGTCGTTGAAGATTGCCAATTCCGCGATGCGCCGGGCTGTCCAGGATGGTCGCGAAATCAGCTCCGCTTTGAACACTGCCAGGCAGGGAATTGCATGGCAATGTCCCGAGACGGGCTTTTGAAGACGATGAAAAGGAATAGAAAACAGGGTGGCCAACTGTTTTCCCGACGAAAAACGGGGGCATTATCAAAGCAACGCCCTTTCCCAGACATCCACGGCCTCCCTCCGGTGCAGTTGAAATGCAATGCCCGTTAGCGGTTTGTTTGCAAAAGATGAGAGGACCCCAACCAATGATACGGCATGAGTAAAGGCCCATCCCTCTCAGCATTTGGCGCGAAAACTTGCCGCGCCGTGGATCATAGCCATGTAAAACCAGCCTTCGCGCAGTCAGATGTGGCTGACGTCCATTGTCCGCAAGGGTTCAGCGAAGCATGATCCCGACCAATACCGGCTGGTGGTGCTTGCATCACCAACAGGCATTTTGGGGTTTGGCTTGTCAGCTTTGAAGTGGCGATCCAACAGGTTCGGCGCGATGTTGAACTTGTGGTTGCCCAAAGTCGACGCCGATCTCCTTCAGTTCATGTGGCATTATGGGGTAACCATGACTGCCCATTGGTAACGTAATTTGGTCCCGGATACGTACCTTGGAAATCGTCGATTCACCGGATGGCGTCGAAGCTGATTGGGAAGGCCTTGCGATGTTCGTCGCCGTCGCCAAAGGTATAGTGGAGCAGGACGCCGGGGGTGTCGCGGCCGCGCCCTTGACGATCGCTAAGAGCGAACTCCCGGAAGAAGCCAGTCTTGGTCTCGCCGTATCCTGGGCCCCAGAAAGGACGCCGTGGTTTCCGCAATGATCTTGTCGCTGATTGCGCAGAATCTGCTGAAAGGGTCTGCAGAGTGTGCTGGAGCGCGTACGATCCTCGGGGCCCGCGCCTCTCGCATCTGCGCTTGGTAGGGCGAGGTTTGCTTGGCAGTCTTCGGATAAGGCCGCAAATTGCTACGCAATCGCCTGCCCGCTGCCCGGCAACACATCCTAGGGATGTGTCAGAGGGGGCACCGGTACGCTTTCGAACGGAAAGTGGCCTGAACCAGCAATTGGGGCGGAACTTGCGGGACAGGGCCATCTAGGTTGTTCTTTGCGCCGAGCAAGACTGGAAACTACGAACAAAGCACCTGATATCAATACTTTATGTATCAAACGCACCAACAATCTAGGTGAACAATCGGGCGCTGTGAATCCATAATGGGGCATGTTGGGTAAGAGCATCAACAACGCCTTACTGGCCTTGCGCAAGGGCATCATTCGCAAGCAAGGCGACGGGCAGGCTCACGTTGATGCGTTGTTGACTTTGCGAGGCATTGCCCTGCCAGAGGTTCGGCCAGCCAAATCAAACAACTGGGCGCGCAAAGGCCATATGCGGATGCTGGTGAGGCAGGTGTTGCGTGAGGGTCCGCAGCCGTTTGCCGTTATTGCCGCGCATGTTGGGGTGAATAGACCAGAACTTACACCGGAGCAGTCGTACAAGCGCACAGATCAAGCGTTACAGCGTATGCGGTTGAGTGGGCTTGTTGTGCGGGACTTCGGGCCGGATGGGTGTTTGTGGAAGCTGGCCCCGAAGGGCCAGCAAAACACTTAGGCTGCGTCGGGCTTGGGGAGAAGCTGCGGAAGGTATGGAAGCGCAGCCGGGTCGCGCGTGTTGAAGAATTCCGGAGCGTGCTGCGGTATCCAAACATCGTCGACATATTCTGGAAACAGCGGAAGCATAGAGCGCGGATACATGCGCGCATCACCCTCCCACTCATCGGTCTTGTGTGGGTAGTATTGATAATCAGCGCAAACAGTTGGATGGAATTCATCCAGCCAAGCTGCAAATCGACGCCCTACACTCACATCTGGGCGGTTCTGCTTGCCGTTTGGCGCACGATCCGCCATTGTGTATCCTTCTCCAAACGCCCCCAGAGACCACAATCTGCGCCAGTGTGCCGTTGTCGGTCCGGCGGTTATCCTCAAGCCATGCAGCGTGGTTTGCGTACTGATGCAGGTACTGCGGCGAAACATGGTGTTGCTGACCCGATACCATGCGACGCAGGCGGCTAACGTAGCTTTCAACCATGTTGGTGTGCTTGCCGTGGTCGCTGTAAATCTCGGAGTGGTTCACCCGGTCAACGTGGTAACCCATGTGCAGTTCATCCCAATGTGACGCCTCATCGGCTGACATGGTGGACATGCGCGATACGTT
>JBGCDD010000208.1:0-6413 GCA_045105075.1 Sedimentitalea sp. | reverse complement strand
TCATTGCCGAGACCGAGCTTTTTGGCCAGTTGGACGCGCGCAATCAGCGGCTTTTGGCGTTCAGTGCGCAGTGGTACGAGGCCTGCGAAGGCCAGGTGGTGTTCGGCATCGATCAGGTCGCAGATGCGGCCTATTTGTGTCTGAGTGGCGAGGCCGAATTGCGCTGGCCCGCCAGTGCGGCGGTGGATGCGCCGATTTCGGTTGTTTCGCCGGGCCGGCTGGTGGGCGATCTGTCGATCATTTCGCGCACGCCGCGTCAGCTTGATCTGGTGGCCACCCAGCCCAGCACGTTTTTGCGGTTCGGCGCCGAAGAATTTCGGGCTGTGATCGAAAGCGATGTGACGGTCGCGGTGCAATTGCTTGAGGTTGTCGCCGGGCATCTTGGCTCTGCGGCGGAAATGGTGCGTCAGGCGCGGGTGGCGCAGGCCGACAGGGTCGAAACCGATGATGCGCCGGTGTCGCTGGAAACCCTTGCTGATCATCTGGAGGGGTCGGATGCGCCGCGCAGCTGAACGGGCTTACCGCGCGCAGGCGCAGCTGTTGGCGGGCGCGCGCGCGCAAGCAACGCTGCCGCGGCTGGTGCTGAGCGTTGTGTTGATTGTGATTGTGCTGCTGGTGTTGACGGGCACGGTGAACCGCGCATTGCTGGCCATTGACCCGGTGTTTTGGCGCGCGCAACTGGGCGGGGCGGGCAATACGCCGTTGTCGCTGCTGGTGTTGTTGTTGCAGTTTGGCGCGTTGATTGTGGCGGTCTGGCTGGTGGTTTTGGCGGTTCACGGGCGGCGATTGTGGGACATGATTGGCCCGTTTGCGCAAACCTGTGCGCAGTTCTGGGCGGTGTTTCGCCTGCTGGCGCTGATCGTGGCGCTGGTCTGGGTGTTGCCGCCTTACGACATGGAACAGCCGGTGGTGCGCAACATGGAGTTTGGTCGCTGGCTGATGTTGCTGCCCTTTGGGCTTGCGGCGCTTTTGGTGCAGGTCAGCGCCGAGGAAATCCTGTTTCGCGGTCATCTGCAACAGACGCTTGCGGCGCGGTTTTCGCATCCTTTGGTGTGGACGCTGATCCCTTCGGCGTTGTTTGCGCTGGGCCATTACATGCCAAGTGAGGCGGGCGACAACGCGCAGCTTTACGTGCTGTGGGCTTTTGTCTTTGGGCTGTTGATGGCCGATTTGACGGCGCGTTCGGGCACGTTGGGTCCGGCCATTGCGGTGCATCTGATCAACAATTGCACGGCGCTGTTGCTGGTGTCGCTGCCTGACAACATGAGCGGGCTGGCGCTTTATGTGGCGCCCTACGAGATGGCCGACACCGAGGCGCTGCGCCGTTGGCTGGGCGTGGATTTCGCGTTTATGATCGTTTGCTGGCTTGGCGCGCGTCTTGCGGTGCGGGCCTGATTGCAATTGGGCGCGCGGGGGCATATCTGAGCGCTGACGCGGCCAACAAAGGGCACTTTTATGAACTGGATCACCAATTACGTCCGGCCCCGGATCAACTCGATCTTTTCGCGCCGCGAGACGCCTGAGAACCTTTGGCAGAAATGCGATGAGTGCGGCACCATGCTGTTTCACCGCGAACTCAGCGACAATCTGAACGTGTGCACCAGCTGTGGGCACCACATGGGCATCACCCCGCGCGACCGTTTTCTGGCGCTGTTTGATGGCGGCATTTTCACCGAAGTGGCGGTGCCCGAGGCGGTGGCGGATCCGCTCCAGTTTCGCGATCAGAAACGCTATCCGGATCGGCTGAAGGCGGCGCAAAAGCTGACCGGCGAGAAAGAGGCGATGTTGGTGGCTTTGGGCGAAATCGGACGCACGCCGATTGTGGCCGCAGCGCAGGATTTTTCGTTCATGGGCGGTTCCATGGGCATGTATGTGGGTAATGCGATCATTGCCGCCGTTCAGGAAGCGGTGCGGTTGCGCCGCCCGTTGGTGCTGTTTTCCGCCGCTGGCGGGGCGCGCATGCAAGAGGGCATTCTGAGCCTGATGCAGATGCCGCGCACCACCGTTGCGGTGCAAATGCTGAAGGAAGCAGGGCTGCCCTATATCGTGGTGCTGACCCATCCGACGACGGGCGGCGTGACGGCGAGCTATGCGATGCTGGGCGATGTGCATATTGCCGAACCCAACGCGCTGATCTGTTTTGCGGGCCCGCGTGTGATCGAACAAACCATCCGTGAACAGCTGCCCGAAGGGTTTCAGCGCGCCGAATATCTGTTGGATCATGGCATGTTGGACCGGGTGACGCCGCGCACCGAGATGCGCGAGGATCTGATCACGATCACGCGGATGCTGTTGGGGTTGCCGCCGGCAGTGCGGGGTGATCTGCCCGCCCCTGATCCGGACTCTGAGGTGGCCGCGGAGGCTGCGCCCGAGTCGCCATGAAAGCCGGATCGGACGTCATCCTGGAGCGGATGATGGCGTTGCATCCCAAAGTGATCGATCTGACGCTGGACCGGATGTGGCGGTTGCTGGACGCGCTGGATCACCCCGAGCGGGAGTTGCCGGATGTCGTGCATATTGCGGGCACCAATGGAAAAGGGTCGACTTTGGCGATGATCCGCGCCGGGCTTGAGGGCACGGGCGCGCGGGTGCATGCCTATACCAGCCCGCATCTGGCGCGGTTTCACGAGCGGATCCGGGTGGCGGGCGCGCTGATTTCCGAGGACGCGCTGAGCGCGGTTCTGGATGAGTGTTACGAGGCCAATGGCCCGGATGCGATCACCTATTTCGAGATCACCACCTGCGCGGCGCTGTTGGCATTTGTGCGCACGCGGGCCGATTATACGTTGTTGGAGGTGGGTCTGGGCGGGCGTCTGGATGCAACCAATGTGATCGCTGCGCCCCGGCTTTGTGTGATCACGCCGGTGTCGATTGATCACCAGCAGTTTCTGGGCGAAACCATCGAAGAAATCGCGTTTGAAAAGGCCGGTATTCTGAAACGGGGCGTGCCCTGTGTGGTGGCGCGCCAGTCCGAGGCAGCGCTGGCGGTGATCGAAGATCGCGCGGCGCGGGTTGGGGCGCCGTTGCTGGTGGCCGGACAGCATTGGCATGTGGGGGTTGAACACGGGCGGCTGGTTTATTCGGACGAGACCGGATTGCGCGATTTGCCTTTGCCCAATTTGCTGGGCGCGCATCAGATTGACAATGCGGGCACGGCGTTGGCGGCGCTGCGGGCGCTGGACCCCGGCGAGGGGGCTTGCGATGCGGCGGTGACCAATGCCGAGTGGCCCGCGCGGATGCAACGGTTGCGCACCGGGGCGCTGGTGGAAGCGGCGGGTCGGGCCGAGCTCTGGCTGGATGGCGGGCACAACCCCGCCGCGGGAGAGGCCTTGGCCCGGTTGCTGGCCGATCTGCCGCACCGTCCGGTTTTTATGATTTGCGGTATGCTTAACACCAAGGACATCGCGGGATATTTGCAACCCTTGGCGCCCCATGTGGCGGAGCTTTGGGCGGTGTCGATTCCGGGTGAGGCCAACACATTGCCGGCAGAGGCAACGGCTGCGGCGGCGCGCGGTGTTGACATGGTCGCGCGGGTGGCGGGCTCGGTTGGTGAGGCGGTGGCCGAGATTGTGGCGCAAGTGCCCGAGGCGCGCATTTTGATTTGCGGCTCACTTTATCTGGCGGGCGCGGTGCTGCGCGAAAATGGCTGATACCACTTAAGACTTGATTAATATCACCGGGGCGGGGACAGTCCGGGTGTTTTAGCGATCAAATTTTGTGAGGGTATTATGGCGACTTTAAAGATTGGCTCAAAGGGCAAAGAGGTTGAAACGGCGCAAAAACTGCTGAACAAGGTGGGCGCCAAACTGGTTGTTGATGGTGATTTCGGCAAAGGCACGCAAAAGGCGACCATCAAGTTTCAACACAAATGCGAGTTGGTCAAGGATGGCAAGATTGGCCCTTTTACGATGGCTGCGTTGAAATACGGTAAAGCGTTGCCCACGTTTCCGAGTGATTTTCTGGCCTCGATATCTGGGAACATGAAGCAGATCCGCGGCGAGAACATGAACAAGGCGCAGGCCTCGAAAGATGTGACCAAGCGGATTGCGGTGATGGAGGCGGACTGGGCCAAGTTCTCGGCGGAGATAACCAAGCTGGAAGATGAGATGCAAGGTGAATGGGCGATGTCTGAAACGGCATTGAGCCAGTTGGCGATCAACAAGAAAACGTTCGATTCGGTTCTGCTGAGCAATCCGGCCAAAGCGGAAAAGCTGGCGCAACAATCCAAGGCGTTGGTGCAAGAATACTCTAACGTGATTCAGCCAAATCTGATCAAGCAGGTGAAACACGCCACCATGCTTCGAAACACGGCCAAGGCCAAGCTCGAGAGCAATTTCAAAGCGGTCAAAGCGGCAGTGGCGACGATGGACAAAATCTAGCGCGTCGCGGCTCAGGCGCCCCAATCAGCCGATTGCATTTCGCGCAAACGGGACGCGGTGCGTTCGAATTCAAAGGTGCCCGTGCCTTCGATATAGAGCATTTCCGGCGCGGCGGCGGCCGAGGCGATCAGCTGGGTGCCGGATTCGTAGAGCGTATCGATCAGGGTGACAAAGCGTTTGGCTTCGTTGAAATTGGTGCGCCCAAGTTGCGGGATGTCGGTCAGCACCAGCCCCTTAATCGCGCCTGTGATGGCCAGATAATCGGCCGGACCCAGCGGTGCGCCGCACAGATCATAAAAGCTGGCGCGCGCGATTCCGTTGCGAAAAGCGGGCAGGGTGACGGCGCGCTTTTGCACTGTCAGTGTCAAAGGCGCAGCGGGCCCGCCGGTCAGATCGCGCCAGATCTGGTCAATCGCGGCATTGGCTTCGGGGCCGGTGGGGGTGAAATAGGTTTGCGCACCGCTCAGCCGGTTTTGGCGATAATCGGTAGGGCTGGTGAGGTCGATCACCTCCATTTTCGCCTTGATGAGGTCGATAAAGGGCAGGAAAATCTGCCGGTTCAGCCCGTCTTTGTAAAGATCATCGGGCACGCGGTTGGACGTGGTCACCACGATCACACCGGCCTCGAACAGCTTTTCAAACAACCGCCCCACGATCATGGCATCTGTGATGTCGGTGATCTGCATTTCGTCAAAAGCCAGCAGGCGCACCGCTTGGGCCACAGAGTCGGCGACCGGTGCAATCGCATCATCGACGCCGGTTTTGCGCGCGGCGTGCATATTGGCGTGGATTTCCTGCATAAAGGCGTGAAAATGCACCCGGCGCGCGGGAATATCGTCCAGCGTTTCCACGAACAGATCCATCAACATCGACTTGCCGCGCCCAACGCCGCCCCAAAGGTATAGACCCTTTGCAGGCTCGGGGGCTTTGCGGAACAGGCTGCGTTTGACGGGCGTGTTGAGCGCACTGTGGATGCGGTCAAACTGTGCCAGGATCAGCTGTTGCGCGGGGTCGTCGCGCAGCGCGCCCGAAGCGACACGATCGGCGTAAAGTTGGCTGGGCGTGTTCATAAACGAGGGATAGCGCGGCGCGTAGAGCTTGAAAAGAGCGCTTTGGCTCAGGCGGGCGTTCTGGGACCGTGCCCAATGGCGCCGCCTTGATGTGGTGGCATCCGTGGTCTTTCTACGCAGGATCGCGCCGGGCTAGGAAAGGTTGATCCGCGCGCGTGCGGCAACGCGAACGGAGCGCCGCCCTTTGCATGTGCTCAGAGAAGGAGCCAAGGACGTCCGGTTTTTGTCTGGTGCTGCGGCATAGCAAGGGTGCAATTTGGTTGGTCTTGTGTCCAAGAATGCGGCGTCTGTTGACGCTTCGTCGAAAGCCTTGTGGGGCCGCTCAGACGGGTTGAATGTGATCACGCGGTTGGCCTGCAAGTCGTGTCGCCGGACCTGTTCGGTCTTTGCCGGGGCTGTGAGACATCGGCCTGATGCGCGTATGTGAGGATGACAGGGGCCATCGGGTGAAGGCAATGAAGGCGATCGTTTTGATCCTGAATTGACACAAACAAGGTCTCAGCGTGGCCCCGGTTGAGCAGAAAGGTGGGCGTGCGCGCAGGGCAGTTCGCAAGTTTTTGCGGCGCAATTGCCAATTATTGCAGGACGCTCGCTGGCTTTGCCCTAGGCATGCCGAACCTTGTCAGAAACCCAACCCGTCCGCCCGTTTTCGGGTTCATGCGCCGTTCATGCGCGCATTGATGACCCTGTCGTTCCATGTCGTTACGTCCGGGTTATTGTTTGCAATTTGAGCGATAGTTGAGTTGCGACGTCTGAATTGGGCAACTGAGCCGCGCCTCAAAAGGTCATCGTGATGTGTTGAGAGGGCGCCGAGAAAATTAGGGCGCGATTGATGGGTGATGTGTTGAACGTTTCGGGGTGTGGGATAGCGAAGTTTCTTGCGGCACCCCATTCTCTGACGGCCCTGCCAGTCTTCTCGAAGGTGCGGATTGCCAGATATATGGGCTTTGGTGCGGCGTCGTCG
>JBGCDD010000207.1:0-3378 GCA_045105075.1 Sedimentitalea sp. | reverse complement strand
GCAATCCGCCCGGCGGCCTCGTGGCCGTAAACCGCAGGCAAATGCCCGCCCCAGGCGCCCTCAGCAAAGGAAATGTCGGAATGGCAGATCGCCACCGCGTCCAGCTCTACCGCCACTTCGCCCATGCCGGGCGGTGCGATTTGAATGTCTTCGATGACAAGCGGTGCGCCATGCGCATGGCAAACGGCAGCCTTGATAGTGTCCATGGGGATCCTCGTTTATTTTGCCCGAGGTTAAGCGCGAATTTCAGCGCTGCAAGTCTCAATCCGCCACGCAGGCGTCGCGTTTACGCCACGTTGCGCCCGGCCCGCACAAACACAACCAGCCCCAGAACCATCAAAACCGCCGACACTGCAAAAGGCGCACCGGGCCAATAGACCGGCGCATCCGGCGTGGTGAACGCCCAGAACACGCCCGTCATCACCAGCGGCGAAATGATCGTGGCCAGCGCGTTGACCGAACTCAGCACGCCTTGCAATTCGCCCTGCGCATCATCGCTGACGGCTTTTGACATGATGCCCTGCAAAGCCGGCGTGATCACCGCCGCCAAGGCTGCCAAAGGCGTCAGGATCAGCGCCACAGTGCCACTTGTCACCACCGCCATCGCACCAAAGGCCGCCACGTCGAACACGTGACCATAGACCACGGTTTTGCGTTCGCCAAAGCGGCGCAAAACCACGCGGATCAACCCGCCCTGCACGATGGCCATCATAATACCGAACAGCGCCAGCGACAGCCCGATCAACTGCGGCGTCCAGCCAAAACGCGCTTGCCCGAAGTAGCTCCAGATCGCGGGATAAACGAAAAACGCCACCGAATAGATGAAATAGACCCACAACAACGGGCGCACCTCGTCCAGCTTGCCCAATTGGCGAAACGCGCCCAGTGGATTAGCCCGACGCCATTCAAAGGGGCGACGGATGCGCTCGGTCACGGTTTCCTTCAACACGATGTAGCCAAACAGAAAATTCAACCCTGCAAGGGCTGCAGCCGCATAAAACGGCGCCCGTGTGCCAAATTCGGCCAGCAGCCCGCCAATCAACGGACCCAGCACAAAACCAATGCCAAACCCGGCGCCAATCAGGCCAAAATTCGCGGCTTTTTCCTCGGGTTTCGAAATGTCGGCCATATAGGCATTCGCGGTCGATCCGGTCGCCGCGGTGATGCCGCCAATCACCCGGCCCACCAGCAGCAACCATATCGACCCGGCCAGTGCCATCACCAGATAATCGACCGCCATCACCGCCGTTGAAATCAACAGCACCGGGCGGCGCCCGAACCGGTCTGACAGATTGCCCACGATCGGGCCAAACAGAAACTGCATGACCGCAAAAACTGTGCTGAGCACACCGCCCCAAAGCGCTGCATTGGCCAGCGATCCGCCCTGCACCTCGCGGATCAGGTCGGGCATGATCGGCATGATCAGCCCAATGCCCATCGCATCCAGCATCACCGTCACCAGAATGAAAAGAACCGCTGGGCGCACTACGAAACGTGCCTGACCGCGGCGCCAAAGGCGCGCGCTGTGGCCGGGGCGTTGCCCATCTGCCGGTCGGGATCAACCAAACCCGCGCTGTCCAGATCGGGATAATCGCGCGCCAACAAATCGCCCAGTGACGCGCCGGTTTGCATGGCCTCGCGACACATCGCCTTGACCGCCGTTTGCGCCTCGGGGCGGGTCATGTGGGCGGCCAGCGCAAAGCTGATGGCCTCGGCGTGGATCAGGTCCTGACCCGTCAGGGCAGCCCGCATTTGATCGGGCAGGGGGGTCAACCCAGCCACGGTCTTGTCGGCAATGCACAGCGCCGAGGCACAGCCCAGCACGACCTGAGGCACCACCATCCATTCGCCAAACCACGCCGCACCATCGCGTTGATGACGGTGCACGCCGGGGATCATGGCGCGTTGCGCGGCGGTGATGCGCGCCAAAGCCTCAAGCGTATTTGGTCCCACCGGGTTTTGCTTTTGCGGCAAGGTCGAAGACGCCCCGGCGCCGCCAAAGGCCACCTCGTTGATCCCGGTTTGCGCCAAATCGCTCAGATCCGCGCCCATTTTGCCCAGAGCCTGCGACAGCTGCACCATCCAGTCCAACAGCGCCAGAACAGGCGCGCGATCCGTGTGCCAGCAGCGCCCGGGATCGGCCAAACCCAAAGCATCAGCCAATTCTGCGCGGGTGCGATCCGCGTTTTCGCCCAAAGCAGACGCGGTGCCCGCAGCGCCCGACAGCGACACGATCAGGTGTTGCGCGCGCAGCCCCTCCAAACCTTGCAAACAGCTTAAAAGCGGCGCGCCCCAACCCGCCACAACGGCGCCAAAACTGGTCACCGTGGCGTGTTGGCCAAAGGTGCGCGCGGCCATCACCGTGTCGGCGTGGGCCGTGGCCAGCGTGCCCAACCGGGTCAACAGCGCGCGCAGATCACGCTCGAACAAGGCCAGCGCCTGACGCAACCGCAGCATCAAACCAGTGTCGATGATATCCTGCGAGGTCGTGCCCCAATGCAGGAATTGCGCGTGCTCCGGTGCGCTCATCTCGGTGCGAAAGGCGGCCACAAAGGCGGGCACGCACACGCCGTTTTGCCCTGTCGCCTCGGCCAGCGCTCCCGGATCAATCTGGATCTCCATCGCCGCGCGCGAAATCGCCGCCGCGCTTAATTCGGGGATGATCCCCTGACCGCCCTGCACCTTGGCCAACGCGCCTTCAACCAACATCATCGCGCGGATCTCGGCGCTGTCGGTGAACAACCGCCCGACATCGCCGGTGGGAAACAGCTGTGCAAACAGCGGTGACTCAAAGACCGATGCGGCCATCAGGCGGCCCCGACCTCGCGCAGAAAATCGCTGAGAATGGCGGCAAATCGTTCGGGCTGTTCGACGCAAGGCAGATGCCCGGCCTTTCGGATCAGCGCGAACTTGGAGCCGGGCACCAAATCAACCGTTTCGCGCACCAGATCGGGCGGCGTCGCGCCGTCTTCGTCACCGGCAATGCCCAGCGTGGGCAGGCGTAAGCCACTGGTGGGCGTGTAAAAATCCGTGCCCGAGATCGCCGCCGAACACCCCGCATAACCATGATCAGGCTGGCGCACCAACATGTTGCGCCACAGCTCCAGCTCGGGCGTTTGCAAAAACGCGCGCGAAAACCACCGCTCCATCGTGGCATCGGCCAGCGCTTCGATACCGCCCTGTTTGACCGCCGCAATACGCTGGTCCCACATCTCGGTTGTGCCGATTTTGGCGCCTGTGTTGCTGAGCACCATGGCGCGCACCAGATCCAACCGTTTGACCGCCAGCCCTTGCGCAATCAAACCGCCAATCGACAGGCCGACAAACACCGCGTCCTTGACGCCCAGATGGTCCATCACCGCCTCGGCATCGCTGACC
>JBGCDD010000206.1:0-7970 GCA_045105075.1 Sedimentitalea sp. | reverse complement strand
CGCAACGCCAAGACGTCTAAACATGCCCGCAGCCAACACATGGGCCGGACACTTCGGCCCGTCGGATTTTTTGGGAGGACGAAGATGAAAGTTGATCTTTACAACCATATCGTGCGCGCGCAGATGAGCCGCCGCAAGATGTTGCAAGGGGCCGCCGCCACAGGCGCGTTGGCCGCTGCCGGTGGTCTGGGCACAATGGCAAGCGCCGGAGGGCACGGCAACGTGCGCGCCGAAATCCTGAAGATTCCCGGTGTTGGCGTTGGCTCGCCTTCCGATGCGGATTGGCAAAAGGTCGGTGAAATGACTCTGGCTGCCACAAAAGAGGTGATCGCCGAGGGCGAATTTGAGGGCGTCGAGCTGTCCTTTATGGGTCTCAACAACCAAAACCTGCACAACGTGTTGTTCCGTGGTGTTCTGAAACCTTGGGAGGCCTATACCGGCGCGAAAATCAACTGGATCGACCTTGCGCAGGCCGACTATAACCCGCGCCTGCAACAGTCGATTGCCACCGAGACCGTCGATTTCGACATCATCGAGATGGGCGCGCCATTTGAGGGCGATGTTTGCGGACGCGGTCTGGCGTCTGAGATGCCCGAGTGGGTCAAGACCATGATCGACATGGATGACTACGTTGGCTACCTCAAGGATCCGGTCGGCACATGGGATGGCAAAACCTATCGCATCTCGATTGACGGCGACTGCCACACCTATGCCTATCGCTCTGATTATTACGACAGCGCCGAATTTGCTGCCGCATGGAAATCAGAAGGCGACGGCTCGGACTGGGCGCCGCCCACGACCTGGCAAATGGTGCAAAAGCACTCGAAATTCCTGAAGGGCAAATCTGATCCGCTGACCGGCCTGGACGCGCATGGTTATCTGGATCCGCTGAAAGGTTGGGGCGGTTTTGGCTTCTACTTCCTGGAATCCCGCGCCACGGCCTATGCCAAGCACCCGGATGATCCGGCGTGGCTGTTTGATCCCGACACGATGAAGCCGCGCGTCAACAACCCGGCCTTCGTGCGCGCGATCCAGGATGTGATGGACATCATGGACACCCAGCCTCAGGACCAGATCAACGCCGATCCCGGCACCACCGCGTTCCAGCAGTTCCTGGCCGGCACCGGTTCAGGGATCAGCTGGTGGGGCGATGTGGGCAGTTCCGCGCGCACCTCTGACGGCTCGGTTGTGGGCGATGTGGTGGGCTTTTCCACCCTGCCCGGTTCCGACGATGTGTGGAATTCCAAGACCGGCCAGTGGGACGCGATGCCAAACGAGGCCCCCAACATGGCCTATATCGGCTGGGGCGTTTACGTCATGGCGCGCGTGGATTCCGACGCCAAAAAGCGCAAGGCAGCCTGGTCTGCGGCAGCGCATCTGGGCGGCAAGGACATCGCACTTTGGATGTCGGCCTATCCATCCGGCTTCCAGCCTTATCGCAACTCACAGTTCCAGTTCGATGAGTGGGAAGAGGCCGGATACGACCGTGACTTTGTCGAGGATTACCTCGGCTCAAATGCGGACAGCTACAACCACCCCAACGCGGCCATCGAACCGCGCATCCCCGGCATTTTCCAATACTATTCGGTCGCCGAGGACGAATTGGCCAAAGGCTATGCCGGTCAATACGGTTCGGCCCAGGAAACCGCTGATGCGATCGCCGCCGCCTGGGAAAAGATCACCGACCAGATCGGGCGCGACAGCCAGATCGCGCTCTACAAAGCCTCACTCGGGCTCTGACACACCACGCGCCCGCCCCGAAACAACGGGGCGGGCGCCCTTGCCTATCGCGGGCGAAACGGGAAACATGGCAACAGGCCACGCCTCCCCGGCCCAGACGAAAGGCAAAAGATGCACCCATCGTCACACAGCGCCACGCGCACCATCGCGCTTTATCCCTGGTTCGGCTTTTGCCGCAATCTGATGTTCTGGCAGGCGATCTGGTTCCTCTATTTCCAGGACCAGCTGTCTGCGTCCGAAGCGATCTTGCTCTATGTGATCGCCGATCTGGCCACCACCCTGCTCGAGGTGCCGTCGGGCTATATGTCGGATCGTTGGGGGCGTCGACTGACATTGGTGATCTCGGGAGGTGTCGGCTTTAGCGGCGCTGTATTGCTCGCCCTTGGCGACAGTTTTTCTGAATTCGCGCTGGCGCAGGTGCTGCTCGGAGCCAGCACGGCGTTTGTGTCGGGCACAGACAGCGCGCTGTTGTACGAAAGTCTGGTGCGCACCGGGCGCGAGGACGAGGTCGAAGCCCAGGAACTGAAAGCCTGGCGGTTTTCGTTTTGCGCGCTGGCCCTGTCGGCATTTTCGGGCGGCGTCATGGCATCGGCAGGCTTTGCGCTGCCGTTTCTGGCCAGCGCGGCCGCCTTTGCCATCGCCATTTTGCTGGCGCTCCGGTTCTACGCGCCGCCCTTGGCGGTTCAATCCCCGGGGGCCGAGGCCGCGCGTTTGGCCGCCTTGCGCCGTGCGTTGACCCACCCGGTATTGGCCTGGCTTTTTGCGCTTTCGGTGTTGATGTACGGCTTCAGTCACATCCCGTTTGTGTTCGGCCAGCCGTTTATTCTGGCCACTTTGGACAACGGCGGATACGCTGCGCAAGCCCCGCTGGTCAGTGGCACAGTGTCGGCCCTGATGATGCTGTTGTCGGTGCTGACATCGTTGATTGCACCCGCGTTGCGCCGTCGCCTTGGGCTGCCGGGCATTTTGTTTCTGGCTTTCGGTTTACAGATCGCGCTGTGTGCTGTGCTGGCCTTGATCCATCATCCGTTGGCGATTGCCGTGCTGTTCCTGCGCATGGTGCCCAATTCGCTATCCAAGCCGTTTCTGACCGCGCGCATTCAGCCTTTGCTCAGCGATGACAGCCGCGCCACCTATATGTCGCTCCAGAGCCTGTGCGGACGGCTGGTTCTGGCCGCCTCGCTGTTTGTGACATCGTTGTTCAGCAGCGATCAGGGCAATATGGCCTTTGACGAATTGCGTTTGATTCTAGCGGCTTATGCGGCCATTGGCGTGGCCTGCGTGATTGCGCTGGCCGCCACATTGCGCCGCTCGGGCGTGGCGCGCGAGGTCAATTCAGAACAACCACATATTTGACAATACGATTGTTATCACTGTCGGCAAAATAATAACGGTTGCCTGACACAGCCACGCCTTCGGGGTCATCAAATTTGCCCGGCCCGATCCCTGGCAACCCATCGCCCAAAGTGCCCAGCAGCGCACCCGTGTCCGGATCAATCAGCAAAATGCGATGCCCGTCCTGATCAGCCACCACCAACCGACCGGCCGCGTCGGTGTCCATGTAGCGCGGACCAATCATGCCCAGCCCGTCGATCACTTTGATCTGCTCCAGCTCGGGCGAAAGCTGCACCAGACGCGCGCGCCGCGTGTCGGCCACCCAGATCGATCCATCCCGGCCCTCGATCACATCATGCGCGCCGGGAAACCCGGGCGCGACACCCAGCAAATCACGCCCGTTCATCATGATCACTTCGCCTGTCCCCGACGCCATCACATAGGTGCGCCCGTTGGAATGGGCCAAAACGCCTTCTGTGTTGTAAAACGGGCGCAACACATCCGTGACTGCCCAGGCGTCGTTCTCAAACACCATCTCGGCCACCGAATGCGCCGCCGTCACTGCCACAAAGGCGCGCCCATCGGCCGCAAAAGAAATGTCATGCACATTGGGCAACCCACCGTCCTGCACCACGCCAACAATTTCCAGTGTTTCACTGTCGAGAATAACAATCCGGTTGGCGAATTTGTCCGCCACATAAAGATGCCCGTCCGGCCCAATCGCCAAATCATGAGGATCACTGAGAAACGCTTCGCTGGCGCGATCAAACGTCGCAAAGGCAGATTGTGCGATGGCAGATTGCGCCCAGAACAGGCCCAACAGAATGAAAAAACGCATGCGACCTCCGGTTGTGTTTGGCCCAGCCTACCCCGGCCTACCCCCTTGTGTCGAATGCGCATTTAGCGGGTTAACAGTGCCGCCGCACGGCGCTAACATGTTAGCATGAGCAGCCAGAGCGACCTTCTTCACGTGGTCACACTTGACCAGATCACCCCGGCGCGCGTGCGTCTGGGCAAAGCGCTGATCTGGGGCTCTGCGGCGGTGATGGCCTTATGTTTCGCGTTGCTGGCCCTGTCGGAATACGGCCTCATCGGGCTGGAATTCAGCACATGGCGGCTGGGGCTGTGGGGTTATCTGATCTGGGCCACTTGCCTGTGCATCGCACAGGTCGTGCTGCACGGAGAGCGCGGCAAACGCACGTTGTTCATCCTGCCTGCGGTATTGTTCGTGGTGGCCATGGTGATCTTTCCGCTGTTGTTCGCAGTGACAATTGCGCTGTCTGACTGGAACCTGTCCAACCCAAATGGCCGCCAATTCAATGGCTTGGATAACATCCGGCAAATGTGGGTCGACCCGTTTTACTGGAACGCGCTGCGCAACATGGTCTGGTACACCCTGGCAATTTTTGTGGAATACGCCATCGCCTTTGGCCTTGCGCTGATCCTGGCCAGCGAAATCCGCGCCCGCAAATTCTTTCGCGTTGCTTTCCTGATGCCGCTGATGTTGTCGCCTGTGGCGGTGTCATGGATGGTGGGCAAATCGATGATGGAGATCCGCTTTGGCCCGCTGGCCCGTTTTGCCCGTTGGATCGGCATCGACAGCCCCAGCTTTTTCGGCAGCCCCGAGGTTGCGCGTTTTATGATCATGGTGATGGACGCCTGGACCTTCATCCCGTTCATGATGATCATGATCCTGGCCGGACTACAGGCGATCCCGAAAGAAGTGCAAGAGGCCGCCAAAGTCGACGGTGCCTCGCCTTGGCGCAACTTCTGGGAGGTCACTTTTCCGCTGATGCTGCCGATCTCGATCACAGCGATCCTGATCCGGATTATCTTTAAGCTAAAACTGGCCGACATCATCATCAACGTCACCTCGGGCGGACCGGGTGGCGCCACCGACAGTGTCACCAGCTTTATCTTCCGCGAATATCGCGACCGCTCAAACGTGGGCTATGGCACCCTTTTGGCGATGGTCTACCTCGTGCTGATTGTGGTGGCGATCACGATTTTCATGAAGCTGGTCGATCGCTGGATGAACCCGAGATATTAAGATGAGCCAACAAATATTCCACGATTCCGAAACGGACCTGACCCACAAAGCGGCATGGATCTCAAAACGTGTGGTGATCTATGGCATTCTGATCCTGTGGACGGTGATTTGCCTGTTTCCGATCTATTGGACCATCACCACCTCCTTCAAAATCGCCCCCGATGTGATGAAAGGCAACATGGTGCCGTGGTGGGATTACACACCACAATGGCGCGGCTGGAAATCGTTAGGCCTGTCGCCTGATACCATTGGCAACGAAAGCACGGTGCGCGAAGAGTTCCTCAAACGGTTCTGGAATTCGACCGTCTCTGCCGTCGGCGCGTCAACACTGGCTGTCGTGCTGGGATCAATGGTCGCCTACGGGCTTTCCCGATTCAACTACCGCTTTGGATTCATGCGCAATCCGGACATCTCGTTCTTCTTTCTCAGCCAGTTGATCCTGCCGCCCGTAGTTCTGGCCCTGCCGTTCTTGGTGCTCTATCGCCAGCTCGATCTGCTGGACACACAAATCGGGTTGATCCTGCTCTACACCCTGACCGTATTGCCGATCGTGATCTGGATCATGCGCGACCAATTCCAATCAATCCCGGTCGAATTGGAAGAAGCAGCGTTGGTTGACGGGTTGTCAATCTGGGGCGCCTTCATCACCATCGTATTGCCGATCGCACTGCCCGGTATGGTGGCCAGCTTTATTCTAAGCCTGGTGCTGACCTGGAACGAATACTTCTTCGCAGCTCTTCTCACGTCGACAGACGCCAAAACCCTGCCGGTCATGGTGGCCAGCCAAACCGGAAGCCAAGGCATCAACTGGTGGTCAATGGCTGCGCTCTCAGCCACAGCAATCCTGCCTTTGATCGTGATCGGCATCGTGCTGGAACGCTACATCATCAAAGGCATGGCTTCAGGAGCTGTTAAGTAAGCGGCGCGCCTTTCGGCGCATTCTCATTTCTCGTCCTTGCCCTTCGGGCGCGTCCTCGGCCGCCCCTCTTCATCTTTCAAAATAAACTCCGGGGGAGACGCCCAAGGGGCGGCGGGGGCTGGCCCCCTAAAGCGCATGGGCAATATCCTGAGTTTGCCGATAAAGCGCAACAAAATGCCGAAATGTCTCTTCGTAAACATCTTGCGTGTTTGCATGCATTTTCTGACCCAAGGGATTCCAATCTGTGATCTCATCAGGTTTGGCCAATCCGACCGCACAGGCCGCCAAAAACGCGTTCCCAAAACTGGCGCCAACCGTTTTCTCTCGCATGATTTGGGTCAACCCACAGATATCACTGGTTGCCTTCATCCACACTTCGTTTCTGAGCCCACCGCCCACCGCCAACAGGTTTTTTGGTTTTTGGCCAGCTTCAGCAAAACAATCGACCACATGGCGCGTTCCAAAGGCGATCCCTTCCAAAAGCGCGCGGTACATATCACCGCGTGTATGTGTCAAATTCAAACCAAAGAAGGCGCCTTTTGCCAATGGGTCATGCAACGGTGTGCGTTCACCCGAGAAATATGGCAACATCAATAACCCATTCGCACCAGTAGGAGACGCAGCCGCCTCTTGGGCAAGCGCGCCAAAGGCCTCGGCGCGGCTTAACTCACGGGCGAATTGGTCACGAAACCAGTGCGTCAATGTGCCCGATGTGGCCAAACCAGCCATCGCCGCATGCTGGCCCTCAAACACCCAGGGCGCATACCACAGTCGCGCGTCGCTAAGACGGGACTCGGTCAGCATAATCATGAAAATGGTCGAGCCATACATCATCATTGTGTCGCCGGTCTGCGTTACGCCGACACTGATCGCTTCCGCGGCTGCATCGATTGTGCCGCAGGTCACTGGCGTTCCAACAGCCAAACCGGTTTCTTGCGCCGCTTTATCCGTGATCTTCCCCGCAATTTCATTGGACCACATCAGACGCGGCAATCGCGCCAGATCCAACACATCCGGTGCCAACTCATCGCTCCAGTCCTGTGTTTGAACATCATAGAACGGGCTGAAATTGGCAGCTGTGTAATGGTCAATAACCACTTCATTGGTCAGCTTCATAACCAAGAACGACGTCGATCCCATCAACCATTTGGCCTGTGCGAAAATCTCCGGGCGCTGCTCTTTCAGCCATAGGATCTTGGGTCCAATCGATTGCGACGTGAGCGCATTGCCACAGCGTTCAAAAACAACATCCTCACCAATCTGCTCGTTCAACTGCGCGATTTGGGCACTGGCGCGCGTGTCTACACCGTAGAGAATGCCGTTCATCAGCGGTTTGCCTTCGCCATCTACCGCAAGCAAGCAGGGACCAATCGCACTGGTGGCAACACAAGCAATGTCGCCTGGATCCACACCGCTTTGCTCCAGCAACGCCTGCGTGACATAAACAAAATCCCCCCACCAATCTTCATCAGCTCGATGTTCAGCCCACCCCGCCTGAGGCACGATCATGTCGTGCGCACGAGCGGATTGCGCCACGATGCTGCCTGCTTCATCAACCAAAACGCCTTTGGTCTCGTAGGTGCCAATGTCGACGCCCAAAGTGAAACGCATTGTTAAGCCTCTCGGTTCAGGGGGAAATCAGGGTCGATCCGTGCCAGAACGGCTTGCAGCAGCGCCGACAATTGGGCCAGATCTCGCAGATCACACAGCTCTGAGGCTGAATGCGAGTAGCGCATGGGAAAGCCCAGATCGATGGCCGCCACGCCCTCACCCACCAGTTGCACGTAGGACAGATCCGTTAAAATGCCGACCTGCGCGCTGCGTTGCAAATTGATTTGTTCTGCCTCAGCCACCCGTTCGAGCAATGCCACCAGACCCGGGTGCGGGATGACACCGTTCAATGTGCCGCGTCCGTGAAAGGAGTAC
>JBGCDD010000205.1:0-6178 GCA_045105075.1 Sedimentitalea sp. | reverse complement strand
CCGGCTGCGGACGCCCCGGCCGCCAGCTAAGCGTTGACTTAAGGGGCAGGGTCAGACCTGCCCCCATCCGATGATATTTGAGGAGAGCCAAGAGATGGCAATCACAGCAGCAATGGTAAAGGGCCTGCGCGACAGCACCGGCGCGGGCATGATGGACGCCAAGAAGGCGCTGACAGAAACCGATGGCGACATGGACGCCGCGGTGGATTGGCTGCGCACCAAAGGTCTGGCCAAAGCGGCCAAGAAATCCGGTCGCACCGCCGCCGAAGGTCTGGTGGCCGTGGTGGTTGATGGCGGTAAAGGTGTCGCGGTCGAAGTGAACTCGGAAACCGATTTTGTCGGCAAAAACGCCGATTTTCAGGGCATGGTTGGCAAAATTGCCAGCGCGGCTTTGGGTGTTGCGGATGTTGACGCGCTGAAAGCGGCGGACATTGACGGCAAAACCGTCGAGCAGACTGTGACCGACGCGATCGCCACGATCGGCGAAAACATGTCGGTGCGCCGCATGTCCGCGCTCAGCGGCGGCTCAGTTGTGTCCTATGTGCACAACGCCGCAACCGCAGGCATGGGCAAAATCGGTGTGCTGGTCGCCATGGACGGCGGCGACGAGGCATTCGGCAAGCAGGTTGCGATGCACATTGCGGCCGTAAACCCGGCGTCTTTGTCCGAAGATGATCTGGACGCGGCTGTGGTCGAAAAAGAGAAATCCGTGCAGATGGATATTGCTCGTGAAAGCGGCAAGCCCGAAGCGGTGATCGAAAAGATGATCGTGGGCCGGATGAAGAAATTCATGGCCGAAGTCACTCTGCTGAACCAGCAATTTGTGGTGAACCCGGATTTGACAGTGGGCAAAGCCGCTGCCGAGGCCGGAGCGACGATCACTGGGTTCGTGCGTCTGGAAGTGGGCGAAGGCATCGAAGTCGAAAAAGAAGACTTCGCCGCCGAGGTTGCCAAAGTCGGCCAGAGCTAAGCCAGTCCAAAATCACAACACCGACAAGGCGGCCCTGTCACGGGTCGCCTTTTTTTCGTTTTGCAGGCTTTGAAACGTCACAGAGCCACGCCAAAGGCGCAGCTCTGCTCAGGACGGCAGTCCAGTTCATTGGGGCCCCTTTCATTGGGGATGGATAGGGCCGATCAATGCTCCGGCCGCCGCACGGAAAAATACGCGCCACGACCGGACGGGTCAGAGAGCCCTGAAATCACAGGGTTACTTTCCCGATGTTCCCAGGCCAAAGCCACCACTCACGGAACACGGCCAATTTGCTACGAAATCGGGCAAAGTGAAAGTAATGGATTCCTTACCCAAGGTAAGCGCCGATTTTTCAAGGGAAAAAACTTTGGCAAATTCCCCGTTTCACGCCCTTAGTGCGGGCATTTGCGCGCTTTAGGCTTCCAAAACGAACATTTGGTTGTGCAAAGCAGCCTTTAAAACCGCTTGGGCCGTGGTTTCCACCGACAGCGACTCGCGTGCGAGACGCAGATGTTTTTCGACCGTGGCCGAGGTCAGCCCCATCAAAAGCGCGATATCCTGCGTGGTTTTGCCATCGCCGACCCATTCCAGCGCCTCACGCTGGCGTTTGGTCAGGCCGCGATTGGGGGGATTATAGGGCAGGGTCAGGATCTTCAGATGCGCGACGTTGTTCATCAGGTGGATGTCGCGCCCATGCTCGGCCCAGACCGCATCTACTTCGTCTTGGGTCATGCCGGCGCGCGCAGCCAGCGAGATCGCACCCTTGGAGCGCGCCGACACCGATTTGAAGCTGACGGTGTAGCCCGCGGTGACTTTCATGCGCAGATTGAACTCGATCACTTTCAGCTGGTTGGGCGTCAGCGTGCCGGTGTCGAACTGTTCGGCCAGCGTGCGCCAACTGCCAGCGCCCTCGTTTTCCAACGCCCAGTGCAGCATCGGCGCATGAAAATATAGGCCCCCATGCAGGAACCCATCGACATAGGCATCGCCGTGATTGGTCAGGATCGTAAAATCCTCGGGATCGCCCAGCGAGGTTTGCGTGCGAAACCGCGTGAAGCCATAGATCAAACGATCAAAGCCGTAATGCGCCATCTGTTCAGTGTGGCGATCCCACAGGTCTTCCAATGTGGGCGCGTTGGACAGGAACAACAGATAGTCGCGCAGGTTCATCACAGATCACCGCCCGACAAATGCGCATCAAGTGCGTCAATGGCCAACAAGTAGCCCTGCGCGCCAAACCCGCAGATCTGGCCCAGCGCCACCGGGGCGATGAAGGATTTGTGGCGAAACGGCTCGCGGGCGTGGATGTTTGACAGATGCACCTCGACCACAGGCAATTCCACCGAGGCGATGGCATCCATCAGCGCAATCGAGGTGTGGGTGAAGGCGCCGGCGTTCAGCACGATCCCGTCGATGGTTCCTTTGGCGCCGTGGATCAGATCAATCAGCACGCCTTCGTGGTTGGATTGCTCGAATCGCAGACCCAGTCCCAACGCTTCGGCATGGGCCATCGAGGCGGCTTCGATCATATCAAGTGTGGTCGCACCGTAAACCTCGGGCTGGCGTGTGCCCAGCAGGTTGAGGTTGGGACCGTTCAAGACCAAAATCTGTTTCATAGCTGACCGTTGTTCCTCGCTGCGTTTTGAATAGACGCGCAAGGGGGGCTCTGTCCAGTTATGCAATGGGTAACCCTGCGACAGGCGGTTGAATGCCGCAGGGTTGGCGCGGCTATTCAGGTGGCGCGAAAACCGCAAGGCCAAGCCATTCCGCAACCAGCGCCGGGGTTTTGGAGCCTTCGATTTCAACAGTCAGCGCATTGGTGCGCAGCAATTCGGACGCATTGCGTTTGCTCACATCTTGCAACACAAAACGCCCGCGCAGGTTGGACCCGGCCAGCACAGGCGACAGGAACCGCAGCTTGTTAAAGCCATAGTTGATGCCCATGACCTGCCCGGGCAGCATCGCAAAGCAATCATAGGCAAAGCGGCTGGCCAGCGACAGCGACAGGAAGCCATGCGCGATGGCCCCGCCAAATGGCGTTTCTGCCGCCGCGCGCGCCGGGTCAACGTGGATCCACTGGGTGTCATGGGTGGTTTCGGCGAATTCGTCGATCATTTTCTGATCCACAGTGATCCAGTTCGACACGCCCACTTCGGTGCCGATCTTGGCCTGTGCTTCGCTTAATGCTGTGTCAATTGCACTCATGTGATTGTCCTTCCTATGCCGGATCCGCGCCGACGCGCACCATGCGTTTGCCTTTGTTGTCGCCCGCCAGCAGACCGATCAGCGCGTGTGGCGCGTTTTCCAGCCCCTCAACGATGTCCTCGAACACTTTGATCTGACCACTGGCCACCCAGGTTTGCAACGCGCGCAGGGCGGTGGCGTCGCGGTCGGCGAAATCCATCACGATGAACCCCTCCATGCGCAGCCGTTTGACCACCACAACGCCGGGCAGATTGCGCGGCCCGGTGGGTGCGGCGGTGTCATATTGGCTGATCGCGCCGCAACAGGCCACCCGCCCGCGTTCATTCATCAGACCCAGCGTGGTTTCCAGAATCGCGCCGCCGACATTGTCAAAATAGACGTCGATGCCGTTGGGGCAGGCGGCGCGCAGGGCTTTGAACATCCCCGGCGCGCGGTAATCGATGCACGCGTCAAAGCCCAATTCGTCGACCACCCACTTGCATTTCTCGGCGCCACCGGCGATGCCGACCACGCGGCAGCCGATCGCCTTGCCGATCTGACCGACATAACCGCCGACCGATCCGGCCGCCGCAGACACCAGAATGGTTTCGCCTGCGATGGGCTGGCCCACATGGATCAGCCCGTGAAACGCGGTTTTGCCGGCAATACCGTAAACCGACATCAGATTGCTGACCGGGCGCACATCGGGCAGCTTTTGCACCTTGTGGGCTTTGGCCACGATGTAATCTGACCAAACGGCCTCGGCGGCGACGATGTCACCGGATTTCAAACGTGGGCTGTTGCTTTGCATCACTTCGCACACCGCATAGGTCGGCATCGGATCGCCCGCCTGCACCGCCGCGCGGTAGGTCGCGCCCTTCATCCAGCTGCGGTTGGCGGCGTCGATGGACATCAGCATCACCCGCAACAGCACCTCATTGTCGCCGGGGCTGGGCATGTCGGCGGTGGTCATTGCGAAATGCTCGGGGGTCAGCGCGTCAGTCGGCAATTCGGCAACTGTGATCGTGCGGTTTTCCATGTCAGTGTCCTTTGAAGGTGGGGGTGCGTTTTTCCAGAAAGGCGGCGGCGGCGTTGCGGTGATCTTCGCTCAGCATCGAGCGGATCATCCGGTCGGCCTCTTGCGACAAGGTGGTGCGCAGATCAGCCTGCATCGCCAGATTGTGATTCTGTTTCATGTAGCGCTGTGCGATCGGTGCACCGGCGGCGATTTTCTGGGCCATTTCCGCGGTGGCCTCGGCCAAAGCATCATCGGGGGCGACGTGATTGAACACCCCCAGCGCCAGCGCTTCGTCGGCCATGATCCGGCGCGACGTAAAGTAAACTTCTTTGGCACGTCCCGGTCCAATCAGATGCGACAGGAACCACGATCCGCCAAAGTCGCCGGACAGACCGATGGCACCAAAGGCGGGCGCCAAAAACGCAGACGCAGCCGCGATGCGCAAATCGCAGGCCAGCGCAATTGACATGCCAGCACCGGCCGCCGGGCCGGGCAGAGCAGCGATGGTGGGCTTGGCGTATTCATAGAGTTTCAGCGACACCGATTCCTGACCTTGACGCAGCCGTGCGATCATCCCGTCGACATCGGCCTTGCCGCCATCCGACAACGTGTTGCCCATACCGCCAATATCGCCGCCAGCACAGAACGCGCCCCCGGCGCCAGTCAGCACCAGAACCCGAACATCCGGATCCGCTTCGGTTTCGAGCAGCATTCGGCGCAACGCCGGCGTCAGCGTATCGCTGAGCGCGTTGCGTTTGGCGGGGTTGTTCAATGTGATGGTGGCAACGTGATCCGTGACCGAGCACAGCAAATCAGGCGCGCCGGTGTCGAGGTGACGTGTTGTCATAATGCGATCTTTCCCGTTAGGTGCCGGGGTAACAAACCCGAGCGGAGCATGTGATGAGCAAGGAATACCACCAGACCAAATACGCCCCGCCTGCGGGAGCGTGCGATCTGTTTTTGATCCGTCATGGCCGCACCGAAGCCGCGCGCCCCGGTGAGTCTTTTCCGATGGTGGATGGGCATGGCGACCCAGCGTTGCACCCTGAAGGGCACGAGCAGGCCGACATGGTGGCCGAGCGGTTGAAGGGGGAAACCTTTGCGGCGCTTTACGTCACCACATTGCGGCGAACGCACCAGACTGCGGCGCCGCTGGCCGCGCATCTGGGCCTGATCCCAAGGGTCGAGGCGGACCTGCGCGAGGTTTGTCTGGGCGAATGGGACGGCGGCGAATATCGCCGGCACGCAGCCGAGGGGCATCCGGCGTTCCAACGGTTCAAGGAAACCCAGGAATGGGGCGAAATTCCCGGCGCCGAAACCACGGAAATTTTGCACAACCGCGTGCGTGCGGGGTTGCTGCGCATTGCTGCCGCGCACCCGGATCAACGGGTTGCCGCAGTGGTGCATGGCGGTGTGATCGGCGCGGCTTTGGCGATTGCAAGCGGGTCGCGCCCTTTGGCGTTCACCGGGTGCGAGAACGGCTCGATCAGCCGGATCGTGATCCAGAACGGGGCGATGACGGCCAAAAGATTCAACGATTGCGCGCATTTGCTGGGAACGACCTAGTCGATCGTCACCACAACCTTGCCCATCACTTTGCGGTCCTGCATCATTTTCAGCGCCTCGGGCACGCCTTCAAGCGGGAAGCGGGCCGAAATGCGCGGCTTGATCTGACCGCTGGCATACATCGAAAACAGATCGGCCATGTTTTCCGCATGCATGGCCGGTTCACGCAACGTGTGCGCCCCCCAGAACACGCCGACAATCTGACAGCCTTTCAGCAGCGCCAGGTTCAACGGCGTTTTGGGAATGCCGGCGGGGAAACCCACCACCAGAAACCGCCCTTTCCAGGCCAGCGCGCGGATGCTGGGTTCGGCATAATCGCCACCCACCGCGTCGTAAACAACATCGACACCTTCGCCGCCGGATAGCTTCTTGAGCTGGCTGGACAGCTCTGTTTGCGCATCCCGGGCCGTGTCGAGCGGGTAGACGATGGTTTCATCTGC
>JBGCDD010000204.1:0-18326 GCA_045105075.1 Sedimentitalea sp. | reverse complement strand
TGCGTTTCATTTGTTGGGTATGACCATTTCCTTTGGCGCTGATGTGGTCTGGGAGGCGGGGCGTTTTGTTTATCTGAACCGGCCCGTCATCCAGGCGCTGATGACGCCGGCGCAACGCCGTGTTTTGAATGCCTCTGTGCGCCATAACATCGGGATGTGACGGGCGTGTCAGACAAGCCAATTGCATGGGTCGAGGTGATTGCCCAGGATCAGGCCAGCGGCGATTTGGCTGACGCTTACGAGGCGGTGAAAGGCGCGGATGGGCGGGTTGAGAACCTCTATCTGGCGATGTCGCAAACCCCGCGCGCCATTCAGCCAGCCGATGCGCATTACCTTGCCGTGTTGCACAATCCGGACAATCCGCTTGAGCCTTGGCTGGCCGAGCTTGTGGCGACGTACACGGCGATCTTGTGTGAGTGTGAGTATGCAGCTGTCAATCACGGTGCGAACTTCGCGATGTATTTGAAGGATCCGCCGCGGTCAGACGCGATTTTGAAGGCGCTGCGCGAGGGCGCTTGGGCGCAATTGGACGAGCCTCAGATGCTGGCCGCGCTGCGCTATACCCGGAAATTGTCGCAAAATCCCGGTCGGATGAGCGAAGGCGACATCGCAGCACTGCGCCAGGTGGGGTTTTGTGACAAAGGCATTTCTTATCTGGTTCAACTGGTGGCCTCATTTGCCTATTGGGCGCGGATGATCAACGCTTTGGGCACGCAAATGGGCGACACGGTTGGCATCAAAGGCAATCCGCGCGCGCGCACCTGATCAGCTTTGCGCGCGCCGGGTCTGGTGCAGTTTCAACACGTGGTGCACAGCAGGGCGGGCGCACAAAGCGCTGCGATGGCGGGCCAGATTGGGGTAGGCAGAGATATCGCCTTTCGGAAAGATCTCGTCCCAAATCGTCTGGGTGCCAAGCACAATGTCGGGAACGGTTGGGTGCTGTCCAAAGAAGTAGGGGCCATCGGCCAGCGCGCTGTTCAGCGTCTGGAACACGCGGTGTAGCCGGGTCATCGAACTGGCTTTCAACATGTCCTGCGTTGCGGCATCGGGGTGATAGAATTCGGGATGAAACTGGATGATCACCTCGGGTTGCAGCGAAGTTGCCAGATAGTGAAACCACTGCAAAAAGGCGCCCCTGCGCGGATCGGCAGGCGCAATCACAAAGCGGCTTTGCGGGTCACGTTCCGCCAGATACAGACACACCGCGCCGGTTTCAAAAATGGTGCCCTCGGGGGTGGCCAAGGCAGGCGTGCGACAATGCGGACTGGCGGCCAGAAAGGCGGGATCGGGCGTGTCGCTGAACAGCTCGACCCAGCGAACGTCATAATCAACGCCCAGCTCTTCGAGCATCACATGGGCGCACAGCGCATAGGTATCGGGGGCGCAAAACAGCGTGTAATCGGCCATGTTCACAGGCTCTCCAGCAGATCGAGGGTTTTTTCGCGCAAACGCTGCGCCAGATCAGGCTGGCCCGCCTCTTGCCAATTTTCAATGCCTTCGCGACGCAACAGACCGGGGATCCACATCTCGGTTTCATAGCGCGCCAAAGTGTGCGGATCGGTCAGAAAGGAATTGTCACCTGATGCGCGGGCTATCACGTCAACGGCGATGGTTTCCGGTGAAACCTCGATCCCGGCGCCGAATTGGCTGGCCATCGCGGCCAGTTCATCACAGGCCACCAACATCTCCATCGACCCGGTGCGCCCGCTGGAAAGCACCCCAAGGTTGTGGGTCAGCGCTGTGCCCGCCACGCAAGTGCCATGAAGGCTGGCGCTGGCTTCGGCAAAGGCTTGTGGGCCGATATCATGGGCATCCGTACAGCCCGAGCCGACCCAGCAAGGGATGTTCAGATGGCAAAACACGTCCGCCGCGCCCAGACCCGCCAATGTGTATTCCGGCGCGCCAATGGCCATATCTGCGCGGCGCATGTCCATCGGCATCACCGATGATCCCGACATGACGGGTGCGCCGGGGTTGGCCAATTGGCTGATCACGATCCCGGCCAAAGATTCCGCCGTGGCCTGGGTGATCGCGCCGGCCAAGGTCAGCGGGCAAGCCATGCCGGGAAAAATGGCCGGGTAGCACACCACCGGCAGGTTCAGTCGGGCGGCCATCAGCAGTCTTTGACACGTCTCACCACTCAGCTTCAGCGGCGACACCGGGCCGACCAAATCGAGCCCAAAGGGCTTGGCGGCCAATTGGTCCATGCCGCCCGCGCGCTGCCCCATGTCTTCCCAGATCGCTTTGACGCCGTGTTCGTCGTGACCGGTGAAAAAGATCGGTTTCGAGGTCGTGTCCATCAACGCACGCGCACTGGCCAGCGCCTCAGTTTCGGCGTCAACGTCGCTGGGATAGCCAAGTGAGGCGGCGATATCGATGTGGGGCAAGGCCTGCTGCAAACGCCCATGATCGGCGATGTCTGACAGCAGGCAAGCCCGATAGGCGCGATCACGCGGGTCGAGCACCTGAACACAATTGGCGGCGGCGCCGAACCGGGGGATGTGATCGTCTGTGGCAAAGGCGGTCGCGCCGTTTTGCGAAAAGAAGGTGATGCGGGGCGGTATCGTTTCAATCGCGCGGCGCACCAGATCGGGCGGATAGAACACTTTGCCGTCGTCGCACCGCGCCCCGGCACCTGCCAACATGCGGCGCGCTTCTTCGTCTTCCACCCACATCCCGACCCTGTGCAAAACGTCAAGCACGGCGGCAAAAATCGCCTCGGCCTGATCCGGTGAGATGGTTTCCAGTCGCGACCGACGCGCTTTGCGTGGTGGTGCGGCGGGTGTTGCGCTGCGCCTGCGTCCGCGGGACCTGGCGACCATGGTTCTGCCTAACGTGCTGTGGTGAAAGCAAAAAGGGCCAGCGGATGAATGCTGGCCCCTCTGTCGTTTCTGATCAAAGATCAGTCGTCGATCCAGGCCGTGCGCTGTGCCTGATAAAAGCCCAAAGGTCCCGATCCATGCGGGGAAATGCCTTGCACTTCGTTGCGCGCCGCATCCACGAAATTGCGGAAACCCAGCGTGATGTGGCCGCCATCATCGTGCAACATCATCTGCATCTCGTCATACATTTCCTTGCGCTTGGCAAAATCGGTGACCGAGCGCGCCTCGATCAGCAGTTTGTCAAAACGGTCGTTTTTCCACAGCGTTTCATTCCAGCTCGACGCGCCGGCGAAGGCAATCGAAAAGATCAGATCGGGCACCGGGCGCGGATCCCAGCCCGAAGTGACCATCGGTTTTTGAATCCAGACCGCCGACCAGAAGCTGTCAGATGGCGGATTGATCACGTTCAGATTGATGCCCGCCGCCTTGGCGCTTTGTTGCAGGTGCTGGGCCGAGGCCAGAGCCCCGGTGCCCGCAACATCCGAGCCGTAAATGTCGATGGGCGTGTTTTCCAACCCGGCCTTTTTGATGTGAAACCGCGCCTTGTCGGGATCATAGGCACGCTGCGGGATATTCGCGTTGTAGTAGGGATCAATCGGCGCAATCGGGTGGTCATTCCCGATGCTGCCCAGACCTTTCAGGATGTTGTCGCGAATGCCGGGGCGATCCACCGCGTATTTCATCGCCATGCGGAAATCGGCATTGTTGGTGGGCTCGCGGTCCATCATCATCGCCAGGTTGATGAACGCCCCCGACGGCGCGTCGATCACATAGCCAATGCCGGAATTGTCGATCAGACGCGTGGCTTTCTGGTCAAGCTGCAGCAACACATTGATATCACCGGCAATCAGCGCGTTGATGCGCGCGGTGTTGTCGGCGATGCCCACGAATTCCAGCTCGTCCACATAGGGACCATCATCGCCCCAATAGTTTTCGTTGCGCGCAAAGACATAGCGGCTGCCGGGCGTGAACTCGACCACTTTGAACGGACCGATGGTGGGGGGCTGGCCGGTGAAATCCTCAAGATCGCGCTTGGTCACGTGCACGCGGGTGTCCGACAGGATCATCGGGAAGTCGGCGTTGGGGGCTTTGAGGTTAAAGCGCACCTGATGCTCGGCCAGTTTGTCGATGCTGGCGATCTGGCTCATGAACGACTTCGAGGGCGCTTCGGATTCCTCGCGGAAGTGGCGCGTCATCGAATAGATCACATCTTCGGCGCCAAAATCGGACCCGTCGCTGAACGTCACGCCTTTGCGCAGATCAAACACCCAGGCCGAGGCATCCGCGTTGGATTCCCACGAGGTCGCCAGCCAGGGCAAAGGCTGCAGGTTCGCGTCGCGGTTCACCAGCCCGTCGTTCACAGCATAGCCCATCTGGATGTTGGACGTGCTGAAGTACTTGGTGGGGTCAAGGCTGTCTTGCGCTTGGGCCGCTTCGACGCCGATCACCAGCCGTCCGCCGGTTTTGGGGGTTGCTGCGGCCGCGCGGCTGGCGGTCATCGCGCTGATCACACTGGCCGACGCGCCGGCTGCGGCCATCGTGCCCATAAAGCGGCGGCGCGAGATCTTGTTGGCCACATATTGCTTGAAAAGATAGTCGTTGAACTTGTCGTCGGACATTCGGATTTCCCCACTGTTTGACGGTCAGTCATGAAGCCATGATTGGCCAAAATAGCGCCGTTTTCGGTGCAGTTATTGAGTGTTACCCTGAAACTGTGATCACAGATGTTGCTGAAAATCAAGGTGCTTTGGAGGTCTTGGCCACGCCGTGCGGGGGCAGGGCGGACTGGATTTTGCGCCCGCTTCACGGTATCAATTCCCCAAATCAGGCGGCAAAATCAGGCGATGACCAGTCTCGACACAGTGGAAATGGGCACCGAGGGAAACCTGAGTGCGGCGATCTATTCGGATCTGCGCATGAAACTGATTGTGGGCGATCTCAAACCCGTCGAGGCCCTGTCTATTCGCACGCTGGCCGACAACTACGGCGTTTCGGCGATGCCGGTGCGCGAGGCGTTGCGCCAACTGGCCTCGGAAGATGCGCTGGTTGGGGCCGCCAAAAAGGCCTATCGCGTGCCCGACCTTGGACCCCAGCAAGCCGCCAATCTGTTTTTCGTGCGCTCGGTTTTGGAAGGGGCCGCCGCCGAGCTAGCCGCCCAAAAAATGCGCAAAGGCGATTTCAAAGTGCTGAACAATTGGGCGCAAAAGATGGAGCAGGCCTGGGCCAAACGCGATGCCAGCACGCTGTTGCGGGCCAATTTCTCGTTTCACAACTTTATCTATATGCGCGCGGACAATGCGGCGTTGCAGGCTATCATCGACGGCCTTTATGCCCGCACGGGCCCTTGGTTGGCCCATGGTCTCATCAATTTGGTCAAGCCTGATCACTGGTTGGGCGAACATGCAGACATTATTGAGGCGCTGCGCAGCCGCGATGGGCCCAAGGCCAGACAGCTTGTGGAACAAGACGCCAAGTGGGGAAGTGATCTTTATCAACAGCTTGAATAGCAACTGCGCGCAGGTGTCCGGGCCAAGGAATCCCTTGCAATGCGCCGTATCTGTGATCACAGTTATCGGCAATCATGGCCTAGACCAGGTGCCGGGCGCAGGAGAGAACGCGTGAGTCTGCTGGAAATCCTTGCAAAGCGGTTGCTGCTTGGCCTTGCGACGTTGCTGTTTGTGTCTGTTCTGGTGTTTTTGGGCACCGAGATTTTGCCCGGCGATGTGGCCAATGCCATTTTGGGCCAGGGTGCGACGCCTGAATTGATTGCCCAAGTGCGCGACCGTCTGGGCCTGAACGAGCCGCTTTACGTGCGCTATTTTGTGTGGCTGGGCAATTTTGTGACTGGCAATTTCGGCACCTCGCTGGCCAATGGCGCGGATATCGGCACGGAAATCGCCCGACGCGCCAGCAACACGATCATTTTGGCCAGTTGCACCGCGCTGATCGCCGTGCCTTTGTCGATTCTGCTGGGGCTGGCGGCCGCGGTGAAGCCCGGTGGTCTGGTCGACCGGGTGATCACGTCCACGTCGCTGGCGCTGATCTCGTTCCCGGATTTTCTGGTGGCGGTGGTGCTGGTGACAATCTTTGCGATCAAGCTGCGCTGGCTGCCGGCGATTGCCTCGATCCGCCCCAGCTATGAATTTCTCGACTGGGTGCGCATCCTGATCCTGCCGGTGGCGGGTCTGACCTTTACCATTCTGGCGCATATGGTGCGCATGACGCGCTCTGCGGTGCTGAACGTGCTGTCGAGCCCGGCGATTGAAATGGCGATCCTAAAGGGTGTGCCGCGCCGCAGGTTGTTGTTTCGCCACGCTTTGCCCAACGCGCTGGGGCCGATCATCAATGTGGTGGCGCTGAATATGGCCTATCTGATCAGCGGCGTGGTGGTGATTGAAACTTTGTTCAACTTCCCCGGATTGGGCCGCTATATGGTTGAATCGGTGACCAACCGCGATGTGCCCATCGTTCAGACCTGCGCGATGATCTTTTGCTGCGTCTATGTGGTGCTGAACATGATCGCAGACATCCTGTCGATCATGGTCAATCCGCGCGTGAGGTACCCGAAATGACCCCGCAGGACCGCACGTGGCGCGGCGAATTGCGCGATGCGATCTCTGATCTGACGCCGGGTGTGGCGCTGTGCATCCTGTTGCTGGTCACGTTTTTTCTGATCGCCTGTTTCGCACCAATGATTGCGCCTTATGACGAGGGCGCGATCCTGACCAATGACAGTTTCCTGTCGCCCAACGCCGAGATGTGGCTGGGCAGCGATTATCTGGGCCGCGATGTGCTGTCGCGTCTGATCTACGGCGTGCGGGTGACGCTGTTTCTGGCGCTGATCATCACCTTTCTGTCGTTTTTTGCCGGTGTCGGGTTGGGCTTTCTGGCGGCGGCCTTTGGCGGGCGGGTTGATGGCTGGATGAGCCGGATCAATGACGCGATGCTCAGTTTTCCGGCGCTGATGCTGGCGCTGATTGTGATCAATTCGCTGGGGTCATCCTTTGTGGTACTGGTGTTCACCATCGCTTTCATCGACATGACGCGCGTCTACCGCGTGGCGCGGGCGCTGGCGGTGAACATCATGGTGATGGATTACGTCGAGGCGGCGGTGGTGCGCGGCGAGGGCAAAGGCTGGATCGTCTGGCACGAGGTTTTGCCCAATGCGCTGACCCCGCTGGCGGCGGAATTTGGCATTCGCTTTACCTATGCGATCCTGTTCATCTCGGCGCTGTCGTTTCTGGGCCTTGGTGTGCAGCCGCCGCAATCGGATCTAGGAGTGATGGTTAAGGAAAACATGCAGGCCATTTTATACGGTGAATACACCACGCTTTACCCGGCCATCGGCATTGCGCTGATTGCGATTTCAATGAACGTTTTTGTCGACTGGTTGCTGCAACGCTCCAGCGCGAAACTGCCGGATGAGTTGTGAGATGAGCGACACCCAACCTCTGTTGAAAGTCCGCAATCTGGACGTGTCGGTGCGCGACAAAAAAGGCCACGCGTTCAAGATCGTCGACAGCATTTCGTTTGATGTGGCGCCCGGACAGGTGGTCGCGTTGATCGGGGAAAGCGGGTCGGGCAAGACCACCATCTCGCTGGGCTGCATGGGCTATGCGCGCCCGGGCTGTCATATCACCGCCGGTTCGGTGCACTTGGGCGGTGTCAGCGTGTTGGAACAATCCTTGCCCAAATTGCAGGAGTTGCGCGGCAAAGACATCACCTATGTGGCGCAATCCGCCGCGGCCTCGTTCAACAGCGCGATGACAATTGACGCGCAAGTCACTGAAATTCCGATCATCACACGGGCCATGACCCGCGAGGCCGCGATGGCCAAAGCCGTACAGCTTTACCGCGATCTTGAACTGCCCGAGCCGGACACCATCGGCTCACGCTATCCGCATCAGGTGTCGGGTGGGCAATTGCAGCGGCTAATGGCGGCGATGGCCATGATCAGCGACCCGCGCCTGTTGATCCTGGACGAACCAACCACAGCACTTGATGTCACAACCCAGATCGAGGTGCTTTTTGCCTTCAAGAAGTTGATCAAGGACAACAAGACCGCAGCGATTTATGTGACCCATGATCTGTCGCTGGTCGCGCAGGTGGCCGATCACATTCTGGTGCTGAAAGACGGGCAGCAGGTGGAATACGGACCGACCGAACAGATCATTTCAAACCCGCAGCATGCCTATACCAAGGCGCTGATGGCGGCGGCACATGTGATGCCTGACGACATTGCGGCACCTGCGGTGATCGCAGCGCAAACCCCGCTTTTGCAGGTTTCGGGCGTCACCGCCGGCTATGGCCCTCGCCAAGAGGCGATCGCCCTGCGCACCATTGATCTGAGCATTCATGCCGGGGAAACCGTTGGTGTCATTGGTGAATCCGGGTCAGGCAAAACAACGCTTGGGCGGCTGATTTCCGGGTTGATGGCGGCGAAATCGGGTGGGGTTTTTCTGGATGGGCAGCCGCTGAAACCACATGTGCACCAGCGCACCCGCGCCGAGTTGCAACAGATCCAATTCGCGTTTCAGATGGCCGATGTGGCGCTGAACCCGCGTCAACGGCTGAACAAGATCCTGAGCCGTCCGATGATGTTTTATCGCGGCCTGTCCCAGTCGCAGGCCAGCAAGGACGTCGCGCAGCTGCTGGAACGGGTCGATTTGCCCACTGATTTTGCCTGGCGCTTTCCGCCGGAACTGTCAGGGGGGCAGCGTCAGCGGGTCAATCTGGCGCGCGCGCTGGCCGCGCAACCGCGTCTGATCATTTGCGATGAGATTACCTCGGCGCTGGACACGATTGTGGCTCAGCAAATCCTTGATCTGCTCAAGGATCTGCAGGACGAATTGGGCGTCAGCTACATGTTCATCACCCATGACATTGCCACCGTCGCCAAAATCTCGGACCGGATCGCGGTGATGCGCCACGGCGAGATCGTCACCCAAGGGCCGGTTGATCAGGTGTTGACGCCGCCGTGTCACGAATACACCAACCTGCTGCTGAATTCGGTGCCGGAAATGCGCACGGATTGGCTGGACGATGCGGTGAAAGAGCGGCGCAAACTGGTCGCCGCATTGGATGGTGGCGCATGAAGTCTACCGCGCGCGTTGTTGTGATCGGAGGCGGCGTTGTTGGCTGTTCGGTGCTTTATCATCTGGCGCGTGCCGGCTGGCGCGATGTGATGCTGTTGGAACGCCAAGAGCTGACCTCGGGCTCAAGCTGGCACGCGGCGGGTGGGCTGTTCACTGTGGTGCGCCCCAATTCCGCCGCCGAGATGCACCGCTATACCTTTCAAATCTACCGCGAACTGGAAGACACTTACGACCAGCCCTGCGGTTTTCATTTCACTGGCGGCATCAACATTTGCCGCACGCAGGATGAAATGGACAGCAACGCGATGATGCAAAGCGCGTGTCGGCGTTTGGGCATCGAGGGGCATTTCATATCGCTGGACGAGGCGCGCGAAAAAGCACCGGTTTTGAACACCGAGCATATGATCGGCGCGTTCTGGGAAGACGAGGGTGGGCATGTTGATCCGGCCTCGGCGACCAACGCTTTTGCCGGTGCCGCGCGCCAATTGGGCGCCACTATTCATCGACATACGCCGGTTGTGGCCACCACACAGCGCGCCGATGGCAGCTGGGACGTGGTGACGGACAAGGGCACCATTCACGCCGAATATGTGGTGAATGCCGCTGGCCTGTGGGGGCGCGAAGTGGGGCGATTGGCCGGGATCGAATTGCCGCTGATGCCAGTTGAGCATCATTATCTGGTGACTGAACCCATTGAAATGATTGAAAACCTGGGCTTTGAGCTGCCCCAGATCAATGACAACGAAACCGGCTGTTATGCGCGTCAGGAAGGCAAGGGGATGTTGCTGGGCGCTTACGAAACCACCTGCACTCATTGGGCCAAGTCAGGCACGCCACTGGATTTCGGCCACGAGTTGCTGCCGGATGATCTGCCCCGCATGGAATGGAACCTCGAAAAATCGGTCGAGATCATGCCGGTTCTGGGCACCGCCGGGGTCAAACGTGTGATCAACGGGCCGATGATCTTTTCCCCCGATCTTGGCCCTCTGATTGGGCCACACCCGGCCTTGCGCAACTATTTTTGTGCCAACGGGGTGATGGCCGGGTTCAATCAGGGCGGCGGCATTGGCCGGGTGCTGGCGGAATGGATCATCGCGGGCGAGCCGGAGATCGACATATTCAACTGGGATGTGGCACGGTTTGGGGCTTTTGCGACGCAGAAATACACCGAAGAGATGACGCGCTATTTCTATGAAAACCGCTCGGAAAAAGTGTTTCCCTACCAAAGCTATCCCGCCGCACGCCCGCAAGCCAAATCACCGGTCCATGACAGGCTCGAGGCCAGCGGCGCGGTGTTTGGCACCGGCTATGGGAGCGAACACGCGACTTGGTTCGCGCCTCCCGGCATGGCGGCCCAGGACAGTTTAACCTACCGCCAGCCCAATTGGTGGGAGCCCGTCGCGGCCGAGGGGCGCACCGTGCGCACCAAGGTCGGGCTGTTTGAATTCTCGGACATGGCCAAATTTGACGTCTCAGGCCCCAATGCCGCCGGTTTTCTCGATCATATTCTGGCCAATCGACTGCCAAAACCCGGGCGGCTGTGCCTCAGCCCGATGCTGTCTGAAAAAGGTCGTGTGATTGGCGATCTGACGGTGTCGAACCTGGGCGATCGTTACGTTTTGGTTGGCACATACGCGATGCAGCAAGCCTATGAGCGGCATTTCAAAAAGCACATGCCCCGCGATGGTGTTGTCCTGCGCAATCTGTCTGATCGGTTGGCCGGGTTGCACATCGCTGGCCCAAATGCGGCGGCCCTGTTGCAAGATGTGGCCGATGATCCGGTTGACCTGGCCTTTTTTGGTGCGCGCCACATGACCTTGGCCGGGATCGACAATGTCACTGTGCTGCGGCTGTCTTACACCGGCGAAACTGGCTTTGAAATGTACCTGCCGCGCGCCGATCAACCCGCCTTGTTTGAGGCTTTGCGATCTGCCGGGCGCGCACATGGGTTGGGTCTGTGTGGGTTGCGCAGTCTGATGATGTTGCGTTTGGAAAAGAGCTTTCCGGCCTGGGGTCTTGAGATCACCGCCGATTACGGCGCGCATGACTGCGGTTTGATGCATCATGTCAAACTGCAAAAGGGCGACTTTGTGGGCCGAGATGCGGCGCAGAATTATCCGCCCCCGCGCGAAGCTCCGATCACTTTGACTGTGGCGGCGGGTGATTTGGCGATCTGGGGGGACGAGGCGATATTTCTGGATGGCAAACCCGTGGGCTATGTCTGTTCTGGCGGCTGGGGGCCGCTCACCGAATGCCATATTGCGATGGGTTATGTTGCGACCGATCGCTATGTCGAGGGCGGCAACTACGCGGTCGAACTGTTCGGAAAATTGCACCCGGCCACGCTGCAAAGTGCGCCGCTTTATGACCCCAAAGGCCACAGGATGCGCGCGTAAACCAGCTCACCGTTGACCCAGAGGACACCTGATATGGCCCGTCGCCGCACGCCCCGAACGCCGCGCACACAAGGGATATCGCAACGCCCGTTTGCAGAATTGCGCACGCCTTTGCGCCCGGTCGAGATGATCTCGGTCGATCAGATCGAGGTAATCCATCACACCAGCCTGCAGGTGCTGCGCGACATTGGTCTGGTGGTGAACAGCACGGTTGCGCGAGCCCTGTTGCGCGCCATTGGCGCCGATGTGGACGATCACACGCAAAGGGTGCGCTTTGATCCCGGACTGGTGGAAGAGATGTTGGTTGGCCTGCCCTCCGAATTCACCATCCACGCCCGCGATCCGGCGAAAACCGTCACAGTGGGGGGCAATTCGTTGACCTTTGCGACGGTTTGTGGGCCGTCCTTTGTGTCAGATCTGGATCGCGGCCGGCGCGCGGGCACGGTTGAGGACATGCGCAATTTCGTCAAGCTCTCGGCGGCGCTGAACGTGTTTCATCATGAAGGCGGCGCGGGGTGTGAACCGTTGGATCTGCCGCCCGAAACCCGACATCTGGACATGATGCTGGCGCAAACAACCCTGTGCGACAAGGGCTGGCAACCGTGTTGGATGAACACCGCCGAACGTGCCCGTGATTGCATCGAAATGGCGCGTATTGCGTTGCAAACCGATGCCGACGGGCTGCGTGCGCGCCCTGGCATTTTGGGGGGCATCAACACCAACTCGCCGCTGTTGCTGGATGATGGTCAGGCCGAGGCGGTGATCGAATTTGCCCGCGCAGGCCAGCCGGTGCACATCACGCCGTTCACTTTGGCCGGAGCGATGGCGCCCGCCACTGTCGGGGGCGCCTTGGTGCAACAAAACGCCGAAGCGCTGGCGGGCATCGTTCTGGGGCAGGCGGCGCAGCGCGGCGCGCCAGTGTTTTACGGCCACTTCACGTCCAACGTGGATATGAAAACCGGCGCACCGGCTTTTGGCACGCCGGAATATGCGCAATCGGTGATTGTGTCAGGTCAGATGGCGCGGCGTTATGGCATCCCTTTGCGGTCGTCCAACACCACTGGCGCGGCCTGCGTGGATGCCCAGGCAACCTACGAATCCGACATGTCGATCAGTGCCTGTTTTCAGGCCCATGTGAACGTGATGATGCATGCGGGTGGCTGGCTGGAGGGCGGGCTGACCTGCTCCTTTGAAAAACTGATATTGGATGCGGAACTGTTGCAACTGCACGCGGCTATGCTTGACCCGATTGACCTGTCGCCAGAGGCGATTGGCGTTGATGCCATGGCAGAGGCTGGTCCGGGCGGGCACTTCTTTGGCACGGCGCACACGCTCGAACGCTATGAGACCGCATTCTATAGCCCGATCCTGTCAGATTGGCGCAGTTTTGAAGCCTGGCGTGATGACGGCGCCAAAACCGCAACCCAGCGCGCCAATGGCATCTGGAAACAAGTGTTGCGCGACTATGAAAAGCCCCCGATTGACCCGGCGGTGGAAGAAGAGCTTGAGGCTTATGTCGCCAGGCGTAAGTTGGACATCACCGCGTCCGCCTGAGGGCGCTTTAGGGTTTAGGATGTGACGATGTTGTCTCATGGGACTGTGCGCACCGATTTTGATTTTGACAGCCCCGGCAAGCGCAGCGGTTTTATCAATCTGTCCCATTCCGACAATGACCACGCGTTCAGCGTGATTCAATTGCCGGTGGGTGTGATTTGCAATGGCTCTGGTCCGACCGTGTTGCTGAGCGCTGGAAATCACGGCGATGAATACGAGGGGCAGGTGATTTTGCATCAGCTGATGCAGAGGCTCACGCCGCAAGATGTGCAGGGGCGCATCATCTTCCTGCCGGCGTTGAACTTGCCCGCGGTACACAACAGATCGCGCATCTCACCGCTGGACCTTGGCAACATGAACCGCAGTTTCGCCACCGACGCCAATGCCGGGCCAACTGCGGCCATCGCCGGTTTCGTCAAGGCGCATCTGATCGCGATGGCAGATGTGATCCTCGATTTCCATTCTGGTGGCGGCGCAACAGAATATGTCGATTGTGGTTTTTTGTGTGTGGGGCCGGATGCCGACCTAAACCGCGAAAACATGCAGCTGGCGCAGGTTTTCGGCGCTCCGTTCACAATGGTGTGCCCGATTGACGGGCAGGGCGGCGATTTTGACACCGCCGCGCACCTGCAACAGACCCGGTTCCTGTCTTGCGAATTGGGCGGATTGGCGCGGTTTTCCAACGCGTCTTTTCAGGTCGGCTGGCAAGCGGTTCAAAGGGTTTTGGCGCATCTGAAGCTGACCGGTGGATCAGAGCAGGCCCAGCCGACCCGCTTTATCGATCTTGGAGCGCGCAGCTGCTTTGCAACCGCCGCCCATCACGGGCTGGCGCAAACGCATGTGGCACTTGGCGCGGTGGTGCACCCCGGCGATCATGTGGCGACGCTTTATGACCTGCACAATTTCGGTCAGATCCGGGCCGAGTTTCACGCAGACCGCACAGGGGTTGTTGCCATCAGGCGGCGCAATCCGGTTGTCCGCCCCGGCGATCATCTGTGCCTGATCTGCGAGGAAATCCCGTCAGATCAGGTGCTCTAGGTCCCGGGTGATCAAACGTCTTCCAGCTCTTTTTCAGCGCCCAGCATGCGACCCATATAGCCCAGAAAATCCCAGATCGTACCTTCCAGATCGTCCGGCGCCAGCGGGCCAGAGTGGTAAAACCGCGTGTTTTGCGCCCGTTGCAGGGTTTCCAGTTTTTCCTTGTCCTCGGCGTTGAAAGCTTTGCACAGATCGACATAGGCCACGACCTCGGGGTCGGTCGGATCGGTCTTGAGCCCGCACACGCCCCACCTGATAGCAACCTTGTCGGCCCCGTTCGGTCGCAGACACAAAAACAGCGTGTAGTTGGCCGCCACAGCGATGACAAAGCTTGGGAACACATTGAAAAGGATCGAGTTTTTCTTTTCGTCCTCGCTCATATCAGGGTGAAACGGACCGCGCGGCGGATAGCTGGGGTCGTAATACGAACGATACGCGGTCCAACGGTCTTGCCCGGGAACTTTGCGGCAAAGCTGGGTTGGCGTCATCGGCTGCAAGGTCGTGGGATGGGTGGAAAACAGGTGATAACCTTCCATGAAATTCTCGGTCAGGTTCTTCCAGTTCGTCCCCCACTCGGCGTCATCGGTGAACAGTAGGTTGCGCTCTTCGTGGTGGTAATTGTGCAAAAGCGATTGCAGGGTCTCCAGCTGCGGCGCCAACGGGTCGGCGGTGCCATCAAGATTAACAAAGATGAAGTTGTTCCAGATTTCGGTGGCCAGCTGCGGCAGTTTGCAGCCCTTCATATCAAAATTCTTGGCGTTTTTCATCAGCGGCGCGGTTTTCAGCTGACCGTCGGTATCGTAAGTCCAGGAATGATACTGGCACACGAAACTGCGCCGATTTCCGCTGGCGGCGGTTTCGACCATATTGCCGCGATGACGGCACACATTGGACAGCACATAGACCTGTCCATCATGGCCGCGCGACACCAGCAATTGTTCGTCCACAAGGTCTGTCGTGAAGAAATCGCCCGGGTTTGGCACCTCTCCCACATGACCCAAACACACCCATTCGCGGCGAAAGATGTGTTCTTTTTCAAGCTCATGAAAGGCATCAGACGTGTAAAATCCAGACGGCATCGTGCGCGCGTTGTCGCGATCAAGCGCTTTCAGATCGCTCAGCGCGCCCCGCAAGGCCTGCGCTGTCATGGCTGGTGTGGAAGGCATGTTAACCCCTTGGTCATGTCCATCTGTGATCACAGATTCCTTACATGATCGTGCAGAGTCGGCCAAGAAAAATCAGTGCGTTCTGCGGCGATGTCGAAAAATGGTCAAATCAGGTCAGGTCTCTGGTGTGCTGCGCTTTTCATTGGCCAGCAACCCGCAGATCACGATGATGGCTGCCCCGATCAATTCGCGCGGTGTTACGAGCTCGGCAAAGACAAAATAGCCGATCGCGATGGCAAAAAGCAGGCGCACATAAGGGAACGTCGCCAGCGCCGAAACCTCGCCATATCGATAGGCCTCGACCGTCAGCAGCATCCCGACCGTGGCCAGCGTGCTTGCGACGATCAGCAATATCGCGTCACCGATGCCAAGACTGGTCCAGCCCGCAATTGCCAGCGGCAGCGTTCCAAGTGTGGCCACCAGCGCGATCCAGAACATGATTGTCGCGGTGTGTTCCGTGCGCGCCAGCACGCGGTTCTGGAAAGTCAGGATCGCGGCAGCCAAGGCCGAGCCGAGCCCGAACATCACACCCGGCTCGATGCGCAGACCCGTGACTTTGCTGGCCAGAACCACCCCGACAAAGCCAATAGCCGTGGTCAGCCAGCGCCAGGCGCCGATCTTTTCGCCCAGCCAAACCGGGGCCAGGGCGACCACAAAAAGTGAGGTCGTGAAGGTCAACGTGGAGGCGAGCGCAAGGTCAAGTCGTTGAAAGCTGGCGTAATAAAGCCACCAACACACCAGACTGGTCACCCCCCGCACCACCAGCTTGGGCCAGCGTTTTGACGCAAACAAAGCCGGGCGGGAAAAGCCGATCCAGATCGCAACGATCACAAGCTGGCACAGCGCGCGAAAGAAAATGATTTGGGCGAACGGCACATCGGGCGACAGGAACCGCAGAACGGTGACATCCAGGGTGAACAGTCCCGCAGCGGCCACCAACAACGCGGCGCCATATCTGATATTGATGGCGGCGGGTGCGCTCACCCGCGGCGGTAGGGGGTGAACGCATCGGGGCTGATCAAGGCGACTTGGCGCAGGATCTGAACCCAGGCCGCCAACCCATCCGAGATCGAAGACAAGCGGAAGAACTCGTTTGGCGCGTGGAAATTTTCGTCGGCAATGGCAAAGGAAAACATCACTGTGTCCAAGCCCAGCACGCGTGAGACGATTTCCGTTAATGGCAAAGACGCCCCGATGCGCACTTTCAGCGGCTTTTGCCCGGTTGTGTGGATCAATGCGGCCTCGGCGGCGGCGAGCAGCGGGTGGTCTGGCGGCACAGCGTAAGCGCCGCCTTGGCCTCGATCGCCGTAAATCTCCAGGCTGGCCTCGGGCGGCAATTGTGCGTGCAGATGATCGATCACCGCCTGTTTGGCGCACTGTGGATCCTGCCCGGGCACCAGCCGCATTGTCAGCTTGGCAAAGGCTTCGTGCGCGATCACGGTTTTCGACCCCGCGCCGCTATAGCCGCCCCACATGCCGTTCACATCCAGCGTTGGGCGCATCCAGAGCCGCTCGAGCGTGGAATATCCGGCCTCTCCGCTTGGGTGGGCGGCAATGGCGGCAAAGGCCGCGGTTTCATCATAGGGAATTGCGGCAATTTCAGCGCGTTCGGATGTGGTAGGCTCGGCCACGCCATCGTAAAATCCAGGTGCCGCGACGCGCCCGTCGGCGTCGTGCAGTCCGGCGATCAGCTTTGACATGACGTGCAAAGGGTTGGCCACGATGCCGCCGTATCGCCCGGAATGGAGGTCTTGGGCTGCGGTTTGGACCCGCATTTCAAAGCCCGCGTTGCCGCGCGAGCCGACGTTCAGCGCCACCAGATCGGGGCGCCAGCGGGCGCCATCCGCTGACAGCACCGCGTCGGCGGCCAACAGATCGCGGTGGGTTTGCAAAATACCGGGCAAGGACGGTGACCCGGTTTCTTCCTCGCCCTCGATCAGCAGTTTCACGTTGATCGGCAGGCACCCGTCCACCGCAACAAAAGCCGCCAAGGTCTCAAGCGCGATCATCATCGGCGCTTTGTCATCCGAAATGCCACGGCCAAACAGTTTGCCGTCCTGCTCGACTGTTTCAAATGGCGGCGTGTGCCATTTTTCCTCCGGGTCCGAGGGCTGTACGTCGTAATGGGCGTAGATCAGCAAGGTCGGCTTGCCGGGCGCGTCCATGCGTTCGCCGTAAATCGCCGGTTGCCCGCTGCCATCAGCGGGGGTCAGACGTTGGCAGCGCTGAAATCCCATCGCCTTCAGGCAGGTTTCGACAAAGGCTGTGGCGTCTTCCATACCTTGGGCCATCGCCGGATCGGCCCCGACCGAGCGGCAGGCCACAAAAGTTTTCAAATCCGCAATCAGTTGGGGCTGTCGATCCAGCGCTTGGGTCAAAACAGGGTCATTCATGGCAAGACTCTCAGTTTAGGCCGCCGTCGACGCTTAGGATCTGGCCGGTGATCCATCCCGCCTCGGGACCGGTCAGAAAGGCCGCAGCCGAGGCGATATCTTCGGGCGTTCCCAATCTACGGGTGTGGATGCGGTTGACCAGTTGCGCCTGCCCGTCGGGGCCATAGGCCTCCCATTGACGAAGGGTTGCGGGGTTGGACAGGATGAAACCAGGCGCGATGGAATTGACGGTGATGCCATGGCGGCCAAGCTCGAGGCTCAGCTGTTTTGTCAGCCCCACCAACGCGTGTTTTGCGGCCGTATAAGCGTGGATTCCTGTCAGGCTGGGGCGCAGGCCAGCGCCCGAGCTGATGGTCACAATTCGACCATAACCCTTTGTTTTCATTTCCCCAACCAGCGCTTGGGTCAGATAAAGCGTGGCATCGACATTGATGGCAAAGATGGCCTGCCAGGCGGCGGGGTCCACGTCTTCCAGCGGCGTGCCAGTCTGGCCCCGAACGCCACCTGCTGCATTGACCAGAATGTCAGGCGCGCCGTGATTTGTGCGCAGCCGCGCGACCATTTCTTGCACCGCATCGGGATCACCCAGATCGGCGGCGATTGCTGGCAGGCCAAGATTTTCGCAGGCGCTCTGCAAGGCCTCACCGGGCAAATCCGTCATGACAACCTGTGCGCCATCGCCCGCCAAACGGGCCGCAATTGCGGCACCGATGCCGCCCACAACCCCGGTCACCAAAGCCGTGCGCCGGGTCATGCCAGCACCTTGGTCAATTCGTGAAACGTGTCGCTGGACATATCGCGC
>JBGCDD010000203.1:0-8304 GCA_045105075.1 Sedimentitalea sp. | reverse complement strand
AATCGATGAGAGGGTGGTCGGACCAAGCGCGGCAGGAAGACCAAGTTGCACGCCATCTGCGACAGATGAGCCTTGTCGCGCCATTGGTTCGAGCGACAATGGCGAATGTCGGCCTCTCAAATCTGTTCGTCACCGCTGGCCAGGTGAGCGACGACATCGGCGCGCGGGCATTCCTGAGCAGCCTACCAGATTTCGATTGGCAACTCGGCGATCGGGGTTATGACGCCGACTGGTTCAGAGAAGCGTTGAAAGACAATGGGATACGCGCTTGCATCCCTGGCCGGAAACAACGGAAGACGTCAATGAAGTACGACAAGCGCCGAAACAGGATCGAGACCCTGTTTGATTGGCTGAAGGACTGGCCGCGTGTTGCAACCCAATACGACAGATGCTCGAAGGTCTTCCTATCAGCCATCGCGCTGGCCGCTCTTGTCATTTGCTGGGTGTCCTGACCTTAGTCGTAAGAAAAGCCATGTATCAGGTTCTCGCGCATCAGGCGTTGATCAAGCGTTCCGCGTGCGACGCCAATTTCGTCAAGGTATTGTTGTTTAGACTTGCCAAAAGCGCGGGCTTTTATCACGGCTTGTTCGCTTGAAATACTTATAAATCGAACAGGTTGGCCTGCCCGAAACTGGGCCAATCGGTCGGTCTCGCTTGATAGCAGTGTTGCGATTTTTGGGTATCCGCCCGTTGTCTGATGGTCCGCCATCAAGATAGTAGGGGTGCCATCGCCTGACACTTGGACGGAGCCGCGCGCGATCGGTTCGGACGGGATGGAAAGTGCCCCTCTTGGTGGCACATCCGGGCCGCTTAACCGCATGCCCATGCGATCGTAAGCATCACTCACTTGAAACGTGCCCGTCAAAAAGCGGTCTAAAATGCTGTGGTCAAAGTGGTGGTCTTGTGGCCCCATGACCACCTGAAATGCGCCGTCATCCCAAAGGTCAGGCGGTAGAATGTTGCCGTGGCGATCATCTTTGATCACGGTATTGGCAAGTTCAATTGTATCACCCGACCGCAATGTACCGCCGCCAAGCCCGGACGTGGAATGTGTGGCTTGGCTGTTCAGCCACGAATGTGTTTGCAACTCACCGGTGAAGGCCAGATAGGCCCAGCTCCCCCTCGGCCCGGCGCGGATTGCCAGCCTTTCTCCTTTGCTGATCGTCAGGATTGACCACGACCTGATTTCCTGGCCGGCGTGCTCTACCACGAAATCGCCACCCGTGATGGCCACCGTGACGCTGCCGTCGTTGCAGTGCAGGATGAGGCCACCGAGGGATATCTCAATTGCCGTTTGACCCGGCGCGTTGCCCAAAGCAGCATGGGCGGCGTCAAAGGCCAAGCGATCCATCGGCCCGGAATTTGAAATCCCATAGCGCATATTGCCGGGACGGCCTGCGTCTTGGAATGTGATAAGGGGTCCGGCAAAGCTGACGGAAAGCAGCGCGTCAGCCATGCGCGTGGTCCTGCGTCAAGCGGTCAAACGTAGACATATCAATGCGTTCAAAGACGACAGTGTCGCCAACATCCAACAGGAACGGGCGCGCTGGGTCTTGTGTCAGGATCTTGGTTGGCGAGCGTCCGATTATCGACCAGCCGGTGGGCATCATCAGGGTTGTCACAAGGCATTGCGCGCCTGCGATGATCACACTGCCCGCAGGTATATCGCGCACTGCAGCCTTTTTGCGAGGAACTTGTATCACCTCTGGAACGCCAGCCAAATAGGCGTAGCCCGGCGAAAACCCATACATCAAAGCACAGTAGTCGCCTGCAAGATGTGCATTTATCACCGCTTCGGCGCCGAGACCCGTGGCTGCGACAACTGCCGCAAGATCAGGCGCGAAGGGCGGTTCGTAACACACGTGAACGACGCGTGTTGCCCCAGTCGTGACGTCGATTTTGAGACCCTTCAGGCGCGCCCGAACGGCGGCTTCGACGGCTCTGTGATCCGTTGTCATAACGTCGAAGGCCACCAAAAGGTTCACCAAAGCAGGCACAGTTTCGATCATGCCAGCGGGAGGGTCACAAGCCAGCGCCTTGTCCAATGCAAGAACGCGCGCGTGGGTTTCATCCGAGATTTCGTCCGCGAACGTGACCAGAACGCTGTGGTCGGCAATGGCTTTGAAAGATGGCTCCATGTTTCGGCTCAGACTTGGGTAAAACGGGCGATGTCAACGCCATGTGCGGTCAGGCGATCCCGAATATCGCGCGCCATTGCGACCGCGCCGGGGCTGTCGCCGTGGACACAGATCGAGTGCGCGGCAAGTTCAATAGGGCTGCCATCAACAACAGGCATCAGCCCGCTGTCAAGAAAAGCAATCAACCGCTTTGACGCCTCGGCAGCGTCATGGATCATCGCACCGTCTTGGCCGCGCGGCACAAGCTGGCCGGATGACAAATACCCTCTGTCGGCGAAAATCTCTGAATAAACCGGCGCTCCGGCGGCCCGCGCGGCTTGCTCGCTTTGTGTGCCGGAAATCGCGAGAATAGCCAGCGTCGGATCGATCCTTTGCGCGGCAGCAACGATGGCATCCGCAACAGCGCGATCGCGGGCCGCCAGATTGCCAAGAGCGCCATGCGGTTTCACATAAGCCACAGGCACGCCGACCTGGGCTGCAATCCCCTGAAGCGCCCCGATCTGGGCTGCGCACATGCGTCCAATTTCATCGGCGGGCATCGGGATCAAACGGCGGCCAAAACCTTCGCGATCATTGAAACCGGGATGCGCGCCAACCGCCACGCCGTTGTCGCGCGCCAACACCAAGGTCTTGAACATCGTCTCTGGATCGCTGGCATGGCCACCGCAGGCCACATTGGCGGAAGTGACGATAGACAGCATCGTGGCATCGTCGCCCATCGACCAAGGGCCAAACCCCTCGCCTAGGTCAGAATTCAAATCGATACTGGCCATGTTATGCTTCCTTTACAGGCACTGTGTCGTTCAGCACGCGGCGACCTCCGTCGGGTTAAATCGTCTCACCGGTGATACAAGAGGCATCGTCGCTGGCAAGGAAAGACACGACAGAGGCGATCTCGGACGGTTCACTGTAGCGCCCCAAAGGCGTGCGTGAAAGGATGGCTTGGTGGCCAGCGTCAGAGATGAACGCGCCCTTGAGGTTCACGTTCATCGTGCGGTCGTAAATCTCCTCGGTGACATCAAGCCAATCAAGGATCGGTGCGATGCCTGGGTTGTTGACCATGATGTCCAATGCGCCGAACGTTTCCACAGCTTTGACGATGAGCGCATCGACCGCCGCAACATCGGCCACATCTGTTTGCACTACGATAGTCGTGTCCCCTGCCCCAATTTCTAGTGCAGTTTTTGTGACCGCTTCAAGATTCATGCCAGCCAAGACAACCTTGGCCCCGTCGGCCAGCAGGCGCTCGGCACATGCGGACCAACGATCCCGTTGTTGTCCCGTGTGTTATTCTCGTGGTGCCCAGCCCAGCTGCTGATCAGGTGCAGCTCTTCCATTGCAGGAATACGGGTCACCAAGGCGGGCCAGAACTCGTTTTCCATAAGGTGATGATGCGGCTCAAAGTCTCCAAACGCATCTGTGTCGTCTTTTGGGGAAGGATAAATGCCACCGATAAATTCATGGCCTTTGGGGAGCATCCAGAACCCAGATGTGTCAAAGAACATCGGCAATCCGCTGCCATCAACCGGTGCCGTGAAGTTAAACACTGTGCGTTTCTTTGCTACGACTGGCAGATCAATGTCCAGGGTCCTTGCCAAAGCCCCCGACCACGCCCCGGCCGCCAAGACACAGCACTCACAGTCCAGCACCGTGTCTGGCCCGAGATCCGCCTTGACGGTGCGCAGAAAGTCGACGCCAAAAAGGCTCATGTGTATGTTCAGTGGTGTCGCAAATTGCAACCGAATGCAGGCGGCAGACAGGGCGGTTGAGCAGTATTGATAACTCGCGTCTTTCTCAATCACAGTGATCTTGCCCACAAATCCCTGATCACGCAGAGACCATGCGCAGAAAGACCCAAGGATCGCGCCGCCGACAATGACGACGTGTTCGCGGCTCATGGCTTACCGGATGATAAAGGGGTTGGCGGTTTCCCCAAGTGCGTCGATCCAGACGGTTTTGGTTTGCAGGTAAGCATTGATTGCCTCTTGCCCGCTTTCACGCCCAATGCCTGACCGTTTGTAGCCACCAAAAGGCGCCATAAAGCTAACCGCGCGGTAGGTGTTGATCCAAACGGTGCCCGCCTCAAGCGCGTCGGCGGCACGATATGTCCGCCCGATGTTCTGGGTCCAGACGCCCGCAGCCAGTCCATACGGGCTGTCATTGGCAATTTCGAACGCCTCATCCTCATCGTGAAAGGGGATGATCGACAGGATTGGGCCAAAGACCTCTTCGCGCGCGATCCGCATCTGGTTGGTCACACCTGTGAAAATCGTGGGTTCGACAAACCAGCCGTCTTTCAGGTCAGCGCCATCCGGCGTACCGCCACCTAGAACAGCCTCTGCGCCTTCGCCTTTGGCGACATCCATATAGGACAGCACGGTTTTGCGATGTGGCAGGGTTGTGACCGGGCCGACTTGGGTTTCTTTCAGTGCGGGATTGCCGATGCGGGCGGTTTTGGCCAAGGCCACGACGCCATCAACAACGCGGTCATGCACGCAGCGATGCACCAACAGGCGCGATCCGGCAATACAGGTCTGACCAGAGGCCGCAAAGATGCCCGAAATCGCGCCTTTGACCGCGTTGTCCACGTCCGCGTCATCAAAGATGATGTTGGCGGATTTGCCGCCCAGCTCCAACGTGACGGGCTTAAAGTCCTGTGCTGCCGCTGTGTAAATCGCCTTTCCCCCCGCTTCACCACCAGTAAAGGCCACCTTGGCGACATCCGGGTGCGACACCAAAGGCGCGCCAACTTCCATTGGCATGCCTGTCACGGTGTTGACCACACCGTCGGGAAACCCGGCCTCTTTGAACAGTTTCACGAATTCAAGCGTTGAGGCGGCCGCATGTTCAGACGGTTTGATCACGACCGTGTTGCCCGCCGCCAACAGCGCCGCCAGCTTCCATGTCAAAAGCAAAAGCGGAGAGTTCCACGGCACAATCGCCGCGATCACACCCAAGGGTTCTGACTTGGTGTAGGCGAACATATTGGGCTTATCGATGGGCAACACGGCCCCTTCGATCTTGTCACACAGCCCGCCGAAATAGCGATACCATTCAGGCAGATAGCCAACCTGCACCGACATCTCTGCCAGCAGTTTGCCGTTGTCGCGGGTTTCAAGCTCAGCCAACCGGGTGACGTGGGCCGATAGAATGTCCGCGAATTTGACCAACAGTTTGCCCCGCGCCGTCGCGGTCAGCCCGCGCCAGTCAGGGGATTTGAACGCGGCCTTTGCCGCCCCAACCGCACGGTCCACATCATCAGGGGTCTGCGCAGGGATCAGCGCCCAAGGCTTGCCTGTATAGGGATCGAAACTTTCAAAGGTTTCTCGTGCAGGAACGCTTTGGCCACCGACAAGGTTTTCAAACTGGATCATGGTGCAGGTTCTTTCTCAGCAGGGCGCAAAACCCAGATGGGCGCGCAAGCGTGTCTTGATATAGGTCGCATCGCGGGGCGGAAGTGACCGTGGCAGGTTCGTTGCGTCAATCTTCAACACAAACAGACGCGGACCTGTTGCGGGCTGTTGCAGCTCCTCACATAGCCCATCGACCTCGGCGAGATTGCGCAGCTCTCGCGTCGCCTCAAACCCGCAGGCCTCTGCAACGGACGCGAAACAAATGCCTTGGCCGGTGTGGCTGTCTTGCATGCCCGTCTCGCCAAAATGCTGGTTGTCCAGCACGACGATATCGAGGTTCTTAGGCTTTGCGACTGATATTGTGGCCAAAGCGCCAAACGCCATCAGCATTTCACCGTCACCAGTGATGACCATCACCCGCTTTTCTGGTTGCGCTTGAGCGAGACCAAGCCCAGTGAGCGCAGCACCCCCCATCGCACCCCATAGATAATAGTTGTCATCGGTGTCGCCGTGCGCGTGGACATCATAGCTCGGAGAGCCAAGCCCGGTTACAACCAAAGCCCCGTTGCGCGCATCCAGCAGTTTTGCGACAGCGTCACGGCGGTTCATTGTTTCACTGCTCATTAGGTCTACCACTTCTTCTTGCCGAGCAACCGCTGGCTGATCAGGACAGCAATCTGGCCGTCCGCTTCATAGGCCATGGTGGCGGCTTGCGCGACGATTTCGACCAGATCGGGGCCGGTTTCCGCCCGCAGGACAGTAACCCCAATCGCCTCAAGACAGGCCTTTGTCGCTTGGCCCATCGGCACCTGCCATGGGTTAAATTCGTTCCACTCGCCGCGCATCGTAACAAGCATCAGCAAGGGCGCGCGCGTCTGAATCGGCAAGGACAGCATATTGATACAGTTGCCCACGCCAGAGGACTGCATCAGCACAACACTGCGTCGCCCGCCCAGCCACGCACCGGTCGCGATCGCGATGCCTTCTTCTTCGGTGGTCAGTACATTGGATGTCGCGTTTTTGTCGGCCGTGAAAAGGTTGATCAGCGTCGTGTGGCCTGCATCGGGCACGTAGGACATGTGGGTCACATCCGCCGCCTGAAGCGTTTCAAAAACAGCCTCTGGCCATTCAACGTCCAGATCGCGCACGGGTTTGGGGGCTTGGGGCACGGCAGTCTTCACCACAGATCCTCCTGTGAAAGGGATTGGCTTCGATCCACCCTAGCCTTGCCGCAAACAAATAACATCGATCCTTTTTCTTTAACAGATTTGCCGAAATTATATGGCAACGGAAATTTCACAACTCCGCACACGCATTCATGTCAACGAACTCGCCAGCCTGTCCAAGGCGTCTGACAGGCTCAATATCGCGCAGCCAGCGCTGAGCCGTCAGGTCAGAATGTTAGAGGACGAGCTTGGCGTTCGGCTGTTCGAACGTCACGGGCGCGGCATGGTCACAACCGAAGCTGGCCAGGACGTGATCCGCAACGCCTACCGTGTGTTGGGTGAACTTGAGGAAATCCGTGCCTGCGTTGCGGATGATGCGCCCCTGCGCGGCCATGTTTCAATCGGGATGCCGCCCACGGTGGCCGATATCCTGACGGAGCCTTTGGTCAAGGTTTTTGCACAGCGCCACCCCGACGCAACCCTCAGGACCGTCAGCGCCTATTCCGCTTATCTGCTGGATTGGCTTCAACGCGGCGACGTTGATGTCGCGATCTTGTTTGAGACGAAGTCCGCACACACTTTGCGATCACAGCACCTTTTGGAAGAGATGCTGCACTTGATCGGCCCTGCTTTGGCCAAACTCGACCCGCTTAAACCGGTTCGCTTTGCGGACTTGGCGGATCAGCGCCTCCTTCTGCCCCGCGGCGGCCATGGGTTGCGCAAAAGTCTTGAAGACAGCAGCAGCAGCGCCGGATTTCAGCTGAACGTGACCGTCGAAGCAGACAGCTATTCCACCCTAAAGGATCTGGTCAAATCCGGGCATGGCATGACGATCTTGCCCATTGCCCCGATCCACCGCGATATCCAGTCTGGTGAATTGACCCATGCCCCGCTGATCAACCCGTCGCCCATCCGACGCTTGATGATGTCCTATCCCGCAGATCGCGCGACGCCAAGACTTGCGAAATTTGCGGGCGCCATGTTGACCCAAAGCGCGCGCGATCTGGGTGAAAGCGGGGTTTGGTCCGGTCACTTCAATTCCGAACACTCTAGCAAAGACGTGGGCGTCGCCTAATGGCCATTCAAATCTGGCATAGCTGATTTAACAGACGTCTTCTTGTGCTAAGGCTCGTTGCTCCGTAACCAAATGTTCAAAGCCGCCCCGCGGAGCCTCTAATGTCCATTGAGACCTATGACGATTTTCGCGACGCGGTCGCAAAGCTATGTGCTAACGTCCCCGGTGAATACTCGCGCAACCTTGATCGTGAAATGGCCTATCAAAGCGAGTTCGTGGGGGCCTTGACCGATGCAGGGCGGCTGGCGGCTTTGATCCCCAAAGAGTAAGGCGGCGCGGGTTTGCCGTTGTCCGCAGGGGCCGCAATCCTTGAAGAAATCCACAAATCTGGTGCCAATGCAGGCGCTTGCCACGCAGCTGAGCGAGGGCATGAAGAAAACCCAAGGTCTTTGCGTCTTACATGCGCGACGCTTTGAGCAATGGCCTGACCATCCGCCCGATCCGCACCATGATGAACCACGACACAACCGAAGTGCTCTTTGACAATCTTCGTGTGCCTGCCGTCAATCTTATTGACGATGAAGGTATAGGTTTTCGCTACATTCTATCCGGCATGAATTCAGAGCGCATTT
>JBGCDD010000202.1:0-5085 GCA_045105075.1 Sedimentitalea sp. | reverse complement strand
GTTTTGCGCCAAAGCCGCCTGCATTTTGGCATGAACGTCAGCGTTGGTTTCGCCGTGATCCTGACGGCGTTCGGAATGGCCCAGGATGACGTGGCTCGCACCGGCATCGACCAGCATCTGCGCGCTTAGATCACCGGTATGGGCGCCATTGGTTTCGGCGTGACAATCCTGTGCACCGATGTGAATTCTGGTGTTTTCAACGGCTTGCGCGGCGCGGTGGATCAGAGTTGCGGGTGGACAAATCAGGATATCGCAACTGGAGTTTGGGGTGTCTTCGGCCAGAGTGCGCAGCATCCCGAGCGCGTCCCCCGTGCCGTTCATCTTCCAGTTGCCTGCTGCCAGTTTGCGCGCCATGAGGTGTCCTTTCCTGCCCTGATGCGCTGTATTAGCACCGCGACGGGTTTGGGACAATTGCTCTAGTTTTGAGGCGCTGGCGCATCCATGTCGTTGAATTTAATGGATTCACCGCATCCGCACGCCTCGGAGACGTTCGGGTTGTTGAACTGGAAACCGGATTCCAGCAGCGCGACCTTATAGTCGATCTCGGTTCCGAACAGGAACATCTGCGCCATCGGCGCGATCATCACGCGCGCGCCGTCCTGCTCGACGACTTCGTCGTTGGGGTCGGGGTCAGTGACGTAGTCCATGGTGTATTCCATGCCCGCGCAGCCGCCCTTTTTGACGCCGATGCGCAGGCCCGAATGGCCGTCACGTTCCATCAGTTTGGTGATCTGAGCGGACGCAGCAGCGGTCAGCGTGACGGCTTGTTTGCCTGGAATGCCGAACATGTTTCTTTCCTTTCCTCAGATACTTAGCGGGTGGACTTTACATAAATCCCAACTCAAGTCGGGCCTCGTCGCTCATCATGTCCATGCCCCAGGGTGGTTCCCAGATCAATTCAACATCAACCTGTTTGACACCGGCCAATGGCTCGACCGCGTCGGCCACCCAACCGGGCATTTCACCGGCCACCGGACAGCCGGGCGCGGTCAGCGACATCAGCACCTTGACCTCGTTCTCGGGCGAAATGTCAATCGTGTAGATCAACCCCAGCTCATAGATATTCACAGGGATTTCAGGGTCATAGACAGTGCGGCACGCCTCGACCACCTGCTCGTAAAGCGGATGATCAGTCGATGACGGCGCAATCAGCGGCGCCCCTTCAAGCGGTTCAGTAGGCTGGTTCATAACGGTCCCGGTCTTGTTCCTGATAGATTATATAGGGATTGGCGTCAGCTGCGTCCAGAGGTCGTCAACAACTATGATGAATGCGGCTCCTGACTAAGGGTGATTTGTATTTTGCCACAGACACCCGATAGGGGGCGCGATCGGTTGAAGGTCATGAAATTCGTTTTCGACCAAGCGTTGCCAGATTGCTGGCTCCCAATCGGGGTTGAGCGTCAGCCATCCCAACCAATGGGCCAGAAAATCACTTTGGCTCAAAACAGCTGGCGGATGTTGGCATTTTGCATCGATCTGGTCCGCAATATGGCGGGGAAGCTGCACCGATCCATCAAAGAAGGCGTTCCTGAAATCTGTGGTTCTATCGAAAATCGCGCCCTTGAAATCGACGAATTGAAAAGCGGCGCCTTCAAACGTGCTTTTTCTCAGATCCGTGTTTTTGAGGGAAATTGGGGCTGCAAATGTGCCGATCCACCTTGAGTTTGTCGCCGTCGTTGCGATGATCTTTGCACCTGCCATTGAGGAGGGTCGAAATACTTTTGTCGCCGACAGGGTGGCGCGGGTCAAATCAGCGTCTTGCAGGTTGGGTTCCGTCAGCGTCGCGCGACTGAAATCCACGCGACGCAGATTGCTGTTTCGCAAATTGATCCGAGTGCTTTGAGTTTCGATGAAATTGGCTTTGTGCAGGTCGGCATTTTCAAAGGTCGTTCTGTCCAGTTTGGTGTTTCTCTTGATCTCCGTGCGCTCAAGCCGCGCGTGCATGAGATTGGTGTTGGTCAAATCTGTGCCGTCAAAAGTTGCGCCAACCATAAATGCATTGCGCATATTTGGCGTGGCTTAGATTTCGAAACGTCATATCGGGCGCGAGCAGCGCGGCAATTTGGTGACGTCGCCTTTGGTCCCACTCATCCAGAAACGCTTGGCTCCAGTTTGCAATTTCTTCCTGGCACGGCTGTTGCTGCGTGCGCTTGCAATAGATCTCGCGGAAGTCGCGTTCTGCCAGGTTGGATGGTAGCCAATCCGTGGGCTTCAGGACAATGTTCGCACCACGCAGCTTGATTGCCGTGGCCGTTTTGAACAGTGTTCCGTGGGTTAGCCTTTCCAAGGCCTGCGGAAAGTGGGTCACCCAGATCGGGGCACAAAGCACCCAAACAGCAAACAAAGCGGCCATGATGGGCAACCACAGGTTTTTCCAACGCTTTTGTTCAGGTGATTTCGCCCGCGCCTGACCAAGCGTTTGAAAGCTGCTGAGTGCCATAGTGGAAACCAGGAAAAACGATGCTGCACTCAACGCTGTCATGGCGGGTAAGCGGGCCGTCAATCCGACCCACCAGACAAGCAAAACGACCACGGGCGCCGCGCCATAGACCGCAAAACCATTTAGGATTTGGAACGTTGCTCCCAGCGGAAACAAAGGCTTGGGGTCGGGATCATCTTGGTCTGACATCGCCAAATTGGTCACTGACCAAGCTTTTGCGTCCTCTGAACCAACCATATGATTTTTTGATTTGAGCGCTTAAATGTCCAAGCAAATTCGGCTGAGATAGAAATGGAAATAGCCAGAGACCACAACGATAGAGACGGGCGCCGCATAGAAAAACGCATCCGTGGGCATTTGCAAACCGATCAGAGGGAACTCGGTTGTCCGGGCCGCACCGTAAAAGTCGATGTCGCTGGTTCCCAGAGAGACGGTGCACACAAAAATCAAGAGGCCAATCAAGGTGGCCCAGAGCGGCTTGGCGGTCTTGATCAGCGCATTCAGATGTGCGGTCGGATTTGGATTATGATCAGGTATTGGGCGTCTTTCGCGGTAAGATCAGTCGTTGATGTCTTTGGTAAAGTGTTTGACCTGACCTTGAGGTGATTGGAACAGGTAGCGCAGGATCAGCCAGGCGGCGAGGCTGAGGGCGGCAAAGCCCAGCAGCAACAATGGCGCAGACACGGCCAGACCCGTGTTGAGCAGCAGCATCGACACCGCCAGTGCCCCCAGAGCGAAGCCCAGGAACAAGTAGCTGGGCGCGAGAATCTCGATGATGCCAAAGACAATGGCGGCCGCAAGCCACGCCCACCAAAGGTTAAAGGCCATCATGACCGTGTCCCTTTGAGCAATTTGAACGCGTCGCCAAAGGCGTCCAGCGCGTTGGCGGGCAGCACGATGGTTTGGGTGCCGGAGCCAGAACCCAGTGCATTAAGCGCTTCGACCTGTTTCAGCGCGACCTGGTATTGCGCGGCTTCCAATCCGTTGGCGGCGATGGCGGCTGCGACGACACCGGTGGCATAGGCTTCGGCGTCGGCCTCGATGCGGCGGGCTTTGGCGATTTGCTCGGCGGCGTAAAGTTCGGCGTCGGCATTGAGTTCGACCGCGCGTTTGGTGCCTTCGGCCTCGGTCACCTGAGCCCGGCGCGCGCGTTCGGCGTTGAGCTGTTGCAGCATCGCATCGCGGGTCGCCTGATCGAGGTTCACATCGAGGATTTCGGCGCGGGTGACCTGAATGCCCCAGTCATCAACCGCGTCCTCGACCGAGGTTTTGATGGTGTGGATCAGCTGATCTCGGTTGGATTGCACATCATCCAGATCCATTTTGCCGATCTCGGCGCGCACGATCCCGGCGACTGTGGTCGAAATTGCACCGTCAACATCGCGGATCCGGTAGACGGTCTTTTCGGGTTCGGTGATGCGGTAGAACACCGAGGTGTCGACCTGGACCAGCACGTTGTCCTTGGTGATGGCGTCCTGACTGGCGGTGGGCAGCTGGCGTTCCAGGATCGAGATCTTATGGGCGATCACATCGAGAAACGGCACAGTGAAGTTGATGCCTGGTCCCAGCACCGAGTGCAGGCGCCCAAACCGTTCGACCACGTGTTTTTCGGACTGCGGCACGATCTGGATGCCTTTGAAAATGATGACGATCAGCAGGATCGCGCCAAGCAGATAGGGCACGTTGGGGGCCAGCAGCGTGAGGATCTGGTCTTGGTTCATCGGAGCGTCCTTGTTGGATTTGGAAGAAGGGGTTGGGTGCAAGGTAAGCCGAGGGGGCCGGAGTTTCCAGTGTCGGATGTTTTTGGGGGCGCTGCCCCCGGCCCCTTGGGCCTCCCCCGGAGTCTATCTGGAAAGATGAAAGGGGGAGGGATACGCGCCATGCGCCTCAGAAGCCAGCTTGCTGGCTGTGGCGAGGTCATTTTCGCGCAGGTGAATGCTTTGGTTTGTTTGCATGAAAAGTTGACCATCTTTTGGAATTTTTGACCATACCGCGCCAGAGTCACTCCAAGCAAAACCAGAATGTGAAACGGAAACATGACTGCCATCGCCTCGCTGTAGCCATCTCCAGTTGGTGATAAATTTATTGTTAACTTCGCTCATCTGGGCATCAAGTTTCGACAGCCAGACACGTGCCGCCTGTGGCAGAATGCGCCTCGGGGCGCTGCGTCCTGGCGCTATCATGCCATCACTGTCTATGCTTGGCTCGGCTTGATTTGGGAACGGCAGATCAATTTGTGGATTTCGATCCATCAACAATCGCCCTTCACGAAGCGCAACCAAAGTTGCGCGTACGCGCTCAGGCGGTGTTTCTTTGCGCGTGTAGTCACAGACGTACCCAGGGTGAGGTTTTGTCGGATCTACGACGTCACTCAGTCGAAGCGTGAACGTTTCGTTGTCTGAAGGAGACGTTGAAAACGGCAGGGAGACGTTTTCAATATTGTCTACTCCAGCTCCAACGATGCGGAAGGTTAATTTGAACAACACGTTAAAATCCAATCTATCTGTCGGTGCTCACCCGGATTTACGTTTTCGCGCCGGCTGGGGGCGTACGCGCAGTTCGATGTCGTCGTAGATTTTGCCGACGATGTCTTTGCCGGTGGCTTTTTCGACGCCCTCAAAACCTGGTGATGAATTGACCTCGAG
>JBGCDD010000201.1:0-4564 GCA_045105075.1 Sedimentitalea sp. | reverse complement strand
TACCAAAGCGCACCAGGCTTGATGATCCCACAACCGAGTTCAGTTGCGAAAAACCGGGTACCGTCAGGGAATTGGGGTTGTACGGGAAACGACCAATATTTTCGCACCCCTCGACGGCCTGCAATTCCCAGATGATTTCTTTTTGCAAAAAGCCCTCGATCATCGCGGTGAAACGCTTGTAGGCAACCAGAGCATGCTCTTGGGTCAAGTGTCTCATGCTGTGTTCGATCTCTTTTTCCATCTGCGCCAAGCGCTCAACAGCACCCTCGCGCAGCACAGGCATCGGGACCAGCAGACCTTTGGGATCGCAAGGAACATCGTCCGGCACCGACATCAACGCCAGAAAGCGCAGGAAAATTGTGTCGGTCTTTTTGATCAGGCTTTGCGGGATGACCGCGTGGGCGTAGGTCGCGCCTTTGTTTACCATCACAACACCGCACGCCTTGCAGGTCGGATCGCAATGCACGCTGGCACTGACCGCGCCGCCCGAACTTTGCGACATCTTGCCTTCCTCGGCCTTGCTTTCCAGTTTTGACTCGGCTTTGAAAAAGATCCTTTCGATGCAATCGTCACACAAGGTTCCGAACTTTTTGGCAATTTTCTCCTTGCCTGCGCGGTATTTGGACTCTTCGGTTTCGTACTCGGCTTCGCAGCTTGGACATTTGGGCATATCGGTTACGCCCGCATCTGATCAAAGGCGAGCGTCGTGGCCGCTTTCAGACGCTCGGTCGGGGCGATGGCGGTATTGGACAGGGCCTGCGCGATGTCGGGGTCTTGCATCCTGTCTTCGCCAAAGATCCAACCCAGCCACAAGATCACATCGAGCCAATCCGGGCTGCGCACAAAATCGGATTTGGCAAAGCGGCGGATCAACCGGACGCCTTGGCCCACCGCCTCCTGTTCAGGGATGTCGGGCACAAGGTCAGGCATCTGGGCGGTCATGCGCGCCAAAGAAGCCCGCGCGAATTGGCGCTCCTGATTGCGTTCAAAGGCTTCAACTTGCGTCCGCGAAAGCTCGAGCATGGCGCTGCCTGTGCTGTGATCATCAAACTGTATTGAATTGATATCACTACACTCTGTCCGCGCAGGTCTGTCAACGGGAACGCAACCCTGACGGGTTTTTCCCGATATGTGCCGCCCCCCAAACCCGCAGGTCCGGGGGGCAAACGTGATTAACGGTCCAGCGCGCCAACGCCGGAAAAGCGGAACGCTTCGATTTCAAGCGCGTCGATTTCATCGGCTGACATCTGGTCATGAGCGATGGTGATACGACCCAGGAACACGAACGGCAGCTCGCCGCCGCGCTCTTCGAGGTGGTATTTGATCGCCTCGGCCGTGGCCGCGCCAACGTCATCGCCCATCCGCATAGGCGTCGCATCCAGTTCGCCGCGCCGGATCGCGTCGAGTTCCAGACCCGTGCCGCCCCAACCGGTTGAAAACACCTCTTGGGCCTTGTCGACGGCGACCTGGGCCTCAACCGACCCCATGGCCATCGCGGTGTTGGCGTTGTGGATCACTTTGGCTTCCGGGTAGGCCTGCAGGATCAGGCTGGTGCCCTCGAAACCACCTTCGCGCTGATATTCGCCGTAATGTTCATAAACCGCGTTCCAGTTGCCTTTTTCGGCGACGCAGTTCTTGAAATCACCCGAGCGCTGGTTGTCGGTGATGCCCGGAATGCCCCGGTTCATCGCATAGGTCACGTCGTTGCCCAACCGGCCCAGCATGTAGTCGCACATTTTCAGCGCGCCAAAGGCCGACGAGAAATCAAACCAGTTGGCGGGTTGATTTTCGAGGTAGGTCAAAGGCGTGTGAAACGCCCACACGAAGGTGGTCAGATCGTCATTGCCGGCCAGCTTGTCGATGTTGTCGGCCTGTGTGGCCAGTTCGGACGGGCCAAAGATGACAAAATCATAAAGATCCGCGTCCTGTTCGACCTGCGTGGCATAGGTGGATTGCAGCGAATGTTCGATCTGACGGCTGGCGAATTCGGTGGTTTCGTGAGCGATGCCCAGTTGATCAAGCCGTTTGACCAGCGCCAGATAGTTGCGCGCCCAAAAGTCCGAGGTGTCCGCCGATGGATAGATCAAAGCGATCTGGATCGGGTTGGCCAGCGTGCCTTTGAACGGCACCGCCTCGGCGCCGACAACCGCCTGCAACGCGTCGAGCGCGCCCGGAGCGTTAACCTGTTCGGGCACCCAATAGTCACGTTCGCCGTCATCGGGCAGCGTTTTCAGCGGCAGATGACCGTCGGCAAACGCGGCAGTGCCGGCCAGCAGAGCGGTGATGCACAAAGCTGTGCGCAGTTTGGTTTTCATCGTGATTCCTCCCAAGGTGATGAAGCGGGGAAAGCCCCCAAGGTTTGTCAGTGTCATGCGGCCACGGCGCCAATCGCCAGCAGCACGAGGATGGCAACCGAAAGCCCGATGGCAAGCATGCCGACCTTTCGATTGTCCGGGTTGGCAATGGCCGCGGACAGTCCGCCGCCGCCATCACGGTCTTTCTTTTGCAACCATGTGTAGATCGCGACCGACAGGATGATCACCACGCCCGACGCGACCGACTGCCAGAAGAACTCAATCCGTAGGGTCACCAGCGCGTTGATCATCATCGACAACAGCAACACACCCGCCAGCGAGCCGATCATCGACGCACGCCCGCCAAACAGCGACGTGCCACCAACGACGACTGCCGCAATGACGTGCAGGTTGAAATAGGGCGCCGAGGTCGCCTGCACCGCGTTCAACTTGCCGGTCAGAAGCAACCCGCCCAGAGCCGCCATCGCGCCCATCAGAACATAGGCATAGATGCGGTGCCGGTTGACGCTGATCCCGGTCATCTCCGAAGCTTCGGGGTTGGACCCAATCGCAATAGTATAGCGCCCGAAATGCGTCGCGCGCAGCAGGATATAGCCCGCAATCAGCGTGATCAGCCCGATCACCACCGGCGTGGGCAGGAATTGCAGCGCCTGACCCCGGCCAATTTCAGTGATCAGATCAGGGAAGCGCGCCAGCACCAACCCCTTGGCCAGCACCAGCGCAAAGCCGCGATAGACCAGATCCATCGCCAGCGTGCCAATCAGATCGGGCACCCGGAACACCGTGATTACCAACCCGTTGAGCAGCCCCATACCGGCCCCGAGCAGCAGGCAAATGATCACCGCGACCCAGGCGGGATAGTCATATTGCTTGATCAAAAACGCCATCATGATCGCCGACAGCGCCGCGACCGATCCGATGGACAAATCGATGCCGCGCTGGGTGATCACGAAGGTCATCGCCATCGCCATCGGCATATACAGAGCCGCATCCAACAAGATCTGGTTGATATTGGACAGGCGGAAATAGCGCGCCGGTTCAACCGCGCCCATAAACAGCGCGATCACCGCGATCATCGCCATCGGAGCAAGGATGCCCATATAGGGTTCGAGCCGCGCGCCCAGTGTTTCGGGTGTGTGTGTGGCGTCGCTCATGCTGCGGCCCCTCCGGTCAGATTGGCGCCTGTGATCAGGCCAAGAACTTCGCTGCTGGTGGTGTCGGCGGTGCGCACCACGCCAGCGCATTCACCGCGCCGCATCACATGCACGCGGTCAGACATCTCAAACACATCATCCAGCGAGTGCGAGATCACGATCACCGCCAGCCCTTGTTCCTTGAGCGCCTGGATCAGTTTCAGCGTGCGCGCGGTTTCCTGCGGGCCAAGGGCGGCGGTGGGTTCATCCATCACCAAAACGCGCAGGTCATCATGGCGCACAGCACGGGCAATCGCGACCGCCTGGCGTTGTCCGCCCGACAGGCTTTCGGTGGCCACATCCATGCTTTTGAGCTGCACCCCAAGGCGGTCTTTCAGAACTTTGGTGGCCAGCTCTTTCATGCGGCGATTGTCGAGGATCGGCACGCCCAGCACCGTCTTTGTCAGCTCCGAGCCCAGAAACAGGTTCTGCGCCGGTGTCAGGTGATCGGCAATTGCAAGGTTTTGGTACACCGCATCGATGCCATTGCTGATCGCGTCGGCGTGGCTGGACATGACCAGCGGCTGACCGTCAAAGGTGATGTTGCCATCGGTGGGCTGATAAACCCCCGTCAACACCTTGATCAGGGTCGATTTCCCGGCCCCGTTGTCGCCCACAATCGCCAGCACTTCGCCCGCATAAGCGGCTAGATCGACGTTGCGCAACGCCGTCACGCCGCCAAAGCGCTTGGTGATCCCGCGCATTTCTATGATCGGTTTGGTGTCGCTCATGGGGTCTTCCTGTTGTGGGGGCCGGTTTGGCAAAGGCGACCCAAGGCCGCCTTTGATTGGGTCAAAGGGTTACTTCCAGATCGCGGTATAGGTTTCGCGGTAGGGCACATCGGGATCAAACGCGTTGCTGTCGCCCATCTTGGCCAGCCCGTCCTGTGTCACCAAAGCGGGCGACGTGACATAACCCGAACATGGTTCGCCCTGGATCGCGCGGTTGAGTTCGTCGACCAGTTGCCAACCTTGCAGGTTCAGCGGCTCGGCCACAGTGATGGTCTGGTACTGCCCGCTGCGAATGCGCTGGAACGCGGCCTCGGATCCGTCGCCG
>JBGCDD010000200.1:0-8202 GCA_045105075.1 Sedimentitalea sp. | reverse complement strand
ATCACGTTGGATTCATACAGTGAATCCCACCAGCCCATTTGTGCAACAAAGCCGCTATCAACCGAAAAACGCAACGCGGACCGGGCGGTACATGCGACGGACCCCTGATCGATGACTGAGAGTATGTGCGAAGGTGTTTTGTGCACGAATGCGTCAACATCCGTTTGCACGCTACCGTCCGATCTGCGACGGCAGCTTGATATCCGCATTTGGCGACGTTCAGATGTCCGTCAGGCGCTCGCGTCCAGACCATCACGAAAGTCATTCCAGCCACCATCGACGGAGGACGCAGCGTCGTGCCAGTGATGCAAAACGTCCCCTGTGACCGGATCGCGGTCCGGAATCGGCAGTGACATGATCAGTTTGCAGGCTTGGTAATAGCGCTCAGGCGTCAGGAACGCGTCTTGGACGTTGTCCCAGTCGCGCCCACCTGCATACCCGCCGCACATCATGATGTCGTCCGAGTGGCCCGTCATTTCGTGGCTCACACCTGCGGGCATGACGATGACGTCGCCCACGTCCAAGCGCACTGTGGTCCACCCCTCGACCGAGAGCTTGAATTCCATCCAACCCACCGCACAGCCAAGACATTCGTGCGCCGTGGAATGGAAATGGGCGTATTCGTAAATGCCGGGATAGTGCCAGTTGTTGCCCCATCCGTTTTCCCGGAACCGCGCCTTGACCGCATCGACCCCACCGCCGGGGATCGCGCCCCGGTGGATCAGCAATGGAAATCGGCTGTTTGGGATGTTTCCGGTTGGTTTGGACGTATAGCTTTCAGTTTTCATACTGCACTCCGCCTTGCGTTTGGATTTAGGGCCTCAGCGCGCCTTGCGTGTTCAAATAGACCGCACGCAGCGAGGTTGTGGCGCAGATGAACAGCCTGTTGCGCTTGATCCCGCCGAACTCGACATTGGCGACAACTTCGCCGGTCAGGATCTTTCCGATCAAATCGCCCTCAGGGGTATAACAATGCACACCGTCTCCGGCGGAGGTCCAGATGTTGCCATGGATGTCGACCCGAAACCCGTCAAACAGCCCGGTATCGCAGGTGGCAAAGATGTCTCCGCCAGAAAGCGAGCCGCTGTCACTGACCGCAAAAGTTCGGATGTGCTGTGGGCCGCCGTCCACATGCGTGGCGCCGGTGTCGGCCACATAAAGCAGGCTTTCGTCCGGTGAAAACGCCAGCCCGTTTGGTTTGACCATATCAGTGATGACCGCCGTCAACGCGCCTGATTGCGGGTCCAGCCGAAACACGTAGGACCCGTCAATCTCCGCCTCGACCTTGTCGCCCTCATATTCGCCATCGATCCCGTATGTCGGATCGGAAAACCAGATGGAGCCGTCGGATTTGACGACCACATCGTTGGGCGAATTCAGACGCCGCCCCTCATAGTGATCCGCAAGGATGGTGGTCGAGCCGTCAACTTCGATCCGACTGATGCAGCGGCCACGATGTTCACACGCGATCAGCCGACCTTCGCGGTCAACGGTGTGCCCGTTGTGATTGCGGCAGGGTTTGAGGAATTCAGTCACCGCGCCACTGGTCTCATCATAGCGCAAAAGCCGGTCGTTGGGGATATCAGACCAAAGCAGGTATTTGTGGGCTGCGAAATAGGCCGGCCCTTCGGCCCAACGTGTTCCGGTGTAAAGCGTTTCCATGTGAACATTCGCCATCGCATAGCGCGTAAAGCGTTTGTCGATCACCTCGAAGACATCGCTGAGCATGTGCTGTTTTCCCTAACTTGTGACCCTTTGACCGCGGCCATAGACCAAAAGCATGACGATGATCACGCTTCCATAGATGATCTGGCGACCGGATTCCGGCATTTGCATGATCGACAGAACCGAGTTCAGCAAAACGATCAGGATAACGCCAACGAGCGTGCCCAGATATCTGCCCCGCCCCCCCAGAATATGCGTGCCACCGATCACCACGGCGGCGATGGCGGGCAGCAGATAGGCGTCTCCCATGCCTTGATAGGCCTTGGTCGAGTATCCGGCCAAAAGCGTTCCAGACAGACCAGCCAGCATGCCACACAGGCAGAACGCACAGACAATCACCCATTTGGTGGGCACACCAGCCAGATAGGCCGCAGCTTCTTTGTTTCCGATCGCATAGATGCTTTTGCCCACGGCAGTTCGTTGCAACAGCAACATCACACAAATGGACACGGCGGCCCAGACCAGCAGGGCAACAGGGATCCCCAGGATCTTGCCCACCGCCAGGTATTGCATCAGGTCGGTCGCCGCAGTTTGGGGCGCAAAACCGCCCGTATGGGCCACCATCAGCCCGCGCATCACCGCGTTGACGCCCAGCGTAAAGATCATGGACGGAATGCGCAGATAGGCGACCCCCAGACCGTTCACAAGCCCGACCAGCAACCCGACGCCCAACCCCACAGGGATCGCCATGGGACCGCCCACAGTTGTCGCCATCATCGCGCCAGCAGCGATGGTCCAGGGAATGGACAGATCGATATGCCCAAGCAGAATGACCAGCATCATACCGGCGGCCGCAATGCCCAGAAACGCGCCGACCTGAAGCTGCTGCAACAGGTATTCGGGCGACAGCAGGGTCGCGGTGCCTTGGGTCGTCAGCGTATAGGCCGTGCCAACAGCAAGGATAACGAGGATAAAACAAGCAGAGAGGACAATGGGCTTGTTGTCTTCGCTCAACTTAAAGCGGGGCCGGGCGTTTTCAGCAGATGAAACCGTCATCGGAACAGATCCAGCGTGTTTTTGACCCTCAGAACCCTGAACGCGCCCAGACTGACTGCGGCCAGCAGAACCACGCCTTCGAACAACGGCTGCATCAGCGGATCAATGTCGAAAATCCGAAAGTTAAACGAGATGGTGCGCAGGATCAGAGCGCCGATGATTGACCCTATGGCGGTTCCGATGCCGCCGAGCAACGACGTTCCACCGATCACAACGGCGGCTATCGAGTTCAGCGTGTACGCCCCCGCCTGCGGGATATCTGCATTGCCGGACGAAGTTTGCAATGTGAGGTAAAGCCCACCAACGCCCGCAAAGAACCCACCAAGCGTGAACGCAGCAATTTTGGCCCGGTCAATCGAAAGGCCAGACATATAGGCCGCACCTTCACCGGACCCGATGGCATAGACTGTGCGCCCGGTGACCGATCGCGCGAAGGGAAGCCAGACAAAAACCGCCACCACAACAAGCAAAACCAGGGGCACGGGGATCCACGAAATCAGCTGGAACCACGCCGCTTCTCCATCTTGGGCAAACCCGTAAGTGGCGCCGATCTCGTAAAGGTCGTTGGTTGCGGCCCAAGACAGATCGCCATCTACATTGCCCCCCGGCGAGGGGCGCAAAAACAGGGCCAGGCCCAGGAAAATAGCGCCTGTTGCTAAGGTTGCGATGATCGGTTGAATGCGACCGTAAACAACAATGCATCCGTTGACGAAACCACAGGCCGCGCCCGCCGCAAGGCTTACGATCATCCCAATGGCGATTTCAAACGGGCTGCCGTTTAGCAAATGACTGGCGATTGTGTTGACCAGTGTCATGATCGCGCCGACGGACAAGTCCAACCCACCCAGCAGCACCGGCACCGTTTGCGCCATCGCCACCATGGCAAGCGCAAAGACTTCGTTCGAGTTTTGAATGAGCACGGCAACGGAAAATCCGCGCGGGTGGTTCATGTTGTAAAACACGTAAAACAGCACAAAAATCAGCAGTGCCGTCAGCACCGGCGCGTTCTGAGACATCCGAAGCTTTAGGTCTTTCATTCCGCAGCCTCGCCCATCTTGAGCGCTGATGCGATGATATTGCGCTCGTTTATGTCATCGCCCTGCAGCTCGCGCACGATTTCCCCATCATACATAACAGCGACCCTGTCGCAGCAGCCGATCAGCTCTTCGTAATCCGTTGAATAATAGATGATTGACGCTCCAGTTTCGGCCAAGTCGCGCAAAAGGCGATAGATTTCCTGCTTGGTGCCAACATCGATCCCACGTGTGGGGTCGTTCAAGAGCACAATTTTCGGATCGGTCATCAACCATTTGGCAATGACCACTTTTTGCTGATTACCACCGGACAGAGTCGAAACGGGATCGGATGTTGACCCTACTTTGATCTGCATGCGCTGGATGCCATCCTCGACCGCCGCGCTGAGCGCGCTGGCATCCACAAACGGCCCGCGCGAGAGGCGCTGCAGCGATGCGATTGTCAGATTGTCTGCGATCGACATCGGCAACATCAGCCCTTCGGTCTTGCGATCTTCGGGGATCAGCGCAAGGTCAATGCCAGCCTTCTTTGCCTCTTTGGGCGAGCGGATTTCAACATCCTTGCCCTGGACGGTGATTTGGCCGCTGGTCCCTTTGAGCACACCAAAAAGGCCCAGCAACAACTCCTTTTGCCCTTGCCCATCAAGCCCACCAAGGCCGACAATCTCGCCTGCACCCACCGACAGGCTGATCGATTTCAGCCGGTCTTCCCAAGAATAGTCCTTGAGCTGCAGCATCGGGGCGGCGGCCTCAGGCGGTGGTGGTTTGGGGGGGAATTGCGCTGTGATCTCGCGACCGATCATCATTTGAACAATGTCGCTTTCCGAGCGCGCGCCCTGCGCAAAGGTTTCGATGTGCTGACCGTTGCGAAAAACCGAGCACATGTCAGCAATGGCTTCGATTTCGTGCATTCTGTGTGAAATCGTCAGGATCGATATGCCGTCATCGCGCAACCGGCGCAGAATTTCAAAAACCGTATCCACATCGGCCGCTGTCAGTGCCGAGGTCGCCTCGTCCAGAATCAGCACGCTGGGGTCTTTGGCCAGGGCTTTGGCAATCTCGACCATTTGGCGCCGCGACAGGGGCAAATCGCGCACACGCGACAGCGGATTGACGTCTTCACACCCGATGCGGGCCAAAAGCTCTTCGGCGCGCAATCGTTGCGCTTTGCGGTCAATCAGACCAAATTTGCGTGGTGGATCCGCGATGGAAATGTTGTCGGCAACTGACAAGTCCGACAACAACGAAAGTTCCTGAAAGATACAAACAATGCCTTTGGCGTTCGCGGCAGCGGGATGCGAGAATTGAACCGGAGTGCCATTGAGGCGCATTTCGCCCTCATCCGGCTGCACCACGCCCGAAATAACCTTGATCAGCGTGGATTTACCCGCGCCGTTTTCCCCGAGTACGGCGTGAACCGAGCCGCGATCACAGGAAAAGTCGATGGTATCCAGCGCCGTAACGCCGCCATACCGCTTTGTTATTCCTGCAAGTTGAACATGCGCCTGCGCGCTATCGCTTAGCGTCGTCGACATGGAATTCCCAAATTTCTCGAAAGGATAAAGACACGCCGCCGGATCAAAATACCCGGCGGCGCAAGATCGAGTTACTTGGAGTTTTCCGCGTCGTTGGTCATGATCTCCCGTGCGGTGATGTTCACACCACAGGCCGGGAATTCGTTGACGGTAAAGAAGTTCTCCGTCACGTCAGGCCAATAGTTCTTGCCCGCTTCCAGTTCGTCATAACGCGTGGACGGGATCGGGATCGAGATCAGCTGTGGCATGACATTGCCATCAAGCGCCGACAGCGCCGCCTTCATCGCGACCGAAACCATGCCGGGCGATTGACCGATGGAAATAGCCTTGAGCCCGTTTTCGGCCTGTTCCGCCAGAATTTTGCGGAACCCGTTTTCGGCTTCACCCGCCAAAGGCACCATTGGGTGGCCGGCATCCAGCATGGCCCGCACAGCCCCCGTGGTGCCGCCTTGAACCACCACGCCGTCAAATTGGCTGTGCACAGCGATGGCGTCCGCGGTGACTTTTTGCGCGGTGCCATCATCCCAGTTGCCAACGACTTCAACGATGTCCCAATCGCCACCGGACGCATCCATCACTTCGTGGAAACCGATGTTGCGGTCGCGATCAACCGAGTTGCCCGGCAAGCCACGCACCTCAAGAATTTTGCCGCTGGACTTGTCGCCGAACTGGTCCAGAAGCCAACGACCATACATGCGCCCCATCTCGAGCTGGTCCTTGTTGACCTGCATCACCTTGTCGGTGTCGAGCACGTTGTCGAAAGGCACCAGGACCACGTCGTTGCGGTCGGCCAAACGGATCACCCGGTCAAAGCCTTCGGGCGACACCGCGATGGTCACAATGGCATCGTATCCTTGGTTGATGAAATCCTCGATCGCGCCCAATTGCGCCGCGACGTCCGTACCGGTGGACACCACTTTGATGTCTTCGATCTGCGCGGCAATATCAGGTTGAGAGGCATAGGCTTTGGCGGTTTGGATCATCTGGATCCGCCATGTGTTGCCTACAAAGCCGTTAACGATGGCGATCTTGTGCGGGCCTTCTCGTTTGTCCCACTGAAAATAACCAATCTCATCATTCCAGGGCGCAAAACAACTTGGGTCAAAACCGGGGCCCTCAACCTTGTTCGGCGCAGCAAAGGCGGCGCCAGTCATCATCGCAGCAGCGGCGATCGAAGGCGCAATGGCCCGTTTGAATTTGTGCATATTATTTCCTCCCAGATATGCTTTTCGACGTAACGCCTCCGCGAGAATGCTCGCGATTTTGCGCACCAAAACAGCGCTATTCTTGATTGTGTATGCCGACGATAGCTGCTTCTGGTTACATTGCAAGGACTCTAAAATGACACCACGTCCTCACACCGCGCGTTGCTCGGTTGACAAAAAGCCTCGGTCACCAATCGCCGCGCCGACAGCAATGGTGTGTGGTTGGTCGAGGGCCAATGCCTCACTTTCCGCTCAGCGGGACACAGCAGGTCGACGGTGCAGGCGCCGCAGTGTTTACACTTGGAAAAGTGTCAGCCGGCTCTGAAAACGTATTGGCGGCAAAAAAATCAAGCTGGCAGTAACCATGCCCTTTGCTGGTTGCGGATCTGCGCATGATTTGAACCGCTGATCGGTCGTCTGTTACTTGTCGGTCCTGCAGAAACTCAGATCGCGCTGCACGCTCGCAATGAACTGGTCTTGCACAACCGCAGCTGTTTTGCGACCAACCCTGCTGCACAAACGGGCCAATGATCCGCTCAGATGCGCGCTTACAAAACGCACGACACCGAATGCTTCGTTGTTCGCATCGGGAACGAATGGCGCGACGAGGTTGAAGAACATCTTGCCATTGCGGCGGCTGTCTTTTTGCTCAAGCGCCCTTGGGGTCTTGTCCCTTTGGCGTGATGACAGGATATCACTGATGGTCGGTTTATCCCGCAGAAGTTTGTCGTAACTTTTGAACGCATCTTCAAAGCGCTTCGCAACATCTTTGGCCGCGGAAACGTTTTTGAATTGTACACCCAGATCGTCACCGAGTGCATCCATCGTTGTTTGCACCATCGCGTTTTTCTTTGGGTAAAAACTGATCGACAAACCCAATGGGGACCCCTGCCCGCTGGGCAAGCGCGTTCATTTTCAAACCATCACTGCCGACCTCAGAAATGATGTTGTTGCCGCGTTCAGGATTGCTTGGATCCGGGCTTTGCTGCGGGTTTGGGCGGAGTGTGTTCTGACTTTAATGGACGCGTTCACCAATATGGCCCTTATGGCCAGATCACATTCGTTAGCGAAATGATAAAGGCATCCTTTGCCGGCGACATGTGGCCCGTCACACTCTCGGGTGGAGAAACCCGCCTATATCGCTGACTGGCTTAAGTGTCAGGCACAACGTGGCATCCCAAGCTGCCGGCGTGGGCCACACATGCGGCAGGGTTTGACAGCGACGTTCGCCACTCAAATACCTATCGCCACTCGGACGTTCGGTGGCGCGAAAGACCTGATGGTTAGTGGCGGAAATTCGGGCTGTGACATCGCTTGCGACGCAAGTTCATCAGTCAAGCCAGGCTGTCCTTCATCAGATGGTTTGAGGCAGATGGCGCTTTGAATTTGTCTGAGAATAGCACCTATGGGTCCAAGTAACGTAAATTGCCATTGTTGGTGTGGTCTTGTCGCGGATTAGTTCCGGTCTCTTTCGAGCAATGTTTGCTATGAAGGAGCTAAAGAATGGCAACGAGGTACACAGACGGGTTTCGGCGTGATGCTGTGCGCATCGCACCCACCAGCGGCTTAACGCGGCCACAGGTTTCATCGGATTTGGGTGTTGGTCTTTCGACGTTGAACAAGTGGGTCCAAAAGCATCAGCACGATGATCTGATGTCCGGATCGCACGAGGACATTGAGAAAGAGAACGAGCGTCTGCGCAGGGAA
>JBGCDD010000199.1:0-19515 GCA_045105075.1 Sedimentitalea sp. | reverse complement strand
CGGCATCGCAAAACGCGATGATTGAACCGCTCGCAAAATGCATAGCGCCAAAATTGCGTGCGCAGCTCGGACCTTTGCCGACGTTGTGATGGACTTGAATGCGCGGGTCCTGGGCGCGGGCCTTCAGCAGCATGTCCATTGTTGCGTCGGTCGAACCGTCATCGACACAGATGACTTCCCAATCACCGCAGGTCTGCGCCTTTATGCTGCTGAGTGTTGCTTTGAGGGTTTCGGCAGCGTTGTAGCAAGGAATGATGATTGAGAAGTCGGTCATGACTGCACCTGCGGATAGGAGGGAAAGAGATGGGTATGAAGGGTCGCAAAGGCACCGAGGACCATGAGCCCACCCGTGACGGCAAGGTAACCCACAGCCATGGCAAACAGTCCGAAAGGCGCGAGCAAGACCGTGCTGGCAAGGACCGCGACCGAAAGTGCAGAGGTCATCCATAGCTCGACCTGTGGCTTGCCCTGAACCCGCAGCCATCCGGCCGCCGTGGCCCAGAGTGTTGTCGGGATCGCAACGAGGCATAGGATAGAGACGAGCGGTGCCACCTCTTCCCAGCCCTCTCCGAGCAACAGTGGGACATAAAACGGCGCGAGTGCGGATTGCAAAAGAACGACAGGTGCGATTAACGCCAGCCCGACAATGATGCTGTGACGCATCGCCCCCGCAGGATCGCTCGATTGGCTAAGGTGCGGGAACAACACGGTAGAAAAGGCGGTGGCGAATGCGTTGGACAGGCTTAGACCCGCATTGAAGGCCATGAAGTAAAGGCCAAGCGCCTGTGGCCCCATTGTCATTCCGATGACGATCTTGTCGCCTTGCAAGCGCAGAACTTTGACAACTTCAATACCCAAAACCGCCCAGCCATAGTCAATGAAAGGGCGCACAGGTGCCGGTTTAACACCTGTCTTTGGCGTCCAGGGGTGCAAGGCACGCACGGCAAACAACCAGATCGGCGCCGACAGAACACGCGGCAGGATCAGCGCGATTGCGGATGGATAGACCAGCACCAGCAAGATCGAGAGCAGGTTCGCACCCACCACCTGCATCCCGCCAATTGCCGCTGTCTGGCGCAATTTTCCCGTCCGCATGGCCAGTGCAACCTGCACCAAACCCGCTGGCATAAACAGATACTCAAGGCCCATCAAAAGGATCAAACAGGCAAGCAGCGCGCTGCCACCTGACAGGAACAACGCCCCTGCGATCAAGGCCTGAAGCACAAACAATCCAACGCACCAGACCCAGAAAACCCGACGTGCCGCGGTGCATGTTGCCTCAAGAGCGGTGTCGCTTGCCGCGATGATCCGCTGTCCGACGCCGTTTTCTGTGAGAGCCTTCAGAATGTCGCCCGCTGCCATCGCAGATGCCGCGATCCCGATCTGGGTCAGATCAAGGGTGCGGGCCACCGCGACAACCACCAACAGGCGCGAGGCTTTGGCAGCGATCTCTGATGCGCCATAGGCGATCAGGTTGGTCGCAAGTGATTTGGTTGTGTCCGAGACGGGCATGGGGCGGGCTTTCGTTGATTTCCACCAACCCTACCGCAGCGCAACTCCTGCCGTCCCGGACGCCACAGGACAGTTTGCTTGCGCAAATGGAACACACCCTATCCATCAGGATAGCATTCCAAGTGTATGCACCGTGGCGCGGCGCGGTTCATACGGATAAGGTATGCTTACCTCATCTCTGGAGACATTATGTCGAGCAGACCTTTTCTGAGCGGCTCGCTCGCAGCCTTGTTGATGACAAGTGCTTGCGCCGGTTTTGATACACCCAACAACCTTGAGCCAGTGGCGCAAGGTGACGGATATCAGGCACAATATCGCGAACCCGATGTGACCCGTGCCCAAGCAGACTTTTTGAAATCCGAAAGGATAAACGCCGAGAAATGTTTGCCGCTTGGTGGCTCCGCTGGCAAAGGATCCCGTATCGCAGCCAGCGCGTTGCGTGGCGAGCGGTTGTCGCGCAATGATTTGTTGGATGTGCGGATCGCTGAAGATGACACCTTTAATGGCAGTTACGTGGTGTCCCGTGACGGGATGCTGAAATTGCCGTTCCTGCCGCCGATCCGCGCCCAGGGGCGCAGCACCGATCAGGTTGAAGCGGATATCGCAAACGCGCTGCTCGCAGACGACTTTTACCAAGACCCGCCCAGAATATCTGTGCGCGCGGCCGACTTTGCCTCGGTTTCGATCGGGGTTTCCGGCGCAGTGTTTGAACCCCACGCGGTCCAAATCGGCGGCGTGCCTGGCGATACCGTGGACAGCCTGCGCCAAGTGGCATCCGGTGCCTCGACCGAAGGGCGCAATTTGTCCGTGGCTTTGCGTGCGGCAGGTGGTGTGCGGCCCGACGCAGATATATCAGCGGTCGAAGTGCGCCGCGGCGGTAAGACCTACCTCTTGGACATGCGCGGCGTGTTCGAGGGCAGAAACAATGTCGATATCATGCTGCTGACCGGCGACGAGGTGCGTGTGCCCAGTCGTCAGTGCTTTCAGGATGATCTGATGCGTCCCAGCCCGATCAGCCCGCCCGGTATCAGCCTGTTCCTGTCCAACCTCACCCAGCCGGCTCAGAACAACGCGGCGTCCGCAGTGGGCCAAACCGTGCGCCAAGTGCCGTATGGATCGCGTTACATGCAAGCGGTGATCGACGCCAACTGTGTGGGGGGCGCGCGCTCAACCAGTGCCGACCGCTCAGCAGTCTTGTTTTCGCGTAACCCGATAACAGGCGTGTCGGTTGTGATCGAACGCGGGATCGAAGACCTGCTGCGCCGTGCGGATCGCGATGATTACGATCCCTATCTGCTGCCCGGCGATGCGATGGCGTGTTATGACAGCACGGTAACCAACATCGCTGAAATCGCGCGCGTCTTGGGTGTCACCACACTTATTCCTTAGGAACCACTTCGGCCAATGCCTTCTTGCTGCGTTTCCAAAGGTCTGGAAGCGTGGCGACAGCCGCTATCACGGCCTTGTCCTCGCCGGCTTTTGCAGAACTCTCAATCATGACCAGCACGTCACGAAAGACGGTAGCCCCGAACAAGGCGGCATTGCCTGCGAATTTATGCGTTTCGGCTGCAATGTCGTTGCGGTCCAAGCGCGTATCACTTTGAAGCCATTTGATTAAATTCTCAACTTCGGAGCTATAGCGAGCCAACAACTTTGGATAGTTTTCGCCCCCCAAGACATCATAGGTTTCCGCATTATGGGCGCGGTCGATCAATGCGGTCGTTTCTTTTGATGCGCTCGTATCCTGATTTCCCAACACTCTCTGAAGATCCGATTTTCTTAACGGTTTGGTCAGAACACCGTTCATGCCCTGGGTCAGAAAATCGTCCCGCTCTGACGGCATCACGTTGGCTGTAAGGGCAACGATGCGCGAATTTCGGGATGCGCCGTTGCCTTGCCTGATTTGGCGTGTGGCACTGCGGCCGTCCAGCACTGGCATGCTGATGTCCATCAGAATGAGATCAAACCGCTCAACAGCAGCCATATCAACGCCTTGCTGACCATCGTGCGCTTCTTTGACGTCGTGGCCATCGGCTTGGAGCATTTCTCGCACAACGAAACGGTTGATTTCGTTATCCTCAACCACCAGCACGCGCAGCGGACGTGCGACTGTGCGGCGCTCGATCAGGTTGTTCTGTTCCGCAGGGGAAACTGCGGTTTTGGCAGGTACTACAACGCGAAAAGTGCTGCCGATGCCGAGTTCACTGGCGACCATTATCTCGCCGTCCAGCACATCAACAAACCGCTTGGCGATGCTGAGACCCAAACCCGTGCCGCCCACTTCGCGGTCATAAGCGGTGTTGCCCGTCACAAAGTCGTCAAAGATGCGGTCCTGCAGGTCATCGGGAATGCCCGCGCCTGTGTCTTCAATCTCAAAGGTCATCTCATCACTGTGCCAGCCAACTGTTACAGACACGCGGCCGCGTTTTGTAAACTTCACCGCATTGCCGACAAGGTTCATCAGGATATGCTGCAAACGGTCGCGATCTGATGTGATCCAGTGCTGTGCAGGCCCGTCCCAGCCCCAATCCAGCGTGGTTTCCTGTGTGGAGGCCATGCCGCTTTGGCTGTCTATGATGTCTTGCAGCAGATCGGACAGGTTCATCGGCTCAAGGTTTGCACTGACTTTGCCGGAATCGTATCGCGTGATGTCCAACACATCCGACACATGACTGAGCAGCAAGCGACCCGATGTCTCCATGTTACGCATATAGGTGTCTTGTTTGCCGTTCAGCGTGGTGTCACGCAGCAGGCTGAGATTGCCAAGCAATCCGTTCAATGGTGTGCGGATTTCATGGCTCATTGTCGCCAGAAATTCCGAACGGCTCTTTTCACCGGCAATGGCTTTGTCGCGCGCATCGACCAGTTCGGCTTCGTCCGTCTTTTGCTGGGTGATGTCGCGCAGGAAGGCGATAAAGATGTCCCCTTCTTCGGTCACTGCGGATTGAATGGCCAGCTCAACCGGAAAAACTGAGCCGTCGCTGCGTTTGGCTTCCAATTCTACGCGGCCTTTGCCAACCACGCGTTTCTCGCCGCCTTGGCGCATCCGTTCCATGCCTGCGTCATGACCGGCACGCATGTGGTCGGGCACAATGATAGCACCCAATTCATGCCCAATCACGTCTTTGGCACGGTGGCCGAAAATCTCCTCCGCAGCGGGACTGAATTCAATGATATGGCCTGTATCGTCACTGACAATCACGCCATCCAGCGATGTGTTGATGATGGTGCTCAACCGCGCACCCGTCTGACGTCGTGCACGCTCTTGACCGCTTACGTGAACATTTAGGCGCACCAGATACAGCACAGAAAGACCCAGCGCCCCGATGAGCGCTGCCAAGGCCAACGCGAGTGCGGTCATCGTCGAAGCCACATCGGCGCGTTGTTGGTCGGCGTTCAGTGCAAATATCTTGAGGCCGGAATTGGACAGCTTGCGCACATCGGGGCGAACATCGTGCACAAGGGACGCCAGCCGTGGCATATGGCCTGTCAATTCGACATCCGTGGAGTCGATGTAAGGAACGGTTTTTTCAAGCCAGTCCCGAATGTTCTGCAATGTGGCGCGAAATGCCTCGTCCCTGCGCAGTTCCTCAAAAACCTGTGCCTCAGAGACCGTGTTGATCCGGCTGTAGAAAACATCAAACCGCCGCCGAACACCGGCCAAATCGGAGCCAACCCTGATGCGGCCTGCGAATTCCTGAAATTCAACCTCAGTCTGGGACAGCGACCATTGCACATTGTCGGAACTGGCCGAACTTAGCTCTTCAATCTCGCGGCTGACATTCCATGTGAGGAACGCAATGGCGCAGACAGCGACAAAACCGACCAGGACAAGGAATGTCCGACCGGTTTTCCGACGCATATAGCGGACGTTTGCCACAGGTATCTCCTGTTGTTTGGGGCTGTCCACTTACGGATTATTGGACCACTTCTATTCTGTCGAGTTGCCAGATGCTGCGCGAGTAAATGACTTCGGTGCGATATTCCGCGTCGGCGTCGTAGGGATAGACCACCCAAAGCGGGCCTTTGTCGCGCACAGACATCTCGGCCCCGTTCAAAGTCATAGCAATAATCGGACCGTTTTCCACCGCATCAGACAGCGGGATTTCGACGGTGTAATCGTTGATCGCAGTCGCCAGAAGCTTGCCGTCCTGCGCCTCGATTTCCCGTGCCAGACGGGCCAACGAGACACCTTCAAAGACCTGCGTGCCTTCCGTCCAAATCGTTGTGGTCTCAATCGTCGTGGTGCCCAGCGCCTCAAGAGCCGCGCGATCAAATGTTTGCGTTTGGCCCTTATGGGTCAACGTCAGAATGGTGTCACCTGCCTGTGCCGAAGTGCCAAGGGCCATGACCATGCCCAATGCGACAATGAAACTGTGGATGCGGGTAAACATTTGGTAACTCCTGAAACCGTGTCAGCCATTCATGTCATGAACCGGTCGCCACCGCATTGGGGTATCGGGATAGGCCTCTATCCTTATGGATAGGTCTGGACGTTAAGCCGCTATTCTACATGGCTTTTTTCTTGCCTCCATGAATGCTGCAAAGTCCGCACTTAAATCGCCCCGCGCCATGGCAAAAGCTGCCGTCGCTTGCACGAAACCTTGCACAGATCCGCAATCAAAGCGCTCGCCGTCAAACTGGTAGCCGGTGACGCCCGCAGTTTGCACATCCGCGTTGATCGCGTCGGTCAGTTGCAACTCGCCGCCTGCACCGGGTCCAAGGGCGTCAAGACGCTCGAAAATCGACGGCTCAAGGATGTAACGGCCTACGATGGCTTGCGTTGACGGGGCCACGTCGGGCCGTGGCTTTTCAACCAAACCACGGGCATGGGCGATGCGGCCCTTTTGGTGGCTCACGTCCAGGACGCCATAGGATGAAACGGCGGCGCGGGGCACATCCATCGTGGCGACCATGTGACCGCCTTGGCTGCGATGCGCTTCAACCATCTGAGCAAGCGCACCTGCGTCATGCAGGATCACGTCATCTGGCAACAGCACTGCGAAAGCAGCATCGCCAACCAGCCGTTTCGCTTGGCGCACGGCATGTCCCAATCCAAGTGGTTGCGCCTGTCGCAGGATGGTCAGCGCACCTTCAGGCATCCGTGTGGGGCCGAGCGCGGCCAAGGCCTCGGTCTTGCCTTTGGCTTTCAACTGCATCTCAAGTGCGGCGGCCGTGTCAAAATAGTCTTCTAACGCGCCTTTGCCGGCGGCAGAGACAAAGATGAATTCCTCGATCCCGGCTTTGCGGGCTTCATCCACGGCATATTGGATCAAAGGGCGGTCAACCAGCGGGAGCATTTCCTTGGGGATCGACTTGGTTGCAGGTAGAAAACGTGTGCCCATGCCAGCGACAGGGAAAACAGCGGTGCGAATATGTGTCATGATTTAGGGTCCTGGAACGAGGTTGGGGTTAGTGTGCGCCACGGCCAGTCAAGACCGCGCGGAATGTCAGGGCGATAAGGATCAGATCAAGAAGAACCGTGCGGGTGCTGGCATAGGCCAGATCCATTTCGATCATTTGATCAAAGCCCACGTCAGCCCGTCCGGAAACCTGCCAGACACCGGTGATACCGGGTTTGACGGCAAGACGGGCAAGGGCATGTTCGGGATACACGTCGACTTCGCAGGGCAAGGCAGGGCGTGGGCCCACAATGGACATCTGCCCGCGCAAAACGTTCAAAATCTGTGGCAGCTCATCAATTGAAGTGCGGCGAATGAAGCGACCAACGCGCGTGATGCGCGGATCTGACTTTGACTTGAAACAAATGCCGTCGCGGTCTGATTGCGCCAAAACGTCTTCTCGGAGGTCTTCGGCATTTGTGACCATTGAGCGGAACTTGATCATCGTGAAACGGCGACCGTTTTTGCCCACGCGCGTTTGGGTAAAAAGCGCAGGCCCTTTGCTTTCGGTTTTGATCGCCAAGGCGGTCAGCGCAAGGATTGGGGACAGTAGAACAAGTGCGCTGGTCGATACCGTTACGTCGAGAATGCGGCTTGCAACGGAAGCGGCTGTAAAGGTGGCGGCGGTCTGCTTGGCGGCGCGTGCCAAAAAGTTGAAATTGCCCAGCAAATAGCGTTTTGCCAACCGGCGCGGCTCTTGCGCAAGGCGCCAGACCCATTCGCATTTGGCTTTGCGGACCCAAGCCGGTGCACGCGCCACATTTCCGGCAAAGAAGTCGAGCGCCGCACCCACACCCATGGTCAGTTCGGCATCAATGTAGGGGGCGTGACGGTGCAACCAAAGCTCCTGCATCGGCACGCCAAGGGCGACCAAAACGATGTCCGCACCGCTTGCATTGATGTCGGCAATTATCTCTGCGTCGTTCTGAGCTTCGCCAAACCCATTGCGCGTTCCTGCAATTTGCAGGCCGGGGATTTTGTGGATCAGATTGTTCGCAGCTGTGTCTGCCGTTCCAGGCGTGCCGCCGAACAGATAGACTGACTTGCCCAGTTTGGCGGCCTCTTGCAGCAATGCAGGAATGAAGTCTGTGCCGTTCAGATTGGCGCTCAAATCGTGACCCGTCATCTTGGCCGCAAGGGCGACGCCGATACCGTCGGGCAGCAGGAAATCGGCGCTGTTGACGGCTGCTGCGTATTGGCGGTCCTGCGACATCACGTTGAAACAGTGCGCATTCATAAAGTTAACGCGCCGACGGCCAGGGGCCAAAAGCGTTGTGATCGTGTCTGATGTGGTGGCGTCGACCAGAGTTGTGCGCAGGCTTGGCAGATAGGTTTCGCGCAAGGTGTGAATGGGTGTCAGCGGGCCGTCGAAGGTGGGAAGGTATGTCATGGCGGCAGTCCTTTGTTGATCAGATTTGTTGCCCTACTGATCAACGAAAACAACGGCTTGGCGCAACGGAGCGGGTGGACAGGTTTGCGACGCGGATGGTTAACACACCACCCATAACGGTGCCGTATCAACGTCCAATCAGCACGAAACCTATCCCTTTGGGGGAGGCATTAGCCCGATTTCCCCATCATTTGCGCCTTTGAACCACCACAATCCGCGGGTAGCATGCGTTAACGTTAAGAGGACCCGTCATGAGAGTATTGATTGCCGACGACCACGACCTGCTGCGCGATACGCTTGTGATGTTTCTGGAAGGTGAAGGCCGGATGGAGACCGCCAGTGCAGGTACGTTTCAAGAAGCCTGTGCACGGATCGAAAGCGATGAACCTTTCGACCTGATCCTGCTCGACTATAACATGCCCGGCATGAATGGCCTGGAAGGGTTGCGCACCGCAATTGCGTTGAATGACGGTCAACGAGTCGCGCTGATTTCTGGTGAGGCCACGCGCCAGATTGCCGAAGATGCGCTGGAAGCCGGAGCCGCTGGCTTTGTGCCCAAATCGCTGCCTGCCAAATCACTTGTCAACGCGGTCAAGTTCATGGCGATGGGCGAACAATACGCCCCCATTGATTTCATGACAGCTGTCGAAGAGGTGCCGACCAATGCGTTGGCCGAGAAACTCACACCTCGCGAGTTGCAAGTTCTCAAAGGGTTGACCGAAGGCAAGTCTAACAAGGAAATTGCCCGCGATCTGGATATCACCGAACCCACAATCAAGCTGCATGTCAAAACGCTGTACCGCAAAGTTGGCGCCGCCAACCGAACCCAAGCGGCCCTGATAGCACGCGAAGCAGGCCTGTTCTGATCTATCCAAAAGGATAGGCATCGCGCCAAAAGCGCCGCCTTACTGGCCCTCTGCCCAAATGATTTGTCCTGCTCAGTCAGATAGATCACCGGTAAAGGAGCCAACCGATGATGACACTTTCACTGCCATTCGCCCCCAAAGCACGCCCCGCAACAGGTGGCGTTGTGCGCCGTGTCGTCATGGGGGGCAAGCTGAGCGACCTCAAGCGTTTCCCACGATATGTGGCCACAGGGGTTCTGGGCGCGACGCTGATCTGGGCACCTCTTTTGGGATATCTCAACACTGCGCCGTTAAGCTACCGCTCGACCACGTCTTTGATCATGCCCGGCTCTGGTGCATCTGCTTCGATGAACGTCAACGGTATCGGTCAGGCAACGTCATATGCAAACTCGGCTTTTGCCAGCAACGCGGTTAGCCCGACAGAGACCTACAAACGTTTGCTGGGTGCCGACCGCATCGTGGATGCTGCTGCGACCGCATTGAACATTGAACGGACCGAATTGGGCCAGCCGCGTGTCCGTTTGGTGGACCAAACCAGCTTGATCCATTTCGAAACCACCGGCAGAACGCCGCAAGATGCACAGGCCCGTGGTGACGCCATTCTGGCTGCGTTTTTTGCCGAACTGGACGCGTTGCGCACCGATGAAGTCGACACCCGCCAAGACAGCGGTTTGCAAGCCATCGCGGACTATCGCGCCTCTGTTGCGGACACCCGCAGTCAAATCGAAGCGCTGCAAACCTCGACGGGCCTGCTGTCTGCCGAGCAATACGATGTCCTGCTTGATCGCCATCTGGCGCTGGACGAGGACATCCTCAATCAACGCGCCACACTCAGCGAACGGGCCGCCGCAACAACGGCGTTAGAGGCGCAATTGGGTTTGGACGCAGCGGTTGCAGCCGCCACGCTCAAGCTGTTTGCAAACGGGTCCTACATTGCGATCCTGGATGAAATTGGCCGTACCGAAGTGGTTCTGGCCGATGCCAGCGCACGCTATGGCAAGCGCCATCCCCGCGTGCAGGCGGCCCAATCAGCGCGGGACAAATCAGTCTCAGTTGCCTTGTCGTTGGCGCAATCCATAACCGGGTTGGACGCCGAAGCCCTGCGTGGTTTCGATCTTGCCCCTGACGGTGCCCGCGCAGAACTGCTGGCTGAACTTGTTCGGATGCACGTCGAGGTTTCTGGCGCGCAAGAGCAACTGGAGACACTGGAGGCGCAAAAAGCAGACGGTCAAACGGCGCTTGATACCTTTGCCCCGGTCGCCGCCAGAATGAAGGATCTGGAACGTGATTTCTCGGTGGCAGAAGCGATCTTTGCCTCTGCTATCGCGCGTGCCCAATCCAGCAAATCTGACATCTATGCATCCTATCCGCTGGTGCAGGTGCTCGAAAACCCGTCCTTGCCGCAAAAACCATCCTCGCCCAACCGCAAACTGGCGCTTATGGCAGGAATTGCTGCAACGCTGATGTTGTTGATCAGCCTCGCGATGGGCTGGATCCGAATTGCGCTGATCTCTGGCTTGATGTCCAGAACGGGTGCGAAAACATGATCGCCCAGAACCCGATCGAGCGGCTGGTTTACCGCACTCTTGTCCTGACGTGGCCGTTCTATGCTTTTGGCGCGCTCTATATCGTCGGGCCTGTCTTGGCATGGGTGCTGGCAGGATTGGTTGTGCTGGTCTTGTATCTTGGCCCCGCTGTGCGCCCTGATATGCGGGCAACAGGGACCATTCCGCCCGTGATCTGGGGTTGGTTGATCGGCATGGTCGTGATGCTGATCGCGCTTTGGGTCGGGCATCTGGACTGGGGATTGGGCACAGGCAAGACGATCAAGTCGACCATCGGTTGGGCCAAAGGGTGGGCACTGCTGGCGCTGTTCCCTTTGGCGGGGGCGGTGCTGCCCATCCGTCGCGAAACATTGATCCGCGCGCAATGCGTTGTGGGCCTGTGGACTTTGATCATTGCACCCGTTTTGTTGGTGGCCCCCTATATTGGCCTGCCAGAGCGTATCTTTACCTCTCCCCTCAAAGCCGTTGGTGGCCCGGGCCCCGAGTATTTCTCGGTCTACTTTTTCACATGGGATCCCTCAAGCTGGACACCACGCTGGCAGTTTTATGCGCCATGGTCGCCCTTCGCAGCATTGCTTGGAACAGTAATGGTTCTGTTCGCACTGGAAGAAAAAAACGTCAAATGGCGCAGCATCGGTATAGCGGCGGGTGTTGTGATGATCTTTGCCAGTAAGTCGCGCATGGGTTTGGTGGGGCTTGTGGCCTGTACCACCCTGCCACGTCTATTGCCATTGATCCTGCGCGGATGGGCGTGGCAGGTGCTGGCGGCTTTTACGGCATCGATGTCAGTTTTGGGCACGGCTTTGGCCACCGCCGCGACCGACGCGGTATCTGCATTCAAGGGCGCACGGGCCGACAGCACCCGTGTGCGCGAAACGCTGCAACGTATTGCGACAGAACGCTGGCAGACCGACGGTTACTGGTTTGGCCATGCCACCGTGCAGCCTGGCAGTCATGCTGTTGAATACATGCCCATCGGCAGCCATCACACTTGGTACGGTCTGTTGTTTGTCAAAGGCTTGGTGGGCTTTTTGGCGCTGCTTGTGCCCTTCCTCTGGCAGATGGCTTTGGCACTCAAAGACGCAGCATTGGGCCCCAGAGGGCGCTTGCCGCTCGGTGTGATGATGACGCTGACATTGCTGTCATTTGGTGAAAACATCGAGATTGAAGCGTATCTGTTATGGCCAGCGCTGATGGTGTTGGGCATTCACGCAAGGGAACTTGAACGGCCTGCGTTACCCAAGGGACATCAAGTGTTGCGAGATCTCGGCACTGCATCATAGCAAGCGCATTTTCCCAGTCCTGGACACGCTTATCGATGGCGTTTCACGCAATCTTTCTTTGCCATGGAGCTATAGAATTCGCCATTTTTCAAGGACTGCAAAAAGCCGCTCTTTTCCAATGTTCTCCCAACATGGGAGTGGCAATATGGTGGCCCAGTCCCGCTCTTGTGCCGCCCCAATTGCGCGTCTACGCGGTCAGCGAGGTTGGCGAGCGGCTGAAGCGCGAGCTGGCGCGCGTGGCCGAGGAACCCACAACCCCAAAAAAGACGACCGTCGCTCTGCCCGGCGGTGCACGTTGACTTGCATGAGAGGGGAGGTTCACCGCTCCGCGTATTCAGCACGCTTGATGTGTCGTGTGCCGGCTGTGCATTTCAGCTACTTTTACGCATGGGTTAAAGAACCGATAAGCCGGCGTGCGCGCGAAGATGCGCGTCAGGCAGGGCGGATTCATCAGGCTTAGACCGACAGCGCCAAGGTCCATGATTATCCATGCCGTCTGACCTCGCCTTACCGATCAAACCGTAGATGGCCCCAAATTTCGCAACAAGGGCCATCCCGTCACGGGAGGCAATGATGGGCAGCAACCTGCGGATCGAACGCGGCGAGTTGGTCCAGCGCAATGCCTTACGAGGCGATTGCAACGTTCGGCAAATGGGCGGCCTGGATGTGTGGCTCGGCGTAAGGCCAACGGACAAACAGCATCGCCTCGCCTGCAATACCGCTGGCATTCAATGTCCCGGTCAGGTCGGAAAGCTGGCAGGTCAGGGTGACTTGTTCTTTGCGTTGCGCCTTCGCCACGATTTGAACCTCAAACGCGATATCCGGGTGATTGCTTTCCAGCTCGTCAACAACTCCCTGCGCGGCTCCAACAGCCATATACAGCGCAACACAGGTGCCGGGCCTGATGTCTTTGATGGCATGGGGCACCTTGTATCCATCGTGCCGATGACCCGTGGACAACACGAGCGTATCGATTTTGCCCCTGTCGGTCAGGCTCTCGCCGATACTGGCCGCGGCGGCACAGGCCGCAGTGACGCCCGGGACAATTTCAAACGGTATCCCAGCGGCTTGAAGCGCGTCTTTTTCCTCTGTGCTGCGCCCAAAAATACCTGGGTCCCCACATTTGAGACGCACAACACGCTGCCCACGTTTGGCAGCCGCAACAAGCGTTTGGGTGATTTTCTCTTGCGGCCAGCTGTGACATCCCGGAGCTTTGCCGACATAAATGCGGTCCGCATCACGACGCGCCAATTCCAGAATTTCAGGATCAAGCAGGCGATCATAATAGATCACATCTGCCTCCTGAAGGCGCTGGACCCCGCGCAGGGTGATCAAGTCCTTTGATCCCGGCCCAGCCCCAACAAGGCTGACGCTGCCACCTTTTGTTGCCCCAAAGTTGCCGGTTTCAATAGCTGATTTGATCATTCTGGCAGCGTCGCGTTCTGAACCAAGGGTGAACAATTGGCGCGGGCTGTCGTTGAAGACCCAACGCCAAAGATCACGCCGGGCCCGTGGTGCCAAACGGGCAGAGGCCGCATGTCGCAAGCGCCCGGCAAGGGCCGCAAGATCGCCCAATCGCGGCTCCAAAGTCTCTTCCAGTTTGGTCTTGATCTGGCGTGCCAGAACCGGGGCCGTGCCTTCTGTGCCGATCGCCACCACCACCGGATCGCGGTCCACGATCGAGGGTGTGATCGCATCGCACAGATCGGGTTGGTCCACGACGTTCACCGTCGCGCCCGCGTCCTTGGCAAGCGCGTGCAACGCCATGTCGACGCCAGGACATCCTGTGGCAATAAAGACCAGCGCCGTTTGTGAAAAACAGGCTGATGTGATCGCTGATTTTTGGTGCGTGACGCGTCCGGTTGCCGCAAGATCGGACAGCTCAGGCTCGAGGGTCGGCGCCCAAATTTCGACCTCTGCCTCGGTTTTCAGTATCAGGCGTGCTTTTTGTGCGGCCTGCTCGCCCCCGCCAACAATCACAACGCGGCGGCCTGCCATTTGCAGGAACATTGGAAAGGTTTTCATGCGGAGAGGCTTTCTTCTTGGTGGCGACGTGCCCAGAGATTGCGCGCCATATCCTGCGCTGCGGCCAATGTTGGCGCCGCTTTGAGCGTCCAAAGCGCCAGTGCGGCGGTGCTCGTGATGGTTGCAATAGCAAACACATCCTGCTGATGTCCTTGCCAAAGACCCTTTAGGTCGATCCTGTCGCCAGGCTCATGCAAACGGCGCGTGTCGTGCAACACGGCGGGGACGGGTTGCTGAATATGCGCGCCGTCGCGCAGGCCAAACACGATCGCCTCTTTGGATGGATGACGTTCAAATTCGCCGCCACCCCCCTTGATAATACTCAGGGTTTGCTGGCCCAACAGGCCCGCCGCTTCGGCTTGCAAACTGCGATAGGAGGGATGGAACACACCTTGTACCGTCGCCGATGCTTGGGCAGGATTCCACATGCGCAGCACCGTGTTGAAACAGGACCGAAGGCCAAACGTGTCACGCAACTTCAGCAAATCGAATGCGGCAGGGCTGAGCGTTTCAAGCGCACAATAGGTGACCTGCGGTCCCGCAAGATCAATTGCTTCGCGCACAGAAGCGGTGGCCGATTGGTGCGCGTTCCAACCGTGCATCGACACACGATACCCCGCCTGTCCGACCAATCGCGCGGCCAGCAAGAACAGCGGCGCGCCCCTGCTGCGCCCTGCGGCGTAAGAGGGCCAATCAAGGTCCGCTTCGGGCAACTTCCCACGCACATGGGCCCGCAAAGCGGCGGTGAACCCGGCGATCTCGGCCGCTGTCTCACCACGCAACCGCATGACCATCAACAACGCCCCGACGGCTTCTGGTGCGGCGTCACCCGCAAGGATCAAAGCCATCGCCTCTTGCGCCTCGGCCATCGTCATGGACCGGGCGCGCCCTTTGCCGCGCGCAACAATCTGAACGAAGGGCGCGAGGCTCATTCTGCGGCCATCGGAAGCGCCGCTTGTGCCAAAAGCGCGGTGAGCTCGGGCTTGCACGACCCGCAATTGGTGCCCGCGCTGGTCGCGCGGCCCAAAGCGGCCACGCTGCGTGCGCCGTTCGCTGCGGCGCTCAACAAGGTGTTACGCCCAACGTTGAAACAGGCGCAAACCGTGGTGCCGGCATCTGGTTGATCCGCCCCGCTCCGTCCCGCCAGGGCGACCAGCGGCGGCGTGTTGGTGCCGATCAGGTTGATAATGGCTGTGCGCGATACAACCACAGGGGCCGGTGAGGCAAAAAACAGCGCGGTGATCCGGCCCGCGCGCGTGACAGCCACGCGGATCGTGCCTGTGGTGGGGTCTGACTGCAACGCGACATCCCCGTCCGTCAGGCCCGAAAGCTTGCGCACTTCGGCTTCCCAATCGCCTGGTGTTTTTCTGCCTGCCAGCTCGGCCTGCCATCCGCTTTGGGTTTTTGCGATCGCCGCATATGGGGTTTGCGGGATCGGCTGTGCGAGACTTGCCAGAAAACCGTACCACCTCGCGGTATAGACCGTGGCGTTTACCGCGCCCGATTTCAGCGCCGGCTGGCCAGAAAACGGATCGGTCACCGGGGCCACAACGCTGTTGATCGTCCCATGGCTGGTGCGCTGGCGGGTCCAGTGCATCGGCGCAAACAGCTGCCCTTTGGCCACGCGCGACGTGATCAAAGCCCGCAGAATTGCCTTGCCGTAAAGGCTTTCCACCTCAATCAACGCACCGGCAGAGGCCGCGAGCGTCGCCGCATCAGCCGGATTAATCTCGACATATGGTTCTGCCAGATGCGGGCCGAGACGCGCGGATTTACCCGTACGTGTCATCGTGTGCCATTGATCGCGATTGCGGCCAGTATTAAGCGCGAAACGCGATTTGCACAGGACAGGCGCCTTTACCGGGATCATGCGGGCTTTGCCGTCAGGGTGGTAAAACTGTCCATCCGCAAAGAACCGGCGCCCATTGTGGGGCCACTGCGTCGGGATCAAGTGGGCGTAATCAGCATCGGCAAAGACGCTGAGGTCCAGATCACGGGGAAAGTGCGAAACTGCGGCATCAAGCGCCACATACTCGGCGAAAATATCCGCGGGCTTTTGATAGGAAAACGCCTCTGCAAACCCCATACGCGCGGCGACTGCGCTGATGATTTGCCAATCTGGGCGCGCCTGTGCAGGTGCCGCCAAAAACGCCCTTTGTCGCGAGACCCGGCGTTCGGAATTGGTCACTGTGCCATCTTTTTCGCCCCAACCCGTTGCGGGCAAAAGCACATGGGCCAGATCATTTGTGTCCGTGTGTTCCATGATGTCTGATGTGACGAAAAAGGGAACATTGGCGATGGCTGCCCCAACCCCATCCGCATCAGGCAAAGACACGGCCGGGTTCGTCGACATCACCCAAAGCGCCTTGATCCGACCATCGGCGCAGGCCTGAAAAAGATCGACAGCCTTAAGGCCAGCGGCGGTGCAAATCGTTGGACTTTGCCAAAAATCCTGCACTGCTTTGCGATGATCCGCGTTTCCAAGCTCGAGATGGTTGGCCAGCATATTGGCCAATCCGCCAACCTCGCGCCCGCCCATCGCATTCGGCTGGCCAGTGACCGAAAAGGGGCCCATGCCAGGCTTGCCGATACGGCCAGTCGCCAGATGACAATTCAGGATCGCGTTGACCTTGTCTGTGCCGCCAGCGGATTGATTGACCCCCTGCGAATAGACCGTCACCACCTTTTCAGTGCTGGCCCAAAGATCCCAGAACGCAGCCTGCTGCTGCGCCGTCAGCCCGCTCTGAGCGCTGTCACAAGCGCGCGCGGCCTTTATCGCCGCATCCACACCATTCACGTGGTTTTGCACATAGGCCGCATCCAGCTTTTTCGCGTCCACCAGATGCGCCAGCAGCCCGTTAAACAGCGCCACATCACCGTCGGGTGCAATTTGCAGATGCATATCCGCCAAATCCGTCGAGGCCGTGCGGCGCGGATCGATATTGACGATGCGCAAGGCAGGGCGCGCCTCTTTGGCTGCGGCAATGCGTTGATAGAGCACCGGATGACACCACGCCAGGTTGGATCCGACCAGCACAATCAGATCGGCCGCCTCCAAGTCGTCATAGGTGCCGGGGACAGTGTCGGTCCCAAAGGCACGCTTGTGTCCCGCGACCGAAGACGCCATGCAAAGCCGCGAATTGGTGTCGATATTCGCAACGCCGATGAACCCCTTCATCAGTTTGTTGGCGACGTAATAATCTTCGGTCAGCAATTGGCCAGAGGCATAAAAGGCAACGCTTTCAGGCCCATGCTCGGCGATAGCCTTGCTGAATTGGGTCGCGACCAGATCAAGAGCGGTGTCCCAATCTGCGCTTTGCCCGTTGATCTTGGGGTGCAACAACCGCCCCTCAAGATTGATCGTTTCGCCCAATGCTGCCCCTTTTGAACACAGCCGCCCAAGGTTTGCAGGATGATCGGGGTCGCCTTTGATCGTGCCGTCAGCCCCCGCCAACACCCCACAACCGACGCCGCAATAGGGGCATGTTGTGCGCGTCAGGCTCATGCGATGGCCCGTGCATATAGAAATGACCGATCCAGCAGGATGCGCCCGTTTTCAATCCGCGCCGGATAGGTGGCGACCCGGCCGTCGTCAGCGCCTTGTGCCTCTCCGGTTTCAAGCGAGATCACCCAGTTGTGCAATGGGCAGGTCACGGATTTTCCGTGCACGATCCCTTCGGCCAAAGGCCCGGCCTTGTGCGGACAGGCGTTGTCGAGCGCAAAGACCTGATCGTCAGCCGTGCGGAACACAGCCACGCATCCCAACGCAGTCTTGACCATCCGGGCCCCGCGCCGTGCCACATCATCGAGCGCGGCGATATCGATCCAATCGGTCATTCTGCTGCCTCCAACGCAAGGTTCGCCAAGGGTTGATAGCGCTCCGCCTTGGTCTGGGCGTGCTCGGCCCACGGATCTTTGCGGTAGATGGATTGGCTCAATTCGAACCGCTCGACCAGGGCATCGCCTTCGGTTTCAACGCGGTCCTTGATCCAGTCGAGCCCGACCTTGCCCATCCATTTATAGATACGGTCCAGATACTTGGCGTTTTCGCGATAAAGCTGGGTCACGGCCTTGATCACGTTGATCGCGTCGTCTTGGGTGGCGACCTGCAACTGCCATTCGGCCTCTTTTACGTCCATCCCAGCCGCGCCGCCAATGCTGCCCTGATAGCCGCTGTCGACACAGATGACGCCAATGTCCTTGCACGTCGCCTCGGCGCAATTGCGCGGACAGCCCGACACCGCCAGCTTGAGCTTGTGCGGTGTCCACGACCCCCAAAGCTCTTTTTCCAGCTTGATCCCCAAACCGGTGCTGTCTTGCGTGCCAAAGCGGCAATGGTCTGTGCCAACACAGGTTTTGACGGTGCGCAGCCCTTTGGAATAAGCATGGCCCGACACCATGCCGGCGTCGTTCAGATCCGCCCAGATGTTGGGCAGGTCCTCGCTTTTGACACCCAACAGATCGATCCGCTGCCCGCCCGTCACTTTGACCGTAGGCACCCTGTACTTGTCGGCCGCATCGGCAATGGCACGCAGTTCATTTGGCGTGGTGATCCCACCCCACATGCGCGGTACGACGCTAAAGGTGCCGTCTTTCTGGATGTTCGCGTGCTTGCGTTCGTTGATGAACCGGCTTTGCGGGTCGTCTTGGTACTCCAGCGGCCAATCCGCCAGAAGATAGAAATTCAGCGCAGGACGACAGACATGGCATCCACAAGACGTCTTCCATCCGCATTCCTGCCAGACCGCGGGCATCGACATCAGCCGTTGGGATTTGATCATGCGCCGCACGTCTTCATGGGTCATGTCCGTACAGCCGCAAACAGACGCAGCGGCAGGCACGACAAAATCATCGCCCAGGCTGACGGCCAGCACCTGTTCCACCAATCCGGTGCAGGTTCCGCAAGACCCTGAGGCTTTGGTGGTTGCCCGCACGGCGCCAAGATCAGTGGCCCCCGCTGCGATGGCATCTTCGATTTGTCCTTTGCAGATTCCGTTGCAGCCACAGATCTCCGCGTCACGCGGTAAGGCTGCAACAACTGCTAAAGGGTCCAGGGGGGTCCCCCCTTGATAGGCTGGCCCAAAGATCAGCGTGTCGCGCATGTCGCTGATATCCGTCTTGTCGCGGATCAAGCCAAAGAACCAGTTGCTGTCGGCAGTGTCGCCATACATCACCGCGCCTTTGACCACGTTGTTTTCAATCACCAACCGGCGATAAACCCCACGGGCCGGATCCCGGAACACAATGTCTTCACGCGCCTCTCCATCGGCAAAATCCCCGGCACTGAACAAGTCACAGCCCGTGACTTTCAACTTTGTGGACACCTCTTTTTGCACAAACTGCGAGGGTTCGCCCACGACCGTCTGTCCTGCGACTTTTGACTCTTCACAAGGCGACACAACCAGCCCAAAGCCCGTCCAGTCATGCGCAACCCATTCACCGACCGCCCGCACATCCGCATCCGACGTCCCC
>JBGCDD010000198.1:0-10177 GCA_045105075.1 Sedimentitalea sp. | reverse complement strand
GCCAAGACGCTTTTGTTCGGCCTGGACAGCGGCGCGGGTGCCGGCGCCCAAGATACCATCGATTTTGCCCACGTCATGGCCGCGTGCGCGCAGTTTGGTTTGCAGCTGTTTCATCTGAGCGCCGCTCAGGCCAGTGTCGGGTTTGCCCGCGTCATAGACCGGCGCGCCGTCCAGCCGTGTGGCGAAATACGCGGCCGTCAAAACATAGACAAAGCTCTGATTCCACTCAAAATAAACGTTGAAATTGGGGTAGGCGATGAACGCAGGGCCTTTGTGACCCTGGGGCAAAAGAACCGAAGCTTGCAGGTTTGATGGCCCCAGCTTGCCGTTGCGGGCACTGATGCCCATAGCTGCCCACTGGGCCACACTGCGGCTTTGCCCCGATCCGGTCAGCGACCAGTCAAGCGAGCCGGGCACACGGATTTCCTGCAACCAGGGCTCGCCTTTGCGCCAGCCCAGATGCGACAGCATTTTGCCCCCTGACATCAGCGCATCTGGCGCAGAAGTCTTAAGCGAAACCTTTCCGTCGCCATCACCGTCCACACCATTTTCCAGAATATCGCGCGGCAACATTTGCACCATGCCGATCTCACCAGCCCAGGCGCCTGTGGTGCGGCGTGGATCAAAATTGCCTTTTTCATAGAGTTCGATAGCGGCAAAAATCTGTGGGCGAAACAGGTTGGGGCGGCGACAATCATGGGACAGTGTGACCAGCGCGTTGCGGGTGTTGAAATCACCCTGGAACGCGCCGAAATCCGTTTCAAACGCCCAGAATGCCAGCAAAACTCCACGGGGCACGCCGTAATTCGACTCGATTCGATTGAACACCGCGTTTTGCGTCTTGGCGTTCTTGCGGCCCCTGTTGATCCGGTTCTGCGAAATCAGGCGGCGCGAAAAGTCGATAAACGGGCGCTGGAACACGCCTTGGGCGCGGTCTGCCTTGATCACTTTCGGGTCCTGGCGCACGCCGGAAAAGAAGGCATCAACCGTTGTCGCGGCGTGGCCTTTGGCCACCGCTTCAGACTTGAGCCCCTGTACGAAGCTAGAGAACGAGCCACCGCAGGCGGCCAAAGTCGGTCCTGCCAAAAAGCACGCTGAAAAAACCGCAAACATCAATCGCATGGCGCAATCCACTTATGAAAAATCTTGCTCAGATTATCCAAAGCGCGCGTGCAGTTGCAATGGCGATCACAGCGCAAAGCATCACAGCCCAGCATTGCCACAACACTTTGATCGCCGCCCGGATGTCTTTTGAGCCAATATTGCGGCGCCCGGCACCGTTGACCCAAGGCAATTCCCGCATTTGCCCGTCATAACTGCGCGGTCCGGCCAAGGCGACATCAATGGCGCGTGCCATTGCGGCCTCGGACCAGCCTGCATTGGGCGAAAGGTGTTGGCGGGCATCGGCCACAATTGCGCGCATGTGCGGCAATTGACCCGAAAGAGCTACGATGATCAGCCCGGTCAGGCGTGCCGGTATGAGGTTCACCAGATCATCGGTGCGCGCCGCGGCCCAGCCAAAATCGACATGGCGCGGCGTGCGATACCCGATCATGCTGTCAGCTGTGTTGATGATTTTATAGACCAACAGCCCGGGCAATCCGGCAATCAGAAACCAAAACGCCGGAGCAATCACCCCGTCTGACAGGTTTTCCGACGCGCTTTCGATCGCGGATCGCGCGACCTGGGAGCGATCCATTTCGCCAACGTCGCGGCTGACGATCCAGCCAACCTGTTTGCGCCCATCTGCCAGCGACACCTGCAGGGCGTCGGCCACAGCCTGAACGTGATCGACCAGCGATTTCTGGGCCAAAAGGATGGCCGCAACGAGAATCGTCACCAATGCCCCGGCCTGTTGCAACAGCACACCGATGGCACAAGCCGCGACACTCAACGTCAATAATGCGGCCACACCAGCCAATTTGCGATGCGCACCGCTGTTCCAACCCCGGTCCAGCGCGGACACCGCCCGCCCCATCAAAACCGCAGGGTGGGGCAGGCGCGACCACAGCCAGGTCGGTTCGCCCAGACGAGCGTCCAACAGCAGCGCCACTGTCAGAATTGCAGCTGTCATAGAGCCGCGCTCAGCCGGTCCCAGCCGGTGTCTGGTGGCAAACCAAGGCGCAACAAGTGTGGATCGTAGGGAAAGATGCGGCTCCAGATATGCGACTGGGCCAGCCTGTGCTGCCACTGCGCGCTGTTTTGGACGTGGTAGAGGCGAAACAGTGTTGTGCCACCAACAAGCCGTGCGCCGTTTTTGATCAGCATTTCATCCATCCGGTTGCTGTCGACGCGCAAACGGGCGCGGGTGGTGTCGGCCCACGCCTGATCGCAAAGCGCGGTGGCCCCGACGCGCAATGCCGGGCCCGAGACCGGCCAAGGCCCCAAATGAGCGCTGAGCTGGGCAATCAGATCCGAATCGCCGATGGCAAATCCCAGCCGCAAGCCGGCCAGTCCCCAAAACTTGCCAAAGCTTTTGAGCACAATGTGCCCGCTTTGCGCGCTTTGTTTAATCAGGCTTGCCTCGGGCGCCACATCGCAAAAGCTTTCGTCTATGATGGTGAGCGGCGCGCCGGTGTCCGTTTTGCTCCACAACCGCCCGTCTGGATTGTTGGGGTGCACCAGCACGCGGGCCTCGCTGGGGGGGGCGTCGACGATCTGCCACTGGGCGGCGTGAAAAGCGGCGGCGTGTTCGTTGTAGGTTGGTTGCGTAATGTGCACCCGAGCGCGGGGCGCCAGTGCCGGGATCTTTGCAATCAGCGTCGAGGCACCGGGCGCAGCCAGCACGGCGGCCTGTTCGGGCACCTGCCAAAACCCGCGCGCGGCGTTGTTTAGCAGGGTTTGCGCGTTCAGATCGGGCAATGCGGTCCAATCCTGCGGTGAAAACGATCCAACAGGGTAGGCAACAGGGTTGATTCCGGTCGAAAGATCGATCCAGTCATCGCGTTTGCCGCCATATGTCGCGATGGCCGCATCAAGCCCACCGCCATGATCACGCGGATTTGAAGAATTCGAAACTATCAACGTTGACATTTTTTCACACGGGCGCCGGGCAGCGGTTTGTCGCCGTCAAGCCCAGCGGAAATGCGCTTGGAGCCCTGGTTCACAAACCTATTTAGCGTTCCTTAAAGTTTCTTTAAGAGTTTGTTAAGACATTGGGCACATCACCATAAATGGGGAGCGGCATGATGGCGCGACCCTTTAGCGCCTGGATGATTCATGAATGTTCTGATTGTAGAAAGCAAACCCGAATTGGGTGGGTTGTGGCAACGCCACCTTGAGCGTCAGGGCGCTAAGGTGACACTTGTGTCCAGCCAGGAACGCGCGATTGCAGCGTTGTACAGCGAGACGTTCAACATCATCGTCCTTGATTTGGTGTTGGATGAAGGCAGCGCATTGGCGGTGTCTGATTTTGCCAGCTACCGTCACCCCGAGGCCCGGGTCATCTTTGTGACCAACACCAGCTTTTTTTCGGACGGCTCGATCTTTGCTCATAGCCCGAACGCCTGCGCTTATGTGCAGACCTCAACCCCGCCAGAGGATTTGGCGGCCATGGTGGAACACTACGCCGGCACCTGATCACGATGATGTGGGGCTGCAAAATTCAGGACGGGATTGATCGGAATGATCCGATGCGGATTGATGCTGTCATGACTGAAGTGGTAGTGGCGCACGATATGTTTCAAATTGACAGTTTCTGAGACGCCAGGCCATTGAAACAACTCGCGCGTGTAAGCCCAGAGACTGGGATAGTCTACCAAACGACGCCGGTTGCATTTGAAATGCAGATGATAAACGTCGTCAAAGCGCACCAGTGTGGTGAACAGTCGCCAATCCGCCTCGGTGACATTTGGACCGACCAGAAAGCGATGCGTCGAAAGGTGGTTTTCCAGCCAATCCAGCGTGTCAAACAGCGGGCCAACGGCCGCGTCATAGGCCTGCTGCGTGGTGGCAAAGCCGCATCTGTAAACGCCATTGTTCAAGGTGTCGTAAATCCGTGTGTTCACGTCTTCGATCCCGTCACGCTGGGCGATGGGCCAGTAATCAATGGTGTTTCCGGTGATCGCATCAAATGCGGTGTTGAACATGCGGATGATTTCCGAGCTTTCGTTGGACACGATCGTATTTTGCGCCTTGTCCCACAGCACAGGCACAGTCACGCGCCCGCTGAACGCGGGGTCGGCGCGGGTGTAAATCTGGTGCATGAAGGTGCTGGCGAACAGGGCGTCGCCGGTGGCGCCATTGTCGTCGGTCTCAAATGTCCAGCCATGTGCAAGCATGTCGGGATGCACCACCGAGACGTCGATATGGGTTTCAAGCCCTTTGAGCGCTCGAAAAATCAGCGCGCGGTGGGCCCAGGGGCAGGCATGGCTGACATAGAGATGATAGCGACCCGATTCGGCCTTGAAGCCACCCTTTCCGCTGGGTCCGGGGCTGCCATCGGGCGTTATCCAGTTGCGAAACTGGGCCGCAGAGCGTTCGAAGGCGCCTTTTGTGGATTTGGTGTCATACCAGCTGTCCTGCCATTTTCCGTCGACCAGCAATCCCATCATCACGCTCCAAATTTGACCAGATAGGTATGAAAATAGGGCAATTTCGTTAACATGATACCCATTGCGGCTGCGCAAAACACCTGCATCAGCGCACAGATCGCATGGCGACTTTACGTCACGGGAGCCTGTTGGAAACACAGTGTTATGGATTCTGGTGTTGTATTCCGCCCAGCATGCGTCAACCTGACGCAAGACCAAGCTTGGGGAGGAGCCTGATGTCGACGTACATGTCCAAAGAGATTTTGGATGGGCTGGAGGCTGCCCGCATCGCAAGCCTCAAAAAAGCCAGCCGCCTGCGTGTGTTGGCCGATGATCGGTTTTACCCGGTGCTAAGTTTGTGGCGCGACGGATTTTCCGTCGAAGCCGAGGCTGTGCCCGCGCTGCGCGGGTTGGTCGATGTCTATGACGGCGCGCGGCATCTGTATCAGTGTCTGATCGTCGCATCGGACAGCGAGCACGGCGAAATGCGTTATGATTTCAAGCGCAACACAGCCGCATCTGAAAATGCACCGCTTGATTTTTACCGGGACCCGCAAGCCCCGGTTGGATTGTTGGCGCGCTAGGCGTCTATTGCAGATCGCCAAAGGCTGCGCGCAACCGCGTGCAGGCCTCTTGGACCCGAGAGCGTTGCGTGCCGATGTTGAAACGCATGAACATCTCGCCGCCGGTGCCGAAGGTTGGTCCGTAATTTGCTGCGATCTTGGCGTCCTGTTCGACCCTTTTGGTGAATTCTTCGCGCGCCATGCCGGTTCCCGAAAAATCGACCCAGGACAGATAGGTCGATTCCAAAGCCATCGAGGACAGGCCCGGGATATCGGCGATGGCCGCGTCAAACAGTTTGCGATTGCCATCCAGATAGGTGACCAGTTCGTCGACCCAGGCCGCGCCTGCGGGCGAATAGGCCGCCGTGGACGCCATTTGCCCCAGCGAATTGCCCGCCAGGCTGAGCGCGCTCATCCGTGCGCCAAACCGCGCGCGCAGGTCCGGATCGGGAATGATCACATTGCCTGTGTGCAGACCGGCGATGTTAAAGGTCTTGGACGGCGCGGTCAGCATGACCAACCGTTGCGTCACGTCGGCGTTGACCTTGGCCATGGGAGTGTGGCGGTGCCCGTCAAACACCAGATCATGGTGGATTTCGTCGGAAATCAGCAGCAAATCATGACGCTTGGCGAAATCGGCCACACCCTGCAGCTCTTCCTGGCTCCAGACGCGCCCGCCCGGATTGTGCGGTGAACACAAGATCACCATCGTCTCGGATCCGGTCATCTGCGCGTCATAGGCTGCGAAATCCATGACATAGCGACCGTTCTCCAACGGCATCTCGCATTCCACAACCTCGCGCCCGGCGCCTTTGATGACCCGCGCAAAAGCGTGGTAAACCGGCGTAAACAGCACCACGCCGTCGCCCGGTTTGCTGAACACGTCCAGACACAGGCCCACCGCATTCACCAGCCCGGTGGTGGTAAAGATCCAGGACGTGTCGATGCTCCAGTCGTGGCGATGTGACATCCACCATTGGATCGCGTTCAGATAGCTTTCGGTGCACACCGAATAGCCCAGCACGCCGTTGACGGCCTGATCCTGCAGCGTGTCACGCACCACTTGCGGCGCCTGAAAATCCATATCCGCGACCCACATGGCCAGCCCGTCATCCGGGGACACGCCGTATAACGTCTCCATCTTGTCCCATTTTGCACATTCAGTGCCGCGCCGGTCGATCAGGGTGTCAAAGCTCATCAAACTCTCCTATTTGCCCGCGCACGCTAGTGGGATTTGCCTCTGACGCAAGGGGGGCGTTGCGATAGTTGGGATGATCGCCTAAATCCAATGTATGAAACGCGAGATCCTGATCCACCCCGACCCTCGGCTGAAGAAAATTTGTGCCCCGGTTGATGATGTCACCGGCGAGTTGCACGATTTGGCCAAAGATCTGCTGGAAACCATGTACGGTGCGCCGGGCATCGGGTTGGCGGCGCCCCAAGTCGGCGTGCTGAGCCGGCTGATCGTGCTGGATTGTGTCAAAGCCGAAGGCGAGGCGCCGCGCCCGATCATTATGTTCAACCCTCAGGTTCTGGCGGTGTCCGAAGAGCTAAACGTTTATGACGAAGGTTGTTTGTCGATCCCGGATCAATTCGCTGATGTCACTCGCCCGGCCGAGGTCGAAGTGGCGTGGATTGATGAAACCGGAACCGAGCGGCGCGAAGGTTTTGACGGGTTGTGGGCCACTTGCGTGCAGCACGAGATTGACCACCTGGAAGGCAAGTTGTTCATCGACTATCTCAAGCCGCTCAAACGCCAGATGATCACGCGCAAGATGCAAAAGCTGAAACGCGAAAAGGCGCGCGCCTGACATGGCGGTGTTGCCGATTGTGACCTATCCCGATCCGGTTCTGGCGCGTGTTTGCGCGCCGGTGGGTTCAGCGGATGATGTTTCGGATCTGATCGATGACATGTTTGAAACCATGTACGCCGCTCCGGGGCGCGGTTTGGCGGCGCCTCAGGTTGGCGTGAACCTGCGCCTCTTTGTCACCGACACCACCTGGAAAGACGGTGCGCGCACGCCGATGGTGTTTGTGAATCCCGAACTTGTGGCCCAGTCGCGCAGTGTGGTGGAGCAGGACGAAGGCTGCCTGTCGATCCCGGGCCTGTTGGTGCCGGTCAGCCGTCCGGATTGGGCGTTTTTGTCCTGGCGCGATGGCAATGGTGCCCCCTGCGAGGAACGCTTTGAAGGCTTTGCCGCCGCCTGTGTGCAGCATGAGCTTGACCATCTGAACGGAACTCTGACGCTTGATCACCTGCCGGACGCGGCCCGGGCAGATGTTTTGGCCGGTTACGGGCAGGCACTTTCATGAGCGTGCGCCCCTGCCTGCAATGGCCCGACAAACGCCTGCGCACGGCCGCCGCCGAAGTGCCTGAGATCACCGACGAGATCCGTGCGATCTGGCAGGATATGATCGACACCATGGAATCGGTGCCCGGCGTCGGGCTGGCCGCGCCTCAAATCGGTGTGATGTTGCGCCTTGCGGTGGTGGATGGGTCGGATTCGCGCGGTAAAGCGGTGCGTTTGGCCAACCCCGAAGTGCTGCATGCCTCGATTGAGCTGCGCGAACATGACGAGGGCAGCCCCTGTTTGCCTGGGGTCTGGGCCAAGGTGAAACGCCCACGTGCGGTGACTGTGCGCTTTCTGGATGAAAACGGGACGATCAATCGCCGTGACTTCGTCGGCGTCGAGGCGACCAGCGTTCAGCATCAAATCGACCATCTGAACGGAAAAATGTACTTTCACAATCTGTCCAAAATCAAACGCGACATGCTGCTGCGCAAAGCCAGCAAGATCGCGCAAAACGGTGGGACGTGATGCGCCTTGTGTTCATGGGAACGCCTGCGTTTTCGGTGCCGGTACTGGATGCGTTGGTCGAGGCCGGGCACGAGGTTTTGGCCGTTTACAGCCAGCCACCGCGTCCCGCCGGGCGGGGTAAAAAGGACCGTCCTTCGCCGGTGCAGGCGCGTGCCGAGGCAATCGGGCTGCCCGTGCGCCACCCGACAACTTTGAAAACACCCGAATCTCAGGACGATTTCGCCGCGTTGAGCGCCGATATTGCGGTGGTGGTTGCCTATGGCTTGATCCTGCCCAGCCCCGTTCTGGAGGCGCCGCGCCATGGTTGCCTGAACGTGCATGCCAGTCTGTTGCCGCGTTGGCGCGGAGCGGCGCCGATCCACCGCGCGATTATGGCGGGGGATGCCGCGACCGGGGTTTGCATCATGCAGATGGAGCAAGGGCTTGATACCGGGCCGGTTCTGATGCGCGGCGAAACCGACATTGCGCCCAGTGATACAACCGATACGCTGCATGATCGGCTGTCGCAGATGGGGGCGCAGTTGATGGTGCAAACACTGGGCCAATTGGCGGATTTGACACCTCAGCCTCAGCCCGATGCAGGTGTCACTTATGCCAGCAAGATCGACAAATCCGAAGCCCAGATCGACTGGAGCCTGTCCGCCGTCGAGATTGACCGCAAAATCCGTGGCCTGTCGACGTTTCCCGGCGCTTGGTGTGACATCAACGGACAGCGGGTCAAATTGTTGGGCTCGCAACTGGCTGACGGGGCGGGCGCGCCCGGCCAAGTGCTGAACGATGCGTTGACCGTGGCGTGTGGATCAGGTGCGGTACGGCTGACCCGTCTGCAGCGCGCTGGCAAATCCGCGCAAGACAGTGCAACCTTTCAGCGCGGCTGGCCCGTGCCCGCAGGCAGCCAACTTTAGGAGCCTATCCATGTTTATCACTCTTTTCGGCACCGTGGTGATTGCCGGCATCATCGGCTATGCTTCCGAAAAGACCGGCTGGACCCATAACGGCTATTTGCAGTCGATCATCATCTGCATCGGCGGCGCGTTCCTGTTTTACTTCGTCGGGCGCATGTTCAATTTCGGTTTTGGCAGTCCGGGTCTGAATGCGATCATCTCGTCGGTCGGATCATTGGTGATTGTGCCATTTCACTGGCGCAAATAGGAGGCGAAATGTTTGGAGTTGTTGGACTTTTGATCATCGGTGCCGGTGCTGGTTTTCTGGCCACCCGGTTGATGCGCATCGAGGCGAACATCATCGTGACGGTGGTCATTGGCATGGCAGGCGCGCTGATTGGCGGGTTGATCCTGAGGGTGCTGGTCAGCGTCATGGGGGCTTTGGCGGGGTTTGTTGGCGCTGTTCTGGGCGCATTGTTGTTGATCTGGCTGTGGCAGACCTATCTCAAGCGCTAAGCTTGGAATGCGACGCAAATCAGGGTATGAACGCTGCATAGTTTAAGAGGTGAAGTCATGCGACACCTGATTTTTATTGTGTTTTTTCTGTTTCTTCCGGTTGCGGCCTGGGCCAACAAAGTGGCTTTGGTGATTGGCAATTCGGGCTATTCCAGCGTCCCCGAGCTGGACAATCCGCGCAATGATGCCAATTCGGTCACCACGGCGCTGCGTGCGCAAGGCTTTCAGGTCACATTGGCCAATGATCTGGCCCGCGTCGCCATGCGCGAGACGTTGCGCGAGTTTCGCAACCAGGCCGACAGGGCCGATGTGGCGCTGGTTTATTACGCCGGACACGGAATCGAAATTAAGGGCAGCAACTATCTTGTTCCAGTCGATGCGCGCCTGGAAGACGAGCGTGACGCCGAGCTGGAAATGATCGAACTTGATCTTGTCTTGCGCCAGATCTCGGGTGCCAAGACGCTCAAGATGGTGGTGCTGGATGCTTGTCGCAACAATCCGTTTATCGTCAAAATGCGCCGCGAAAACGGCGGTGGGCGCAATGTAAACAGTGGCTTGGGGCGGATCGAATACGCCGATGCTGACACGTTGATTGCCTATGCCGCCGCGGCCGGAGAAATCACGCCGGATGGTCTGGCCGGGCGCAATTCGCCGTTCACAACTGCGTTTTTGCGCGCGCTTGATGGCCCTCCGACCGATGTGCGCCGCCTTTTGGGGCGGGTGCGTGATCATATGCGCCAAAGCGTACCGGGGGCTGCGCCCTTTGTTTACACGTCGCTGGGTGGCGGTGAGTTTGTGATCAATCCCAACAGCACGACCGGTGCGACCAAACCGGCTGTGGTGCGCCAAACCCCTAGCCCTGC
>JBGCDD010000197.1:0-7069 GCA_045105075.1 Sedimentitalea sp. | reverse complement strand
GGAAAGTACCTTGAATTTGCGATCGAGGGGGCGGACTACTACCCGTGGCAAGAGGGGCTTTTTGTTGACACGCCGTACCGCATCGAGGACGGCCACGCGCGGGTCACCGATGCGCCGGGGTGGGGTGTTGAGATCGCGCCGGCGTGGTTGGAAAAGTCGGCCTATCAGATCAGCGAAGTGCCGTTATAGGCCCGTAGGTTCAGCGGCGGGTCAGGTCATCCAATCCAATGTCTCTTCGGTGGGGCGCCCGGGTTTGTATTCTGCGCCCAAGGGGCGGTGCCAGCCGAGCTGCGCGATGTGTTCAAACAGCCAGGGATAGTTGATTTCACCATGATCAGGTGTGCCGCGATCCGGGACTGACGCGAACTGAATATGGCCCACCAGATCGCCCAGATCCTTGAGCCGTGTCAGCAAATCGCCTTCGGTGCGCCCCACGTGATAGCAATCAAACATCAGCTTCAAATTCGGCGCACCCACCTGGGTGATGATCGCGCGGGCGTGGTCTGTTTCGCTTAGGAAGTACCCCGGCGCATCGTGGCGGTTCAGCGGTTCGATCAGAATGACCCGCTCTGGCGCCGCCGCGCAGGCATATTCGAGGTTCTGCACAAAGGTCTTTTGCGCCGTTGGTCCTTGGGCAAAACCGGCCATCACATGCACCGCGTGGGCGTCGATGTCGCGGGCATAGGCAATCGCCAGATCAATGGCAGCGCGCGCTTCGGTTTCGCGACCGGGCAAGGCGGCCAGACCGTTTTCGCCCGCATCAACATCGCCGCGCGGCGTGTTCAGACCCAGCATCGCAAGTCCGGTTTGCTCCAGCGCGGTTTTGACGGCTGAGGCAGGGGTGTCGTAGGGCCAGTGACACTCAACCGCGGAAAACCCGGCGGCCTTGGCGGCATGGATGGCGTCGGGTAGCGACCGGTCGGTCCACAGAAAGCCCAGGTTGGCGGAGAATGTTGTCATGTGTCCCACTCGATATCAAACTTGGTGACCAGCGCCTGCACCTGATCCTGGTTGAGCGCGCGCGCGCCCATGCCGCGTGTCATCATGGCCAGCCGCGCGGTGTCTTCCAGCTCTTCAATGGCGTTGCAGGCGGCTTCGATGTCTTTGCCAGCCACCACTGGCCCATGATTGGCCAGCATCACCGCCGCGCGTTTGCCCGCCAATCCGCGCACCGCTGTGCCCATTTCGGGATCACCGGGCAGGAAGAAGGGCAACAGCTTGACCCGACCCAGTTTCATCAACCCATAGGGCGTCAGCGGCGGCAGGAAGTTATCGGGGTCGACATCAGGCATCATCGACAAGGCGACCGCGTGACAACTGTGCAGATGCACAACCGCGCCTGCCGTGCTGCGGGTGTCGTAAAACGCGCTGTGCAGCGGCATTTCCTTGGTCGGTTTGTCGCCCGCCACATGCTGCCCGGCGGCGTCAAAGCGGCTGAGCCGACCGGGATCAAGGCGGCCAAAACTGGTGCCTGTGGGGCTGACCAGCAGACCTCCATCCGGGGTTCTGGCCGAGATATTGCCAGTGCTGCCGCCGGTGAGCCCACGATCAAACATCGACTTGGCCAACGTGCAAATCAGCTCGCGCAGGGGGGCGTCGGTGTTCATAGCGCGTTCAAAACCGTTGTGGCGTCGGTGAAAAAGGTTTCGGCGCCGAAGTTGCCGGATTTCAGGGTCAGGGCCAGACGTGCGCCGTTGCTGGTGCAAAAGGTCCAGGGCACGCCGGGCGCGATTTCCGGACCGATAGCCAACGCATCAACGCCAAGCGCCTGGGTCACAGCGCCCGATGTTTCGCCGCCTGCCACGATAAAACGGCGCGCACCGGCGTCGCGGGCGGCCACCGCGCAGCTCGCCAGCGCAGTTTCGACAATCTGACCAGCCTCGGCCACGCCCAAAGCGTTTTGCGCGGCTTTGACGCTGGCGGGATCGGCGGTGGCATAGATCAACGCCGGGGTGCTCAGGTCTTGCGCGGCCAACCAGTCCAGCACCGGTTGAACGCCTTTTGTGGCCAGCGCAAGCGGGTCCAGCTGATAGGCCGCAGCGCCGGTTTTCAGAAAAAGTGCCACCTGCTTGTTTGTCATCGCCGAGCAGCTGCCCGACAGGATCAATGTGGTCGGATCGGGCGCGGTGTGGTGGGATTGTGCGGCGTCCAGATCAAGCAACCCGTCCTGACTATAGAGATGCGGCAAGGGCATCGCCAGCGCCGAGCCGCCGGTCAGTAACGCCATGTTGCGGCAGGCAGACGCGATGGTGCCAAGATCCTCGTTGGCGACCGCATCGACAACCACATGGGCGCACCCCTGTGCGGCGAGGTCGGCCATCTCGGCCTGTACCGCGTCAGTGCCGCGTGCCACGCTGAGGCGATTGACCAGACCCACGGGTTTGCTGACTTGCGGTTCCAGAAGGCGCATCAGGTTGCTGTCGCGCATCGGGGTGAGCGGATGATCTTTCATCGGGCTTTCGGCCAAAGGCTGGGTGCCGACAAACAGATTGCCCATAAAGATGGACCGGCCGTTTTCGGGAAAAGCCGGGCAATAGATCGTCTGATCCGTGCCCAGGTTTTGCATCAATGCCTCGGCGACCGGTCCGATGTTGCCTTGGGGGGTGCTGTCGAAGGTGGAGCAATATTTCCAGAAAAACCGTTGCGCACCGGCGGCTTTCAACCACTCAAGTGCGGCCAACGTGTCGGCAATGGCCTCGGGCACCGGCGCGGTGCGGCATTTCAGGGCGATGCCCTCAAAGGCGGCGGTGTCCTTGGGGGGCGTGTCAGGCACGCCGATGCGCAAGGACACAGGCACACCGCTGCGCGCCAGCAGCCCGGCCAGATCGGTGGCGCCGGTGAAATCATCTGCGATGCAGCCCAACACAGTGGTCATCGGTTTATCCTTCCTCGCCCGGCAAGGTCAGTTGTGCGTTGCGGGCATAGACCTTGGCCACAGCCGCGTCATCCTCGCCGCCCAGTCCCATGCCAGCAGCGGCCATAAACTGCTGCATGGCGGCGGCGGTGATGGGGGCACTAAACTGCGCCGATTTGGCAATGTCGAGCACAATGCCAAGGTCTTTGGGCCAGATGTTGACCGAACTGAGCGGGGTGTAGTCACCGTTGACGATGTGGGGCGCGCGATTTTCCAGCATCCAACTGGTGCCGGCACATTTTGAGATCACCTCGACAAATTTTTCCGGCTGAACGCCCTGGGTCATGCCAAAAGTCAGCGCCTCGGCCATGGTTGCGATGTGCACACCGGCCAGCAGTTGATTGACCGCTTTCATCGCCGATCCGGCCCCGGCAGCCTCGCCCAGACGGAACACAGTTTCAGCGGCGGCGTCGAGCATCGGTTGTGCTGCGTCAAAAGCGTCGGGCGTGCCGGCGGCCATCACCGACAACTGACCCGAGGCCGCTTTGGCCGCACCGCCGGAAATGGGTGCATCAAGGTAAAAGACCCCGTGATCGGCGCATTGAGCCTCCATCTGGCGGGCAAATTCGGGCGGCACCGTCGCGCAGGCCACAACCACCGCCCCTTTGCGCAGCTTTGGCACCGCGCCTGCATCGCCAAACAACACGCTTTCGGTTTGCGCTGCGTTCAAAACCACCACGACCAGCACATCCAAATCAGCGGCCACGTCTTCGATTGCGCCGCTGGCGCCACCTTCGGACTGGAACCGGGTCATTTGCGCAGGCACGATATCAAAACCATAAGTGGTGTGACCGGCCCTGAGAACCGAGCTGGCCACACCATAGCCCATGGCTCCCAATCCAAAAACGGCGATTTTGCTCATAATTCTACCTCTCTGGTGCGTGTGCTCGCGCAGTCCCGGCCGCAAAACCGGAGTTGACCGTGCCTTGTGTGCCTTGCGTTTGTGTAAACAGCACCTCTTGCCCAGCGTCAAACATGTGCTCCCGGAGTCAAGGTCGTTTTCGGCTTTGGTGCAAGCTGGCTGTGGATCAGGTTTTGACCAAGACGTGCTGTTTTTGACGCCCTGTTTTGCGTGCAGAGGCGTGATTGGCCCCAAAACTCGGGTTTTTCGCGCAAAATCGGCTGCGGGATACGGTTGGATGCAGACGAGGCTTAGAGTATGGAACGGCCAAACACCTGATAGGAGATTCCCATGTCTGACATTATCTACACCAAAGTGGACGAAGCGCCCGAATTGGCCTCGGCGTCTTTCCTGCCGATCATTCAAAAGTTTGCGGCGGCTGCGGGTGTGTCAGTGGGAACCAAAGACATCAGCCTTGCGGGGCGGATCCTGGCGACTTTCCCCGACCATCTGAGCGCGGATCAACAGCAATCGGATGATCTGGCCGAGCTGGGTCGCCTGGTGAAAACGCCGGACGCGAATGTGATCAAGCTGCCCAATATCTCGGCCTCGGTGCCGCAGTTGGTGGGCGCGATCAAGGAATTGCAATCCCAGGGGTTTGCGCTGCCGGATTACCCCGAAGCGCCTGAGACAGACGCGGAAAAAGCGGTGCGCGCGAAATATGACGCGATCAAAGGCTCGGCGGTGAACCCGGTTCTGCGCGAGGGCAACTCGGACCGGCGTGCCGCCAAAGCGGTGAAAAGCTTTGCCCAGAACAACCCGCACCGCATGGGCGATTGGGCGAACAACAGCAAAACCCACGTGTCCTCGATGGCAGGGGGCGATTTCTTTTCCAACGAAGTTTCAGCCACTTTGACCAAAGACGCCACAGCCAAGATCGTACTGGTCACCGATGCGGGCGAGACGGTTTTGAAAGAGGGCATCGCGTATCCCGCGGGCACCGTGGTCGACGCAACCTTCATGAGCGCGGCTGCGCTGAATGCCTTTCTGGCCGATCAGATCGACAAGACCAAAGCCGAGGGCACGCTGTTTTCGCTGCACATGAAGGCCACCATGATGAAGGTGTCGGACCCGATCATCTTTGGTCATGCGGTCAAGGCGTTTCTGGCGCCGGTCTTTGAAAAGCACGGTGAGGCTATGGCGGAACTGGGCGTGAACGCGAATTCCGGCCTTGGCGATTTGCTGGGTCGGGTTGCGGACAACGCCGCGATCATGGCTGATATCGAGGCCTGTATGGCCGCGCGCCCGCCGATGTACATGGTGGATTCCGACAAGGGCATCACCAACCTGCATGTGTCCTCGGATGTGATCATCGACGCCTCGATGCCTGCGCTGATCCGCGCGGGCGGCAAAGGCTGGGGGCCAGATGGCAAGGAACATGACACCAATTGTGTGATCCCCGACAACTCCTATGCGCCGGTTTACGACGAGTCCGTCAAGTTTTTCAAAGAGAATGGCAAGCTGAACCCGGCGACGGCTGGCACTGTGCAAAACATTGGTTTGATGGCGCAAAAGGCCGAGGAGTACGGCTCGCACCCTACCACGTTTGAAATGCCTCAGGCCGGTACTGTCAAAATGATCCTGGATGACGGCACGGTGCTGCATTCCCACGATGTTGAGGCCGCCGACATCTGGCGCTCGGCTTCGACCCGCAAGGCTCCGATTGAAGACTGGGTGAACCTGGCCATCGACCGCCAAAAGGCGGAAGGCTGCCGCGCGATTTTCTGGCTGGATGCGGCGCGCGCGCATGATGCGGAACTGATCGCTTATGTGACGCCGATTTTACAGGCCAAAGGGCTGGCCGACACGTTCGAGATCATGGCCCCGCGTGAAGCGACCCGCGCCTCGCTGGAGACCATCACCAAGGGCGAAAACACCATCGCGATCACCGGCAATGTGCTGCGCGACTATCTGACCGACTTGTTCCCGATCCTGGAACTGGCGACCTCGGCCAAGATGTTGTCGATCGTCAAGCTGATGCAGGGCGGTGGATTGTTTGAAACCGGGGCTGGCGGGTCGGCACCCAAGCACGTGCAGCAGTTGAACGAGGAAAATCACCTGCGGTGGGACAGCCTGGGCGAATTCTGTGCGCTTGGCGAAAGCCTCACATTTCTGGCGAACACCAAAAGCAACGAAAAGGCGCGGGTTTTGGGTCAGGCGGTTGATGACGCAACCCAAGGTATTCTGGATCACAGCCGCTCGCCTTCGCGCAAAGTAGGCGAGCCTGACAACCGCGACAGCCACTATTGGTTCGCGCGCTATTGGGCCGAAGCCCTTGCGGCGCAATCCAGCGATGCGGATCTGGCGGCCCATTTTGCCCCAATCGCAACGGCACTGGCGTCAAACGAAGCCAAGATCCTGTCCGAGTTGGCCGCCGTTCAGGGACCAGCGGCTGATCTGGGCGGGTATTACCGGACTGACGCGGCCAAGACTGCGGCTGTCATGCGTCCGTCGGCCACTTTGAATGCGATCATCGGCTGAGCAAACCGGCTGCACAGGGGTTTGAAACTGTGCAGCCTTTTCGTGGGCCGTCGCCCTGGGTCAGCGCCAAAAAGCGCGGAGAGCAGAATGTACAAGATCCTTGCGGTGCTATTGCTTGCTGTTTTTGGCGCTCCTGCGGCGGCACAGACCTGTCCTGAATTCTATCGATTTGTGGATTTTGGGCTTGAGGACCGGACCGGGGTGTTGCGCCGAGGGGGTGCGATTTTCCGTGCTTTTGATCGCGACGGCGTGCACCTTTTGATCCCCGAACGCGCGGTTTGTCTGTCGGTTGAAGATGCCTCTCGCGATGGTCACGGCAATCCCATTCCCGTGGTTGCCAGCATCAATGTTGATCCGGAGATAGCCAATCTGGATCTGCTGGATCTGCGCCTGATGACAACGGATGGTGCCGCGCAGGTTGGCGATAAAAACGCCCGCCCGCATCGCGAGATGTTGACAAAAAGCGACACCCTGACCGCGCGGGGTGACACGTATTTGTGCGCCCACACAGCCCAGAGCCAGATGGTCAGTTGCCAGCTTGTTTCGCCCTATGACAGCAACGTGGCGCTGGTTGTTTATTGCGATGGACAACAGTGTCAAATGCCGGTTCTGGGGCGCGATGACACGTTGATTGCAAGCGCGGTTTGGCGCCAGAACGCGACTGATCCAGATGCTTTGGGCGCCGAGATTTTTGGTAAACTGCGCGGGATTCATGGCTTTGTTGAAGGCCAATTCTAGGGTTTCGATCTGCCTGACCTGCCAGGCGTGAAAAA
>JBGCDD010000196.1:0-24510 GCA_045105075.1 Sedimentitalea sp. | reverse complement strand
TCTGGAACAAGACCCGCGTGGCACCTCGCTGGAAGATCTCGCACCCGAGGCATTCGCAGCGCTCAAGTCCCACGCCGCCCTGATGCGCCAGAAGCTGCGCGAAGAGATGCAGGTCGAATTTGTCATTCAAAACGGCCAGGTCCACATTTTGGACGGGGTGCGCGTGCCTCGCTCAAGCCGTGCGGCGGTTCGTATCGCTGTGGCTTTGGCGCGCGATGGTATTATTCCTGAATCCGAAGCCGTCATGCGCGTTGAGCCCCATACATTGAACGAATTGCTGCACCGTCAGATCGATCAGAACGCGCCGCGCGATGTGTTGGGGCGCGGCATCGCGGCCAGTCCGGGGGCGGCCTCGGGGCGCATCGTGTTCACCTCTGCGGATGCGCAGGCCAGTGCGGCGCGCCGCGAGCCTTGCGTGTTGGTGCGCCGTGAAACCTCGCCCGAAGACATTCGTGGCATGCATGCGGCGGCGGCGGTTTTGACCGAACGCGGCGGCATCACCAGCCACGCCGCTGTGATTGGGCGCGGAATCGGCCTGCCGTGCATTGTTGGCGCGTCTGAAATGCGCTTTCAGACCCAAAAACGCCAGATCGTCGCGCCGGATGGGCGGGTGCTGAAAGCCGGTGATATGGTCACAATCGATGGCACCAGCGGGCAGGTTCTGATGGGTGAACCTCCGATGCTTGAGGCCGCACTGGACGATGCGTTTCAAACCTTGATGGGCTGGGCGGACGCGGTGCGCGACATTGGCATTCGCGCCAACGCAGACACCCCGGCCGATGCGCAAACCGCGCGCAATTTCAACGCGCAGGGCATTGGCCTGTGCCGAACCGAGCATATGTTCTTTGAGCCCGGCCGCTTGACGGTGATGCGCGAAATGATTTTTGCCGACACCAGCGAAGGCCGCGCGGCTGTTCTTGAGCGGTTGTTGCCGATGCAACGCGATGATTTCACACAGCTTTTCCGCATCATGGAAGGACAGCCGGTGTGCATCCGTTTGTTTGATCCGCCTTTGCATGAGTTTCTGCCCAACTCCAAACAAGGCATGCGCGAATTGGCCGAGGCGCTGGACTTGCCGATCAGCGATGTCACGCGGCGGGTCGAGGCGATGGGTGAATACAACCCCATGCTGGGTCTGCGCGGTGTGCGTTTGGGCATCACTGTGCCCGAGATCTACGACATGCAGGCGCGCGCGATTTTTGAAGCCACGCTTGAGGCCAGCCGCGACGGGGCGGCCGTGGTGCCCGAGATTATGATCCCGCTGGTCAGCGCCAAGCGTGAGGTCGAACTGGTCAAATCCCGGATCGACAGTGTGGCGGCCGCTGTGCGGGGCGAAACCGGCCAGGCGATTGACTATCGGTTGGGCGTTATGGTCGAAACCCCGCGTGCGGCCCTGCGCGCCGACGAGATCGCGCCGCACACAACATTTCTCAGCTTTGGCACCAACGATCTGACCCAGATGACGTATGGGTTGTCGCGCGATGATGCGGGGCGGTTTATGTCGGATTACGTCCAGCAGGGCGTGTTCCCCGAGGATCCGTTTCACGTGCTTGATATTGATGGGGTTGGAGAATTGCTGCGCCTGGGTGCCGAGCGCGGCAGGTCCGCCCAGCCTGGAATCACGCTGTCGATGTGCGGCGAACATGGCGGCAATCCCGAATCAATTGCCTTTTGCCGGGAGGCCGGATTTGACTATGTTTCCTGCTCGCCCTTTCGGGTGCCAGTGGCGCGCCTGGCAGCTGCGCAGCTTGCGTTGAGCCACAAGATCGAGCCGCAATAGCGCGCGGCCTCCCAGATGTTGTGGCACTCTTGACCGGAAATAGATCAAGTCTACATCGCCTTTTAAGCACTTTTGCCTTGCAATTTTCGTGAAACTGGACGTCGGGTCGTTTGTCCTGTACTTCGGTTAAAGCGCTTGGCGCCGGTGATGTTTTACATTGTCACTTGGGGGATACTATGTTTCGTTTTTTCATCGCATTCGCGGTGGGTTACGCCATGAATGTGGCGGGGCCTGTCTCGGCGGAAATGGATTTGAGTGAACTTTTTGAGCGCCAGCAAACCTCGCTGAACGCCTTGCCTGAACGCCATCTGAAATCTCTGGTGTCTTCGGGCGAACCGCCGGCCAAAACGGTTCCGGAAATTGTGTCTTTCACATCGGCCTGGCTGGACGCGCAGCCCAAGGCCAAAGGCGGCGCCGATTGGCGTTGTTTGTCCGAAGCGCTTTATTTTGAGGCGCGCGGTGAAACTGTCAAAGGCCAGTTTGCGGTGGCCGAAGTGATCCTGAACCGGGTCAAAAGCACGCGGTTTCCGGGGACATTGTGCGGCGTTATCAACCAAGGCACCGGGCGCAAGTACCAATGCCAGTTCACTTATACCTGCGACGGCCACAGCGAGGTGATTTCCGAGCCCCGCGCTTTTGCGAGGGTTTCAAAAGTGGCGCGCGCCGCGATGGATGGGCGGGTCAACGCGCTGACCAATGGCGCGACGCACTACCACACCACCGCCGTTCGCCCGGCGTGGGCGCGGGTTTATCGCAAGACTGCGCGCATCGGAGTTCACATCTTTTACCGCCACAATTACCGCACCGCAGCCGCCAGCAAAGAATAATGCGCCGGTTTCCAAGGCTGGCGCGGCGCATTTGTGCCTGTTACAGACCCGCCGTCGGCCTAGTTTGGCCTGAACGGCGCAACAAGGGTCTGTTATGAGCACTGAAATCCGGCTGGCATTTGCCCATCCATCCGAACGGGCCGAAGCGACGGCGGATGGCCCGCTTGATCGCATTTCTCTGCGTGATCATGTGGTCGAAGTGGAAATCGGCGCGTTTCAGGCCGAACGCGGCACAACCCAGCGCATTTGCTTCAATGTGGTTGTCGAAGTGCGCCCGCTGACCGGCCCTGTTGATGATGATGTCGATCGCATCCTGTCCTATGACCGGGTGACCGAAGCGATTGCCTTCGAGTTGTCAGAAGAACGGTTGAACCTGTTGGAAACGCTTGCCGAACGGGTGGCTGAACGGATCCTGCTCGAGCCGCAGGCCGAGCGGGTGTTTGTGCGGATCGAAAAGCTGGATCGTGGACCCGGCGCTTTGGGTGTCGAAATTGTGCGCGCGCGCACCCAGACCACCGCAGAGGCAACGGATGGCGCCAAGCTGCACCCTCGGTTGATGTTTCTGTCCAACGCTGCGATTGCTGCGCCGCATCTGCGGGGTTGGATTGACCAGATGGAGACGCGCCAACGGCCGCTGATCCTGTGCGTTGGTGCACCGGATCTGGCGGCGCCGCAAACCGGGCACAACATGACCCAGCGGCGCATTGATCTGTTGGCGATCGAACAAAACGCCTGGGCGCTTGCCGCGCGCGATCCACGCTGTGTGGTGGTCAGCACCCGCACCGAGCTCGACTGGGCCATGAAGAACGGTCAGATCAGCGTTTGGGCGCCGTCGAAAATTGTGCTGGATGCGGTCGATGGCCCTTCGGCGCACCCGTCAGAATCGGTGGCTTTGGCGGCTTGGTTTGCTGCAACGTTTGAGGCGGGCGAGATGCTTGTTGTTGGTGCCGAGTTGCCCGACAACGCCGATGTGCCGCTGCGGGCTGTTGCGGTCGAGCAAGCGGAATTGTGACGATCTATTTCCGTCCGCTGGTTCAACACGGGCCTGTTGCGCCTGGCGCCGTGCCTTTGGCAGGGGGGCCGCTGTGGTTTTCGCATGTTGAGCAATTGACCCGCACGGCGCCGCCCCAGGTGTTGCCTGCCAGCATGGTGCCTGCGCAAAATCTGGCCCGTCTAAGCCAGCCCCGCAAGCCCATCGCTGGCCTTGATCTTGGCGCGCCTCGGATCATGGGCATTGTCAACGTCACCCCCGATAGTTTTTCGGATGGCGGTCAGACGGGCGATGTTGCAAGCGCGCTGGCGGCCGCGCGTGCGATGGTGGCCGCCGGGGTTGATCTGATTGATGTGGGCGGTGAATCCACGCGCCCCGGCGCTGATCTGATCCCGGTTGATGTTGAAATTGCCCGCACAGCGCCAGTGATCGCAGCCCTGGGCGAGCTGGGCGTGCCGCTTTCAATCGACACGCGCAAAGCCGAGGTCGCAAAAGCTGCAATCAAAGCCGGCGCCGATCTGGTCAATGACGTGTCGGGGTTTGGCTATGACCCTGAATTGGCACCGCTGTGCGCCGCGCACCAGATTCCGGTGTGTACCATGCATGCGCAGGGCGATCCCGCTACGATGCAAAACAATCCGCGCTATAATCACGTATTACTAGACGTTTACGATACAATCGCAGCCCAGGTCGATCATCTGGTCACCACGGGCATCGCACGCGATCAGATCATGGTTGACCCCGGTATCGGCTTTGGCAAGACGGTGGCACACAACCTGGAATTGTTGCAAAATATCGCCCTTTTTCATGGGCTTGGCTGTGCAATTTTGCTGGGTGTGTCCCGCAAGGGATTTATTGGCAAGCTCGGCAACGTGCCAGATCCGCAAATGCGCGGGCCAGGTTCGGTTGCGGTGGGGCTTGCGGCCTTGGCCCAAGGCGTGCAAGTCCTGCGCGTTCATGATGTGACCGAGACAGCCCAGGCGCTTTGCCTGTGGCAGGCTGTGAGGACTGGCAGTGGAACGTAAGCTTTTTGGAACCGATGGCGTGCGTGGCATGGCCAATATTCACCCGATGACCGCCGATATGGCGCTGCGCATCGGCGCCGCAGTTGGGCGCTATTTCCGTCGTGATCAAGGTGGGGTGCACCGCGTGGTCATCGGCAAGGACACGCGGCTGTCGGGATACATGTTCGAAAACGCGTTGACCGCCGGACTGACCAGCACCGGCATGAATGTGCTGCTGTTGGGTCCGGTGCCGACCCCTGCGGTGGGTTTGATGACCCGCTCGATGCGGGCCGATCTGGGCGTGATGATTTCGGCCAGCCATAACCCGGCAGATGACAATGGCATCAAGTTCTTTGGTCCTGACGGTTTCAAGCTGTCGGATCAGGCCGAAACCGAGATTGAGGCGCTGATTGCGCAGGGTGTTGAACTGGCCGCTTCGGCCCGGATCGGGCGCGCCAAACGCATCGATGACGCGCGGTTCCGCTATGGCGAACGGGTCAAATCCTCGCTGCCGCGCGATTTGCGCCTGGATGGACTGAAGGTGGTGATTGATTGTGCCAACGGGGCGGCCTACCGCGCAGCGCCTGACATTTTGTGGGAACTGGGCGCCGAGGTGATCCCGGTTGGGGTTGCGCCAGATGGGTTGAACATCAACCTCGGGTGCGGCTCGACCCAACCGCGTGTGGCGGCGGAAACAGTGATCAGCCACGGCGCGCATGTCGGCATTTGTCTGGACGGTGACGCAGACCGCGTGATCATGATCGACGAGACCGGCGCCGAGGCCGATGGCGATCAGATCATGGCGCTGTTGGCCAGCCGATGGGCGGCAGACGGGCAATTGAGCGGCGGCGCACTTGTGGCCACCGTCATGTCCAATCTGGGGCTGGAACGGTATTTGGAAAGGCAGGGCTTGCGTCTGGAACGCACCAGTGTCGGCGACCGTTATGTCGTTGAACGCATGCGCAACGGCGGCTTTAATCTGGGTGGTGAGCAATCGGGCCACATCGTGATGAGCGATTATGCCACCACCGGCGATGGGCTGATGGCCGGGTTGCATGTTCTGGCCGAAATGGTGCGGTCCGGACAGTCGGCCAGCGCGCTGGCTCAACAGTTCGAAAAAGTACCGCAATTGCTGAAGAATGTGCGTTACGCGGCGGGCGAGACTCCGCTGGATCAGGTCTCGGTGCAGCATTCGATTGCTGCCGCTGAAAAGGCGCTGACCGGCAAAGGGCGTTTGCTGATCCGCAAATCAGGCACCGAACCGCTGATCCGGGTGATGGCGGAATGCGAAGACGCGCTGTTGTTGGAACGCGCGGTCGACAGCGTGGTGGATGCGGTCGAAACGGTTGTGTCCTCCTGAAAAGGTGAGCTGCGCGGCCTTCGCCCAGCGACAGTGGTTCAACTGCGGGCGGTGACGCCCAAGGCCTGCATTGTCAGCCCCAATACGCAAAAAACACGGACACGATCAAAAACACCAAAGCCACCAGCATTGCGGCGCTGCGCCGCGTTTTTTTGACGGGCTTTTGCGACAGTGGAGGCGGGGTGCCAAAGCGGTATTCCGTCATTTCGACCTGAAAATCCGCGGAACGAAACAGACGGTGTGACGGCGCGTTGTTTTGCCAGACATTTGACGTCAGGCTGTGCCACCCGCGCTGTTGCATCTGGTCCTTCAGATCAGCCAGAAGTAAAGCCCCGACCGCCAGTCCTCGCCCGGCCTTGAAGGTTCCGATGTCGGCGATTCCAGCGCTTGTTTCGTCTTTTTCCAAGGTCCAGATCACCATCACATACCCCAGAATTTCGGGGTCGCGGCAGGCAACACGGATCAGGCAGCCAAGACCTTTTTTTCGAGCTTTGATGGGATCAAAAGCCAGGTCAATCAGAGCGGTCTTATAGCTGTCGTCTGGACCAAACCGATGCGGCAGACCGGCATGGTGAACATCGTGCGTGCGGTGGGAAAAGGACCGAATATCATCTTCATGAGCGCGCGTTGCATCCTGAACGACGATCTTTGCTTGCTCAAAAGACTGTTCCATTGTGCGCCGCACCTGTTTGTTTTGCGCCGAGCGTGATCGGGTATGGCGATGTGCTGTGGCGACGGGCAGATATCCAGGTGGTGTAACGAAGCCCGGACAGGTCTGGTACCGGGCTTCATGGGTCTTTTTTATTGCTGTCTATTTTTTGGCTTTGTTTAGCTTCTTGCTGGCCTTTATCAAAGTCATCATGGCTTGTAGCTCTTCGCCGATCTTTTCGATCTGATGCTCGTCATTCATGCGGCGCGTGCCTTTGAAAAACGGCTGACCCGCCTGATTTTCCTGCATAAAGTCACGCACAAAAGCGCCGGTCTGGATGTCGCGCAGAATGGCTTTCATGCGGGCTTTGGTTTCGTCATAGGGCAGGACCCGCGGGCCCGACACGTATTCGCCGTACTCGGCCGTGTTCGAGATCGAGTAGTTCATGTTGGCGATGCCGCCTTCATAAATCAAATCGACGATCAATTTGACCTCGTGCAGGCACTCAAAATAAGCCATCTCGGGGGCGTAGCCGGCCTCGACCAGCGTTTCAAAGCCCATGCGGATCAGTTCAACAAGACCACCGCAGAGCACGGCCTGTTCGCCGAACAGATCGGTTTCGCACTCTTCGCGGAAGTTGGTCTCGATGATGCCCGAGCGTCCGCCACCGATGGCCGAGCAATAGGACAGGCCGATTTCCAGGGCTTTGCCGGAGGCGTCGTTGTTGACCGCCACGAGGCAAGGCACGCCGCCGCCTTTGGTGTACTCGCCGCGCACTGTGTGGCCGGGGCCTTTGGGGGCCATCATGATGACGTCAACGCCGGGTTTGGCTTCGATCAGGCCAAAGTGGATGTTCAAACCGTGGGCGAATGCGATGGCTGCGCCCTCACGGATGTTGTCGTGCACGGATTTCTTGTAGGTCTCGGCTTGAAGCTCGTCGGGCATGGTGAACATGATCAGGTCGGCCCAGGCGGCGGCTTCGGCAATGCCCATGACCTTGAGGCCTTCGCCTTCGGCCTTTTTGGCGCTTGCGGACCCTTCGCGCAGAGCGACACAGAGGTTTTTGGCGCCACTGTCACGCAGGTTCAGCGCGTGGGCGTGGCCCTGGCTGCCGTAGCCCAGGATGGCCACTTTCTTGTCTTTGATCAGATTGATGTCGCAGTCGCGGTCATAATATACGCGCATGATTTGGATCTCCCTTTGGTATCTGGCGCGCACACTAGCGATGGAATTACGGCTGGTCAGTGGTTGGATTTGAGTTTATTTTGAAAGATGAAGATTAGACCATGCGTCAATTGACTGAATTTTGGAAATTTCATGCTTGATGATGTTGACAGGCGCATATTGCGCCAATGGCAGAATGATCCGACGCTGAGCCCGGGGGAATTGGCGGAGCGGTGCGATCTGACGCAGGCCCGGTTGGCGCGCAGACAGGCGCGGCTGATCGACCGCGGCGTCGTGCGCGGGGTGCGCGCGGTCATCGACTGGGCGGTTCTGGGGTATGCGGTCGAGGTGTCTTTGCGGATCACTCTGGACAAGACTGTGCCGCGCGCTTTTGATGAGTTTCTGGAGGCGGCGCGGGCCGTTCCAGAGGTGATCGAGATCCAGACCTTTTTGGGTCGAGTTGACGTGCGGCTTTCGATCATTGCGCGGGACATGGCGCATTATCAGCATTTGTACCGCGCGCAGGTTTTGACGCTGCCTCATATCGCGGATGTGGAAGCGTTGATGCAGGTGGCGCGGATCAAGGCGGATGAAGGGGTGGCGGTATGAGCGGACTGGACGCGATCGATTTCGCCTTGTTGCGCGCGCTAACGCTGGATGCCACGCAAAACGCCGGCGCTTTGGCGCGTGAGGTGGGGCTTTCGCAACCGGCCACATGGCGTCGGATTCGGCGGCTTTACGACAGTGGTGTGCTCAAGGGGCGGCGGCTGGATATTGATGCGGAGGCGGCGGGGTTTGGCGTTACCGTGTTTCTTGGGGTCAAGTTGGCGCGCAAGGGGCAGGCCAATCTGGCCGATTTCGAACGTGCGGTCAGCGCCATTCCCGAAGTACAGACGGTGGAGCATGTGCTGGGGTTATATGACTATCGCTTGCGGGTTGTGGCGCGCGATCTTTCGGATTTTGAACGGATATTGCGCCGGCGCATTATGACTTTGCCGGGGGCGGGTGAGGTAGAAGCCAATGTGTTGCTCAGCGAAGAGCGCCGTCCCGGACCGATTGGTGCGCATTGACGTCGCGTGTTTCGGATGCGAACCGCGACCGGCGTCGCCTGTGCGCAGTATACCAATGTAGACTTTGCAATGAGGGGCATCAGCAGGATAAACAGCGCGTGAACAACAGGAGTTTCGCCCATGCCCGCATTGCTTGATACCGTCGACCCTCAGGGTTTGGAGGAATTCTCGGTGGTGTTCACGGACCGGTCGTTGAACCATATGTCGGGTACTTTCCAACAGGTAATGTGCGACATCTCGGAGATGCTGAAAGAGGTCTATTCAGCCGATGCGGTTGCGGTCATTCCCGGCGGTGGCACTTTTGGGATGGAGGCGGTTGCGCGTCAATTTGCCAAAGGCGCGAACGTCTTGGTGGTGCGCAATGGCTGGTTTTCGTATCGGTGGAGCCAGATTTTCGAAGCTGGGGATTTCACTTCGGCGACGACGGTGATCAAGGCGCGTCAGAGTGGCAACGAGAGTGCGTCGCCTTTCGCCCCGGCGCCTATTGATGAGGTTGTGACCGCTATTCACGACCAAAAACCTGATGTTGTGTTTGCTCCGCATGTGGAAACCAGCGCGGGTGTGATCTTGCCGGATGACTACATCACGGCGCTGGCCGCTGCGGCCCACGAGGTGGGTGCGCTGATGGTTTTGGACAGCATTGCGTCGGGCTGTGCCTGGGTCGATATGCGCACCACGGGTGTGGATGTGTTGATTTCAGCGCCGCAAAAGGGCTGGAGCGCGTCGCCCTGCGCCGGGTTGGTGATGTTGTCGGCGCGCGCCGAGGCGCGGCTGGAAGAAACATCATCGGACAGTTTTGCAATTGATTTGAAGAAATGGCGTCAGATCATGGTGGCTTATGAAACCGGCGGGCATGCCTATCATGCCACGATGCCGACCGATGCGTTGCGTGATTTCCGTGACACTATGCGTGAAACCCAGAGCTATGGATTTGACAAGCTTTGCAAAGCTCAGTGGGAATTGGGTGACAAAGTGCGCGCTTTGTTGGCGTCAAAAGGGGTTGTGTCCGTGGCCGCTGACGGGTTTGGCGCGCCCGGTGTGGTGGTCAGCTACACCAGCGATCCAGAGGTTCAGACCGGCAAGGCCTTTGCGCAGCAAGGGATGCAGATTGCTGCTGGGGTGCCGCTGCAATGCGATGAACCCAGCGATTTTCGCACGTTTCGGCTGGGCCTGTTTGGTCTGGACAAGCTTTATGATGTCGACCGAACGCTGGAGCGGCTTAAGCGGGTCGTGGATCAGGTGCTTTAACGCACGCCAAGACCCATCTGCATCAGAGTTTTGCGCACGGGTGCCATCGCATAAAGCGCATTCAACCCCAAAGCGCGCGCGTCGCGCAGGGGTTGGGCCTGCCCCATCGAGGCGCGGTTCAACAGATCAATGCCCTGCACCCGCAGGCGAATGTCGGAGATGCGCGCGCGGTGATAGGCGTCCAGCATGGTGTCATCGCCGAGTCCTTCGGGGCGCGCGGTGGCCAGATCCAGCAGTGTGGTCAAATCGGCGAGCGACATGTTCAATCCCTGCGCCCCAATCGGGGGCACCACATGGGCAGCTTCGGCCATCAGCGCCAATCGCTGGCTGCTTAAACGGTCTGCCTGCTGGCTGATCACGGGCCAGATCGAGCGGCGCGTGGCCAGTTTCAAGGGTCCGAACAGGGCACAGGACCGTTCGGTCATTTCGGCCTCAAAAGCGCTTTCGTCCAGGTCGTAAAGTCGTTGCGCGCTGGCACCTTGTTCCATCCACACCACCGCAGATGAGGGCTGGCCGTTTTGATCGGGCAGCGGGACCAGCGTGAACGGCCCGCCGCTGCGGTGAATTTCGGTTGACACATTGTCATGCGCGGTGGGGTGAGTGACGGCAAAAGCCAGCGCCTTTTGCCCGTAACGGCGCGTTTTGACGCCAATCCCGGCGGCCGCGCGCATGGCCGAGTCGCGCCCATCGGCACCAACAACCAGCCGCGTATGAACCGTTGCGCCATCGCTCAGGCCAACGCGGGCTTCATTGGTGCGGGTGAACAGCCGTTTGGTCGCAATGCCAGGGCGAAAATCCACAGCGGCCCGCGCATTCAGAAACGCCAAAAGTTCACGGCGCAGCAGCCAATTGGGCAGGTTCCAGCCAAAGGGATGATCCGAAATGTCGCTGGCATTGAACGCGCGATTGACCCTGGGTGCATTGTCGATCCCGCCGGCATCGACAATGCGCATCACCTGCAACGGTTGCGCATACGGGGCCAGCCGATCCCAGACACCGACACGGTCCAGCAGGGCGCGGGCGGGCTGCAAAATGGCCGTGGTGCGCAGATCTGACCCGGTGGCCTCACGATCTGTGACCGGCGCCGTTGGGTCCACGCAGACAACGTTGAAACCAGCATCGGCAAAGGTGGCCGCAGCGGTCAAACCCGCAATGCCACCGCCAGAAATCAGAATGTCACAGCTATCGGACATGTCAGCTCCGTTTTGCGCGCTGTTTAACGGGCCTGCGCCGGGTGCGCCAAGCGACATCTTGTCGGTGCGCGTCAGGCCCAGGTGATTGCGATCAGAACCACAAACATCATTGGCACCATGGCAACTGCGGGAATGAACAGGCCGGGCAGGCCGAACATTATGATCGCACTGGCCCAGGCGCTGAACAATGTAATCAGGGCGTACCAAACCGTGTCCTTTGGCCCGTGCACCAGTTCTTTGGCCATCCAACCCAATACGGGAATCGCAAAAAACACGCGTTGCCAAATCGGCATGGTCGGGGCGGTATGGGGTTCAGCAAAGCTCATCTGTTCACATCCTGTTTCACTCTCATGACGGTTTAGATAGGACCCCGGGCGCTTTGGAAAAGGTCCAGTTTGTCGCAATCTGACAAATCAAGTCAGGATTTTAAGAAAACCTGCCAGATCTGCGGTGTGAAACTGGATATGCTGTGCGGTTTCCGGTTCGGGTGCCACATGCACAGTGCGCATACCCAACGCGTGGGGCACCGCCAAATTGCGCGGGTCATCCTCGAACATGGCGGCTTGGGTTGGGTCCAGCCCATCCTGGGCGAAAATCGCATCAAAAGCGGCGGGGTCGGGTTTGGGGTGAAAACCCGCATCTTCCACACCGTAGACCGCGTCAAACAATCCGTCCAACCCGCGTGCGCTCAACACGCGCCGGGCATAGGGCGCGGATCCGTTGGTGTAGACGATCCGGCGTCCGGGCAAATCGGCAATGGCGCGCGCCAGGCCCGGTTCGGGTTCAAGATGCTTGAGCGAAATGTCGTGCACATCTTGCAAATATGGCACCGGGTCGATGTTATGTTCGCGCATCAAACCGGCCAAAGTTGTGCCGTGTTGGTGCCAGTAATGGCGGCGCATATGGTCCGCCTCGTCGCGGGCGACGCCCAGAACGGTCATAACATAGCGGGTCATGCGGGTTTCAATTTGATCAAACAGGCGCGCCTGTGGCGGATAGAGCGTGTTGTCCAGATCAAAGACCCAGGCCGAGACATGGGCGAATGCAGCTTTTTCCATGGTTGTGCTCTAGAACGCGGTGGCGTGGAATTCAATGTCAGGCTTGATCGCACGCGGGCAGGGGCGCTACACAGGATCCAAAGAGGGATGATGCATGAGCCAGACGAGACCACCGCAAACCGACGCCTACAACCTGATCCTGAATGCCATCGACATTGGCGACTATAAACCTGGGGAGCGGTTGGTTGAAAGCGATCTGGCCGAGCGGTTCGGGGTCTCACGCACACCGATTCGCGAGGCTTTGCAGCGGCTTGAGACGCAGTCTTTGCTGGCGCGCGATGGTCGCTCTTTGATTGTGGCCTCGCTGGATCACAACCAGATGTCGGAACTTTACGTGGTGCGGCGCGAGCTGGAAGGCTTGGCGGCGCGACTGGCTGCGCGTCAGGCCACAGCCGAAGAAATCAGCGTGCTGCGCGATATGGTGACCTCGGATGATGCGCTGGTTGATGACCCGGCGGCCCTGTCGCGGGCCAACCGGCGGTTTCACAAGCAAATCCATCTGGCCTCGCACAACCGATATCTTGTGCAACAGCTTGATCTTGTGCACCGCACGATGGCTCTGATGGCAACCACGTCGTTGGCGGCACAGGGGCGCGGCGAAATTGCGCAATCGGAACATGACGGGATCGTGCGTGCGATTGAGGCGCGCGATGAAAGTGCCGCGGAAGTGGCGCTGCGCGATCATATTTCGGTGGCTTTCATGACCCGCTTGAAACAGGATGCCACACCAAGCGAGGGCTAGCGATTTACGGCTCGGCAGAAACGATACCGTGTTGGGTTTTGTCCCAATAGTAGGGCGCGAAAATCAACTCGTAGAGCGCCTTGTAGGCCGCCAGTGCGCCCAGTGGGAAATAAAAGATCAACGTCGGCACCCATTTCATCAGGTCACGCCGGTCCGGGCGCGCAACAGCGATCATGCCCACGGTGATGGCCAGCACCTCGGCGCCCAGAAACAGACCCATCAGCGCATAGCCAAGCGCCGTCGGCATCACCGATTGAAGCGGATGGCCCAGACCCAAAAACATCAACCAGAACGACCACAGAACTGGAGCCAGCAGGAATTGACCCAATGTGCCCAGGAAGAACGCCTGGACGCCCAGAAAACGACGCGGGCCCAGATCGGACAGCAGGCGACGCGGGTGACGCATGTGTACCAGATAGGTTACCATAAACCCCTTTAACCAACGTGAGCGTTGTTTGACCCAAGGCCAGGGGCGGCAATTGGCTTCCTCGAACGTCGCAGTCTCCAACAATTCGGTGCGATAACCCGCGCGGCACAAACGGACCCCAAGATCAGCGTCTTCGGTCACATTGTGCGCATCCCATCCGCCCAGTTTTTCAAGGATATTTCGCTTGAAAAACAATGTGGTTCCGCCCAGAGGCACAACCAATCCCAACCTTGCGATGCCGGGCAGAACCACGCGGAACCAACTGGAATATTCAATGGTAAAGCAGCGCGCCAGCCAATTGGTGCGCGGGTTGTAGTAATCCAGTACACCCTGCAAACACGCGACATCGCTGCGCGCTGTTTGAAACCGCGCCACCACGTGTTCGATCTGCTCGGGCGCGGGTGCGTCTTCGGCATCCCAGATCCCGATAATATCGCCATGGCAAAAGTCGAGCGCATAGTTCATCGCCCGCGGTTTCGTGGTCAAAGACCCGTGCGGCGGCACTTCGATCACGCGCATCCAGCTGGGTAAATCGGTATCAGCGACGGTTTTGCGGGTCAGCGTGTCGCCAGCCTCGAGCACCAGAATGACGTCCAGCAGCGCCTTGGGATAGCTCAGCCGGTTCAGGCGTTTGATAAGCGCTCCGGCAATTTCCTTTTCTCGATAAAGCGGAACCAGAACCGACACTTTGGGCAACCGGCCAACCGGTTTGGGAGGCTCGGTCACTGGGGCGGTTTGCTTGTGCGCGGTGACATGGGCAACGGCCCCCGCCAGGCGCAATCCGGTGAACAGGATCAGCGTCAAAACCGCAAGGGCGGCCAAAATCGCAAACCCGGTCACCGGCGCCAGAGCCCCAAGCCCAATTATCAGTGCCAGACAGGCCGGCAGGATCAACCGATTGCCGGTCTTCCATCCGCGGCAAGAATAGCGCGACGCCACCCGCGTGCTGGCGGTTTCAGCCAGCTGTTGGGTGAATTGGCGCGCGATGGCTTGTTCAATTTGCGCAGGCGTGGCGATCACCGGATCAGACTCGGCAAAGGCCGCACCCAATTTAGGGCGCAAAGCCTCGAACTGATCGGGGTGCGATGTGGCAACCTGCACCCGCCCGTTGATGCGGTTCCAGGGCAAAACCCGATGTTTGAGCCAGAAGGCGCAGGGTTTGGCCATACAAAGCCGCGCATCAGGGGGCTGTAGGGCAGGATCAACATGGCGCAGCCCGTGTTGTTCGGCCAGCGCGGCATAGATGTCTTGCGAGCTGGCCCAGCCCTCGGCCACCAGAATTTCACCCAAAGACGCGCCAAGCGACAGCTGAAGCTGCAACGCCAGCACCAATTGCTGTGACGTAATTGTGCCGCGTGCCACCAGATACCGACCCAGCGGCAGACGCGGTGGAACAACAGACGTGGTTGTGCGCGGTTCAAGCAACCGCAACGATCGTGAGCTCATCCGAGCAATCCAATACCCTTAGTCGCCACAGGGATGACCCATCGCAGTTAAGGGTAAGTTAATGCACGAAAACTCAGGCGGCTGTGCGCTTACGCATGGCTTTGGCAAAGCGCTGGAACAAATAGAAACTGTCCTGCGGGCCGGGGCTTGCTTCGGGGTGGTATTGCACCGAATAGATCGGACGGTCAGCCATGCGAATACCGCAGTTCGATCCGTCAAACAGTGATCTATGGGTTTCGATCACCCCTTCGGGCAGGGTCTGGGCATCAACCGCAAACCCATGGTTCATCGACGTTATTTCCACTTTTCCAGTTTCCAGGTCCTTGACCGGATGGTTGGCGCCGTGATGGCCGTGGTTCATTTTGACGGTGCGCGCGCCAAGCGCCAAAGCCAGCATCTGGTGGCCCAGACAAATGCCAAAAATCGGCAGGTCTGTCTTTTCCATCACATCTTTGATCATCGGCACGGCATATTCACCCGTCGCGGCCGGGTCGCCCGGCCCGTTAGACAAAAACACACCGTCGGGTTCGTGCGCCAACACATCGGCGGCTGTGGCCGTGGCAGGTAGAACGGTGACATCACATCCGGCACTGGCAAGACACCGCAGGATGTTGCGCTTGGCGCCATAATCCAGCGCGACAACTTTGAACTGCGCCTCTTCTTGGCGCACATAACCCTCGGGCCAGGCCCAGCGCATTTCGTCCCAGCGATAGGACTGTGCGCAGGTGACCTTGCGCGCCAGATCCATGCCTTCGAGCCCGGCAAAGCTGCGCGCGGCGCCAACCAGGGCCTCGAGGTCGAAATTGCCCTCTGGATCATGGGCCAGCGCCACATGTGGCGCGCCCTGTTGGCGAATGGCGCGGGTCAGCCGGCGGGTATCGACACCGCCAATGGCAATGCGCCCGCGCCGCTCTAACCAGGTGGCCAGGGTTTCGGTGCTGCGCCAATTGCTGGGCGCGGTTGGATCCCATTTGACAACCATACCGTCGGCCACCGGATCTGCGGTTTCATCATCGTCCGGATTGACCCCGACATTGCCGATATGCGGGAAGGTGAAGGTGACGACTTGCCCGGCATAGGACGGATCGGTCATGATTTCCTGATAGCCTGTCATCGCAGTGTTGAAACACAGCTCGGCCACGGTCTGACCCGTTGCGCCAAAGCCGGTGCCGTAAAACACCGTACCATCGGCAAGCACCAGACAAGCGGTGGGTTTCGTCCCAGAGGGAAAGGCCATGGCGCGACTCCGTGATGTGAGGCAAACTTGCGCAGGTTTACGGGGGCCTGTCAGGCGGGTCAAGGGTTGTGCAAAATTAGGAGATCGCGCGTTTTCAATGACTTACCTTGGGGCATCCCCTGTTGTGTCGTGGTTTTTGTTTCGCTAATGTACAAAGCTTGACCACTCCATGGGGATGGATTGATACAGATGGATATGCGTTCGCGGGTGAATACGGCCCTCAAACAGGCGATGAAAGACAAGGCGGCAATGCGACTTTCGACGCTGCGCCTTATCAATGCAGCGATAAAGGACCAGGATATCGCAGCGCGTGGCTCTGGTGAGGACGGTGGCGTCGACGACGGCCAAGTCCTTGCGATCTTGGGGAAAATGACCAAGCAACGTCAGGAAAGCGCGCGGGTTTATGAAGAGGGTGGGCGTCTCGATCTGGCTGAGCGGGAACGCTCGGAGATCGAAGTCATCGAAGAATTCCTGCCGCGCCAGCTGGGCGAGGAAGAAGTCGCGCATGCCGTTCAAAAAGCGGTCAGCGACACAGGGGCTGAGTCGATCCGCGACATGGGAAAAGTGATGGCCGAACTCAAAGGGCGGTACACGGGCCAAATGGATTTTGGCAAGGTTGGCCCGCTGGTAAAGAACCGTTTGTGCACGGGCGCGTGAGCACCAATACGAACTGAAGGCTCTGAGAGCAAAGTCCGCAAAGCGGCACAAGCACCGTCGTTTTGTTTGCAACGTAGGGCCAGTGCCGCCGTCGCCCTTTGTGCATCGTTGAGATGTCAGAGCGCCCGCACGGCAGAGCCGGGCCGCGCCGGCAAGCCCCTCCGCGGGGGTTGCTGGCGCGTTTTACTGTCTATTCTACGACGCCCGCAGTGTTTTGCTCAGATCTTCATAAAGGGCAACGCGTTCATCTTCTGACAAAAACGCACCAATTTCGACCTCGCGGCCCGCGCCTTTGAGCGTGACGTAGTGTGGCACAGGCCCGCCTTTTGGATGCAGTTCTGCCGTTGCCCAATAGCGATTGCAATCCCAGTGTTGGACTGTCCCTTCTGGGTTCTGCCGGCTCAAATGTGCGTTTGTGTCGGTCAAGGTCAGCACTTCCAGCACTTGCGCTGCGCGTCGATTGCGATGAACGGCGTACCAAACACCAGGCACCGCAAGGGCGAGAAACGGCAACAAGCCCCAAAGCAACACAGTGCCCAGCACGGCAGTCAACGGCAGGCTGATCATTGCCACAGTGATCGCAATGAAAAGCGCGAAACCACGCGGCGGCAGCGATTGATGCGGCCACAGTGTCAAAACCTGTTCGGGCGGGGCGGAAGAGGACCATTCATACGGCATAACGACCCACAAACTAGCAGGTGCACGGCGTCTGTCGACGTACAATGCCCGCCTGCGTCATTGTGATCCTGATCAGCTTGCGATGACTGCATCAAAATTCGGCGTTTGTCTTCTATCTAGCGCGAACCGGCGTTTGACACGCCTTCGTTTACAACCGTTGTCCAGGCACTTTGTGCCTCCACGATCGGGGTGCTTTGAGCGCCAGGCACCTCCACGAGCAGGGCGCCGCGCCATATGGCTGTTTTGGGCACCGCGTGGCAAATCCGCCCGAATTTTCGGCCCCACGCCAAGATCACCTCTTTGTGGGTGGGTCTGCTGAACGACGCAGAACGACAAAGCGGACCCTTGCGGGAGGCAATGATTGCGCGTGGCTCGACCTGATATCGAAAATGGACTCACCATTGAAAGAAATGGGTTTGGAAAACACGGTCTAATCGTCCGATTCCTGGGTCGAAACCAATGCTATCAGAGCGCGGTGTTCAAGCAATCCGCCGAGGAAGTTGCCATTGCAATACTTTGGCGCGACCGAGGGGATTGGGACGCAAAGCTGCGCCACCGACGAAGGGGGGGGCTTTCCGAGCTGCAACACGCAAAGCTGCGCCCCATTCACGCCGAAGGCACGGTCGCCAAATAGCGCCGCTGCCCGTCTTGCGTCTGTCGTAAAATTGGAGCGGGCGATGAGATTCGAACTCACGACCCCAACCTTGGCAAGGTTGTGCTCTACCCCTGAGCTACGCCCGCGTCCTTGGGTGAGACGTCGGATATAAACAACCGCGCGCTTTCGCAAGAGCAAAAACCACTCTGAGCAAGAAAAATCCACCACGCTGCGACGGAACTGTGTGGCGGCTGCGTTTGATCTGAGTAAGGTGCCCAAGGAGACGTGGGAAATGAGAAAGCCAGGAACGGTAAGGCAAGCGATTTTGGCCCTGTTGATCTGTGTGGCGATTGTGCTGGAGTTCGCCCCCGGTCTGATCACCTGAGCGCACTGGCCTAAAACAGGGCGTGCGCAAACAGGCCAAGTGCGCTGAGCACAAACATGCTGATTGTCAGCACCATGCCCGTTACCCGCAAGAGCATGACAGGCGGGCTGGCGGAAAAGCCGATGGCATGGGCCAGGCGGCCCAGAAACAGCATTGCGCCCAGCAGATAGAGCGCGATGGCGGGCGCACCACTTAGTTCGACCAGCAACAACAACACCAGCCCCATTGGTGCATATTCGGCGCAATTTGCCTGCGCGCGCATACGTTTCAGCAAGCTGTTGTCGCCGGCATCGCCCATCGAAATGCGATTGCCGCGCCGATAGCGGATGACCCTGACGCTGAGCACCAGAAAAATCACAGTGATCAGAGCGGCAAACAGCGGCGTAACAGTGACGGTCATGGGCATGTCCCTTTTGGTATCGTGCAACATGTAACAGGGCAAATGCTGCGATCAATGCGACGTGATTACTCCCGTTGCGTCATCAGATGGATCCAGCAAACGCAGGCCAGCGCCACCACGGATGCGCCCAGCATCAACCCCAGCAAAAGCGCAGGATCAGGGCGTGCGGCCAGCAAAACACCGGTCAAAGATGTGAGAACAGCCCCCACGGCCACGCTGAGCGCGCCACCAAAACCTGCGGCACTGCCTGCATAGTTGCGGTTGATCGACAGCGCGCCGGACAGGGCAGCCGGCATTGTCAAACCATTGCCCAACCCGACGCAAATGGTGCTGGCAAAATAGAACACTGGCGATAAAACTCCCGCAAGAACAAGGACAAGGCCGATGCTGAGTCCGATGCAGGCCACCAATCGGCCCGCCAGCATCATCACCAGCCCAGGCACTCTTGCGGACAGGCGCGAGGACACAAAGCTGCCAGCCATGAACCCGGCGGTGATCGAGCCGATGTAAACGCCCAGCTGGGCTGTTCCGACGCCAAAGGCCGATTGGGCCACAACAGACGCGCCCGCCAGAAATACGTAAAACGCCCCGACCGAGAAGGCGCCGCAAAGCGCATAGCCCCAAAACAGTGGGGTGCGCAGCAAGGTGGTGGCCCCGGGGCCCGAACCGGCGGATGCAGGGCGCGCGGCGCGGGTTTCACCCAGATCGAACAGGCACAACAGCGCCATGACTGTGCCGGCAACAGTGTAGACCACAAAGCTCGCGCGCCAGCCAAAACCCGCATCGAGCAGGCCTCCGATCACCGGACCCAGCATCGGGGCAACGGCCATGAACATCCCGATGGTTGCGATCAGCGCGGTGGCGCGCTCGGGCGGAGCAGTGTCACGCACGATCGCCAATGAGACGCCGTAGCCTGATGCGATGGCTGCCTGCAGCATGCGGCAAATCAGAAAGGTATGAATGTCTTGCGCCAGCAGACAGCCGATGGAGGCCAATGTGAACAGCGCCAGAGCGGTCAGCACCACAGGGCGCCGTCCAATGCGGTCAGACAGCGGGCCTGCGATCAACTGCACCACAGCGGTGACCGCGAGGTAGCCGCCGACTGAGAGGCTGACCAGCGCGTAGTCGGCCTGAAAATCGGTTGCGATGTTGGCCAGCGAGGGCAGAAACATGTTGAGCGACAGGGTCGACAAAGCCGCAAGCAAGATCAGCGTCACAAGGCGGGGCGGGGTCTGTGGGGGGATCATCGGCTGAGCTTTCGGATCTGGGGTCGGACGAGGCGGGTTCGGCGTGAGCGGGCACAAAAAAACCCCGACAGGCGTGTCGGGGGTGCGTTGCGTTTGGATCGGCCCGGTTGTGGGCTATCCTGCGCGGCACCTGGTGGTGAATACGACGGAGTTGGGTTTTGCATACGACATGCAGCGAGCCTAGCGCGGCGTGATGCGTGTCGTCAATCAGATGCGTATTGGATCAGATCCCAGCGATTGCCGTACAGGTCGCCAAACACGGCGACGGTGCCGTAGGGTTCGTGGCGCGGGTGCTCTTCGAATTGGACGCCCTTGGCGATCAGGCGGGCGTGGTCCGCGGCGAAGTCATCAGTTTCCAGAAACAGCCAGACGCGGCCTGCGCCTTGTTTGCCGATTTGATTGTGCTGTTGCGTGGAGCCGGCCCGGGCCAGGATAAAGCCGGTGCCGCCGGGTGTTGGGGCGACGCGGACCCAGCGCTTGTGACCTTGATCGATGTCTTTTTCCAGAGTGAAGCCGAGCGAGTTGCAGTAGTAAGCGATGGCCTCGTCGTAATCGGGCACGATCAGGGTGAGGGCAGACAGGCGCATGGTATGGCTTTTTGTTTGGGGCGGGAGGGGGCCAGCCCCCGTCGCGCGTTGCGCGACTCCCCCGGAGTTTACTTGGAAAGATGAAGAGCGGGCCTCACCCGGCGGGTCGAAAGGGTGTGTTTGACAGCGTGCGACGCTGCGATTTTTGTTAAGAGGGGCGAAGGTCGCAGAGCATCACGCAGGTGGTGTCGCGTCCCCGGAGCGTGCCTTTGTCGTCTGGGATATCCCAGACGGTGATTATGGGGCGGTCAAATTCAACAGTGTCGCAGGTGGTTTTGCCTTTCAGACTGACGGGTTGATTGTCGAGGCGGGCGTTGAATTGCGTTGCGCGGCGTTGGGTCATGTCGCGAACGCAGATCACCTTGGTCAGCTTGTCTTTGGGGGCGGCGCCGTTGAACATCAGATCGAGCGGATAATGGCCGTTTGCCGGGAGTGTGACCCATGGCGCTGATTGCGCCGATGCGGCGCCCGCCCAGAGCGCCAGCGCCGGAAGGGCGGCGCGGATCATTCCTCAAATTCGACCAACAGATCTTTGGCGTCGATCTGCCCGCCGGGTTGGATGTGCACGGCCTTGATCACCGCGTCGCGTTCAGCGTGGATGCCGGTTTCCATCTTCATCGCCTCAATCGTCAGCAGCAGATCGCCGGCCTTGACTTTGGCGCCGGTACTTGCAGCGACGGTGGCGACCACGCCGGGCATTGGCGCGCCGATGTGATTGGCGTTGCCGGCCTCGGCTTTGGGGCGCTGGATCGTCGTGGCTTTGACCATGCGGTTGGGCACGCGGATCACGCGGGGTTGGCCGTTGAGCTCGAAGAAGACCTTGACCTCGCCGTCCTCATTGGTGTCACTCATCGCTTGCATGCGGATTTCAAGCGTCTTGCCGGGGTCGATTTCGGCGGTGATTTCTTCGCCCGGTTCCATGCCGTAAAAGAACGTGCGCGTCGGCAGGGTGCGCACCGGGCCATAGCTGCGGTGGCGGCCCATGTAATCGAGGAAGACCTTGGGATACATCAGATATCCGTTTAGATCTTCGTTGTCGACGGGTTTGCCTTCCAGTTCACTTTGCACTGCGGCGCGCACCTCTTCGAGATCGACCGCGGGCACATTTTTGCCCGGACGTTCGGTGTTGGGCGCTTCGCCTTTCAAAGCTTTGGATACGATCGCATCGGGGAACCCGCCGGCGGGCTGGCCCAGATTGCCGCGCATCATATCGATCACTGAATCCGGGAAGGCAACCTCGGTGTCGGGGTCTTCGACATCGGCGCGGGTCAACCCTTGCGAGACCATCATCAACGCCATGTCGCCGACCACTTTCGAGCTGGGCGTGACTTTGACGATATCGCCAAACATCTGGTTCACATCTGAATACATCTGAGCGACCTCGTGCCAGCGTTCTTCCAGGCCCAGGCTGCGCGCCTGTGCCTTGAGGTTGGTGAACTGGCCGCCGGGCATTTCGTGCAGGTACACTTCGGAACTTGGCGCCTGTTGGCCGGTTTCAAAGGCGGCGTAATGGGCGCGCACAGCTTCCCAGTAATCTGACACTTCGCGGATCACACCCATGTCGAGCCCGGTGTCGCGATCGGTGTGGCGCAGTGCTTCGACCACCGAGCCCAGCGTGGCCTGCGAGGTGTTGCCCGACAGCGCGTCCATGGCGCAATCGACCGCATCGACCCCGGCCTCGGACGCGGCCAGAATGGTCGCGCAGGCGATGCCGGCGGTGTCATGGGTGTGGAAGTGGATCGGCAGACCGACCTCTTCTTTCAGCGCCTTGACCAGCACGCGGGCGGCGGCGGGTTTCAGCAATCCGGCCATGTCTTTCAGGCCCAGAACATGGGCGCCGGCGTCGCGCAATTCCTGGCCCATGGCGACATAGTATTTCAGGTCGTACTTGGCGCGGTCGGGGTCGTTGATGTCGCCAGTGTAACACACCGATCCTTCGCAGATCTTGCCTGCATCGATCACCGCGTCCATCGCCACGCGCATGTTTTCGACCCAGTTGAGCGAATCGAACACCCGGAACACATCCACCCCGGTTTCAGCCGCCTGGCGCACAAATTCCTGCACAACGTTGTCGGGATAGTTGGTATAACCGACCCCGTTCGAGCCGCGCAGCAGCATTTGCGTCATCAGGTTGGGCATCGCTTCGCGCAGATCGCGCAGGCGCTGCCAGGGACATTCCTGCAGGAACCGATAGGCCACATCAAAGGTCGCACCGCCCCAGCATTCAACGCTGAACAGTTGCGGCAGATTGGCGGCATAGGTCGGCGCGACCTTGATCATATCGAGGCTGCGCATGCGTGTGGCCAGCAAGGATTGGTGCCCGTCGCGCATGGTGGTGTCGGTGATCAGCAACTGGCGCTGCGCTTTCATCCAGTCGGCCACGGCCTGCGGACCCTTTTGTTCCAACAGGTTGCGGGTGCCCATCATCGGCTCGGCGCGCGGTGTCGGCGCGCGCGGGTCTTTCAGATCAGGCGCGGGCAGCGGGCGGTCCTTGACCTCGGGATGGCCGTTAACGGTGATGTCAGCAATATAGGTGAGCACCTTGGTGCCCCGGTCGCGGCGGCGCTTGAACTGGAACAGCTCGGGCGTCTCGTCGATGAATTTGGTGTGGTACGTGTTGTCCAGGAACGACGGATGGCGCAGCAGGTTTTCCACAAAGGCGATGTTGGTTGACACGCCGCGAATGCGGAATTCGCGCAACGCGCGGTCCATGCGGGCAATCGCCATCTGCGGGGTGGGGGCTTTGGCGGTGACCTTGGTCAGCAGACTGTCATAGTAGCGCGTGATCACGCCGCCGGCATAGGCGGTGCCGCCGTCCAGCCGGATGCCCATGCCATGCGCTTCGCGGTACGCGGTGATGCGGCCGTAATCGGGGATAAAGTTGTTCTGCGGGTCCTCGGTGGTGATCCGGGTTTGCAGGGCGTGGCCGGTCAGGCGCACATCACCTTGGGTGGGCTTGCCGGTCGCTTCGGCGATGGTTTTACCCTCGGCAATCAGGATCTGGGCTTGCACGATGTCGATTCCAGTGACCTCTTCGGTCACAGTGTGTTCGACCTGCACGCGGGGGTTCACTTCGATGAAGTAAAACTTATCCGTGTCCATATCCATCAGGAACTCTACGGTGCCGGCGCATTCGTAGTTAACGTGTTTGCAGATCTTATAACCCAGCTCGCAAATTTCGGCGCGCTGCTGTTCGCTCAGATATGGCGCGGGCGCGCGTTCGACGACCTTTTGGTTGCGCCGCTGAACGGAGCAATCGCGCTCAAACAGATGATACATGCCGCCATGTTTGTCGCCCAGAATCTGCACCTCGACGTGGCGCGCCTTGAGGATCATCTTTTCAAGATAGCCCTCGCCATTGCCAAAGGCGGCCTCGGCCTCGCGACGGCCCTCAAGCACCTTTTCTTCCAGCTCGTCCTCGCCATAGATCGGCCGCATGCCGCGCCCGCCGCCGCCCCAACTGGCCTTCAGCATAAACGGATAGCCAACCTCGGCCGCCTCAGCGCGAATTGCGGCCATGTCATCGCCCAAAACGCCGGTCGCCGGGATCACCGGCACGCCGGCTTCCACGGCCACACGCCGCGCGCTGGCCTTGTCACCTAGGGCGCGCATCGTGTCGCCTTTGGGGCCGATAAAGGTGATACCGTTCTGCGTGCAAGCATCGACAAAATCGGGATTTTCCGACAGCAAACCATACCCCGGGTGGATCGCATCTGCGCCGCTTTCCTTGGCCACACGGATCATCTCTGCAATCGACAGATAGGC
>JBGCDD010000195.1:0-21974 GCA_045105075.1 Sedimentitalea sp. | reverse complement strand
GGTCACGGGCCGGGTGCGGTGGCGGTCTTCGGTTGAATGGATGGCGGCACAGGGTGTGACTGCGTTTTGGGAGATCGGGGCGGGCAAAGCCCTGTCCGGCATGATCCGGCGGATCGCTCAAGACGCCACCTGCCGCGCCGTGGGCACTCCGGGAGACGTTACCGCGCTGAAAGACGCGTGATGCGCCTGGCCGTGGTCGCAGCCCTGGTCACCTTGACTTGCGGCTGTTCTGTTGTCGACAATGCTGTGGACCGCACGGAGATGGAGGTCGAGGGTGTGCGTCTTTATATCAGCGGCCTGATCACGAGCCGCACGCCTGCCAATTTTGAGAACCTGCTGGACGAAAACCCGCAGTTGCGTGTTGTTGTGCCGCTTGACATGGCGGGGACGGTGGATGAGGCGGCGACCTATCGGATGGGCGACGTGATCCGCGCATCAGGGCTGGACACACATCTTGTGGCAGGCAGCGAAATTTACTCAGGCGGGGTCAGCCTGTTTCTGGCGGGCAACCGGCGCACCATGGAGCAGGGGGCCATTGTTGGCGTGCATTCCTGGGCAGACGGATTTGGGGAAGGCAGCGATTATCCCCGCGACGCCTATGAGCATGTGATGAACGTTGAATACACGCAGGACATGCTGGGATCGGACGCTTTCTATTGGTTTACCTTGCAGGCCGCGCCCTCAGACGGGATACACATCATGACACGCGCTGAGATGCAGCGGTTTGGCATGCTGAAGCAATAGCTCAACAAAGGAAGAGATATGTTTGATCTGACAGGGAAAAACGCGCTGGTCACTGGCGCATCTGGTGGTATCGGGGCGCAGATCGCACGCGCCTTGCACGGTGCCGGGGCGGTCGTTGGTCTGTCAGGCACGCGGGTGGACCCGCTTGAGGCGCTGAAGGCCGAACTGGGGGAGCGGGCGCATGTGTTGCCCTGCAACCTCAGCGATATGGCAGCCGTTGAGGCCTTGCCGAAGGCGGCGGTTGAGGCGATGGGGTCCGTGGACGTTCTGGTGAACAACGCAGGGATTACACGCGACAATCTGTTCATGCGGATGTCGGATGAGGAATGGCAGTCGGTTCTCGACGTGAACCTTACCGCGACGTTCAAGCTGTGCAAGGGCGTCATGCGCGGCATGATGAAGGCGCGCTGGGGGCGGATTGTGAACATCTCGTCAATTGTCGGAGCCACAGGCAATCCCGGTCAGGGCAATTATGCAGCCTCCAAGGCGGGCATGATCGGCATGTCGAAATCGCTGGCCTACGAGGTCGCAAGCCGGGGCATCACGGTGAACGCCGTGGCGCCGGGGTTCATCGCCACCGCCATGACCGACAAGCTGAACGACGATCAGAAATCGGCCATTCTTGCACAGGTACCGGCCGGGCGGATGGGCAGCGCGGATGAGATCGCCGCGGCGGTTTTGTATCTGGCCAGCGCGCAGGCGGGCTACGTCACTGGCGCGACTCTGCATGTGAATGGCGGTATGGCAATGCTGTAAGGTGGCGCCGTTTTTTGCGGAAACTTGTGCAAACAAAATTGCACTGCCCGTAACGGGTTTTTGGGAAATGTCGTCAAAACAGGCTCAAAAACCGGTGTTTGGGGTCAAATTGGGCTGGAATTGACCGGAATTGACGGAAAATGAACGCACCGAACGGTGCCCGAACGCTGCATGTGAAAGCGTTTGCCATCCCAGCCCACTGTGCTATAGGCGGCGCAGATTGCGGCGGGGCGCCACTCACTAACGCCTTGCCAGACCCGGACCGACCGGGACCGAGCCGTTCCTCAAACTTGAGGGGCGAAACCAACCCAACCCACAGCGGGCAAGGGCAGACTTGGGCGCAAAGCCCGCAATGGAATGAGGAACAGACATGAGCGACGTCGCAGACCGCGTTAAAAAGATCGTTGTGGAACATCTGGGTGTGGAAGAAGACAAAGTAACCGAGAATGCGTCGTTCATCGACGATCTGGGTGCTGACAGTCTGGACACGGTTGAGCTGGTTATGGCTTTTGAAGAAGAGTTCGGCATCGAAATTCCTGATGATGCGGCAGAGACCATTCAAACATTTGGCGACGCTGTAAAGTTCATCAACGAAGCCTCCTAAGGGCTTAGGCTTCGCAGATTAGGAACGGCGCTCTCTGGCAAGAGGGCGCCGTTTTTCTGTTCTGGTAGGGCACTGGCCTTGCATCTGCGCCGCCGTGCTGCATTCTGGTTCCAGAGACAGCAAATCAGGTCCGGCCCCATGATGCGTTCCGTTCCCACCATCAACACGGCGCGGTTGACCCTTGGGGTGATGCGCCCGGACGATTTTGACCGCTTCAGCGAGATCTGGGCGATGCCGGATGTGGTGCGTTTTATCGGGCGCGAGCCGCGTTGTCGGCGCCAATCCTGGGAGGCGTTCCTGCGCAATTCGGGCCATTGGCAAATGACCGGTTTCGGCCAGTGGGCGATTTTTGAAAACAGCCATCGCCGCATGGTTGGGCAGGCCGGATTCTTTTTTGGCAACCGTCCGATGGGTGATGATTTTGACTCTTTTCCAGAAGCGGGCTGGGTGCTTGTGCCCGAGGAACAGGGGCGCGGATTGGGCTATGAAGCAACGCGCGCGGCGCATGACTGGTTTGATCGAGTGATTCCCGGCCCCCTTGTGGCGCGCATCCATGCAGATCACGCCGCCTCGTTGAAATTGGCCCAGCGCCTTGGTTACAGGCGGCTTCGGGTGGTCGATGATGCGGGCGATGCGCTGGTGTTGTTGCGTCGCGACGGGCCGCCGGGCGGGTGAGGCCTCGCAAAAAGGGCGCAAACGTGTCGCTGACGGGCGCAATCCATCCAGCGTCGCCATAGCAACTGTGCTGTGCTAGGCATGAGCTGACAAAAGCGGCTGAGGGAGAGACGGGACAATGCTGATCTATCCAACCATGGAACTGCTGGGTGGACGTTGTGTGACGCTGGACAAAGGGCGGCTGGATACGCCGATGATCTGGCATGTTGATCCGATTGAGACGGCGCGCAGTTTTGCCGCTGCCGGTGCCGCGTGGATGCATTTGACCGATTTTGACGGTGTCGAGGGGCGTTCGGATAACAACGTTTTGGTTGAAGATATCATTCGTTCGGTTGGGATACCGGTGCAACTGGGCGGCGGGTTCCGCAGCAGAGAGGCGGTGGAACGTTGGATCGACAAGGGCGTTGGCCGGGTCGTCATCGGAACATGGGCCGCGCAGGAACCGGATGCAGTGCGCGAATTGGCCAAATATTATCCCGATCAGATCGTTCTGGCGGTGGATGTCTGGCAAGGTCAGGTGATGACCGAGGGCTGGCGCCGCCCCAGCGCCTTTACGCCCGATGCGTTTGTGGCGGCCTTTGAAGATGCGCCTTTCGCAGGCATTTTGGTGACCGACATCGACAGTGACATGGAAGATGTCGAGGCCCAGCTTGGATTGATTTCGGGTCTGGCGGCGGTGGCGCGTGCGCCTGTGACGGCCAGCGGTGTTGTGCGCAGTGTCGATGACATTGCGCGATTGAAGTACATTCCCAACATTGACGGCGCTTTGGTCGGGCGGGCGTTGTTTCGCAAAACCATGGATCTACACAAGGCGTTGGCTGTCGCGCAGCCCAGCGTCGAGCCTGTGGCCGGGTTTCAATAACCGATGGTGAGTTTGCGCGATATGTTGGGGGGCGGCACGCTTTCGACCTTTTTGGGGGTGCCCGAGGCCGATGTGGCAGATGCCGCTGATATCATGGTGTTTGGTGCCGATTGCGCCACGCCCTATGTGTCGGTCGGGGCCTATTGCAGCGGGGGTCCGGCTGCGATCCGGGCGGGGTCGGCGGACTACGCCGGTGATCTGGCGCGGGTGAATTTTGATCTGGGTGGTTCGGTTATGCCAGCCGGGGTGACGCTGCTGGACGGCGGCGATCTGGTCACCGATCCGGATCAACCGGCGGCAAACCGCGCTGCCATTCATCGTGCCACCACACAGATATTGGGCAATACGGCGGTGCCGGTTCTGTTGGGGGGCGACGATTCCGTACCGCTTGCGATGCTGGATGCGTTTGGCGCGCACGGCCCGATTACCATTTTGCAGATCGATGCGCATATTGATTGGCGCGACGAGGTTCAGGGTGAGCGGTTGGGGCTAAGTTCGACGATGCGCCGGGCCAGCGAAATGGCGCATGTGGAGCGGATTGTGCAGATTGGCGCGCGCGGTGTGGGCTCGGCGGGGATGGATGCGCTGGAGGCAGCAAAGGCCTGGGGCGCGCTGATTGTCCCGGCGGTGGATCCCGACGGCGTTGCGCGCGCGATCGAGGCGATACCGGCAGGCGCAAATGTTGTGATTTGTCTGGACGTCGATGCGCTCGACCCGAGCATCATGCCTGCGGTGATCGCACCAACGGGCGGCGGGCTGGCACATATGGATGTGGTGCGTTTGCTGTTGGGGGTGGCAGCAAAAGCGCAGCTGCGGGGCGCCACGATGGTTGAATTCATGCCCGAAAACGACCGCGATGGTATTGGCGCGCGCACAGCGGCGCAGCTTTTGACGTCGATTGTCGGGATAATCGGGCGTCAGCGCGTCTGAGCGCAAGCAATCGACACGCTCTTGCCCCCGCACCCTCGCGCGGGGTAAAGCGTTTCGCACATGGAAACAGACACGACGTCCAGGCAAGAGGGCAATTGATGCGCAGAGTAGTGGTAACGGGGCTGGGGCTGGTGACGCCATTGGCGGATGGAGTTGAGGCCAGCTGGAGTCGTATTTTGGACGGGCAGTCTGGCGCGGGGCCGATCACGGGCTTTGATCCAGAAGGGCTTAGCACGACCTATGCCTGTGAAGTGCCGCTTGGTGATGGCAGTGACGGCACATTCAGTGCCGATACCTACATGGCGCCCAAAGAGCAGCGCAAGGTCGACACGTTTATCATGTTTGGCATCGCTGCGGCACAGCAGGCAGTCGAGGATTCCGGCTGGAAACCGACCGAGCGCGAGGCGCAGGAGCGCACTGGCGTTTTGATCGGGTCGGGCATTGGCGGGCTGAATTCTATCGCCAACACGGCCTTGATGATGGAGGCCAAAGGGCCCCGTCGGGTGTCGCCGTTTTTTGTGCCCGGCGCGCTGATCAATCTGATCTCAGGCCAGGTGAGCATTCGCTATGGTTTCAAGGGGCCGAACCATTCGGTGGTCACGGCCTGTTCAACTGGCGCGCATGCGATTGGCGATGCGTCACGTTTGATCATGTTTGGTGATGCGGACGTGATGGTGGCCGGTGGCGCCGAGGCGGCGATCTGCAAGATCGGGATTGCGGGCTTTAACGCATGCAAAGCGCTCAGCACCAAGCGCGGCGATGATCCCAAGTCAGCCAGCCGACCCTATGACGCGGACCGGGACGGGTTTGTGATGGGCGAGGGCGCGGGCGTTGTTGTGTTGGAAGAATACGAACATGCGAAGGCGCGCGGGGCCAAGATTTACGCCGAGGTGTTGGGCTATGGGTTGTCGGGCGACGCCTATCACATCACAGCGCCGTCTGAGGATGGCGAGGGCGGTGAACGTTCGATGCGCGCGGCGTTGCGCAATGCCGGGCTTGAACCCAAAGACGTCGATTACATCAACGCGCACGGCACCAGCACGATGGCGGATGTGATCGAGTTGGGCGCGGTTGAACGGATGATGGGCGATGCGGCAGGATCGGTGACGATGTCATCGACGAAATCTGCGACCGGGCATTTGCTGGGCGCGGCCGGGGCGATCGAGGCGATATTCTCGATCCTGGCGATCCGCGATCAGGTGTGTCCGCCGACGATCAATCTGGACAATCCGGCGGTTGAGACAGCGGTGGATCTGGCGCCGAACGCGAAACGTGAACGGGTTGTCAACGTGGCGCTGAGCAACTCGTTTGGATTTGGCGGCACCAATGCCAGCGTCGTGTTTGGAAAGCCAAGCTGATGTGGCGCGCGCTGGCATCGAATATGATCTCGGTTTTGGTGGTGGGTTTGTTCCTGCTGGCGGGAATGATCATGTGGGGGCAGGCGCAATACCGCAATGCGGGGCCGCTGGACGAACCGATTTGTTTGCGGGTCGATCGGGGGTCAAACATGAGCCGGGTCAGTCGCAATCTGGCGGAACAGGGCGCGGTCAACAATCCGACGATCTTTCGGATTGGGGCCGACTATGAAGAAAAGTCCAATCGTCTGAAAGCGGGCAGTTTTCTGGTGCGTCCGGGCGCGTCGATGGCTGATATCGTTGATCAGGTGACGCGCGGCGGGGCCAGCACCTGTGGCACCGAAATCGTCTATCGCGTGGGTGTCACGCGGACCACGGCGCAGGTTCGCGAGCTGGATCCTGCGACCGATCGCTTTATCGAAAAAGCGTCGTTCAATCCGGCCGAAGACGAAGCGCCGGATGTGTACAAACAAAAGCGTGCCGACAGCGATACGCGCTACCGGGTCGCGTTGGCCGAGGGTGTGACCAGCTGGCAGATTGTTGAAGCGCTGAAGTCTATGGAGATGCTGGAGGGCGATGTGGGCGAAGTGCCGCCCGAAGGATCGTTGGCGCCGGACAGCTATGAGGTTTCGGTGGGAGGCACACGCGGCGATGTGATCGCGCGCATGGCAGCGGCGCAATCAGAACGTGTGGCCGAGGTTTGGGCCCAGCGGCAACTGAATTTGCCCTTGGAAAGCCCGGAAGAAATGCTGATCCTGGCGTCCATTATCGAAAAAGAGACCGGGGTCGCCAGCGAGCGGGGTCAGGTGTCCAGTGTGTTCATCAACCGCTTGAACCGGGGCATGCGGCTGCAAACGGACCCGACCGTGATTTACGGTGTGACCAAGGGGCGTGGTGTGTTGGGCCGGGGTCTGCGGCGCAGCGAATTGCGCCGGCTAACGCCTTGGAACACTTATGTGATTGACGGATTGCCACCGACGCCAATTGCCAACCCTGGTTTGGCCAGTCTCGAGGCCGCCGTGGCGCCGGAGTCGACGGAATATGTGTTCTTTGTGGCTGATGGCACTGGCGGGCACGCCTTTGCGGAGACCTTGGATCAGCACAACGCCAACGTGGCCAAATGGCGTAAAATCGAAGCGGAACGGGCCAACAACTAAGGCTGTCCCGCGCGCAAGGAAATCTCTGTAGGTGATTGAAATTTAACGATTTGTTAAGGGGTGCGCGCGGTGGGGGTGGCCGAAATCGCTTGACTCAGCGCGCGGTCTCGCCTATAGGTTGTGACATGCTAGAAGAACTCGGCGAGCGGCCACAGGAGGATATCCTGTTGGCCGTTTTTCGTTTCTCTCGTGTGGAGACAACCCCACGCATGAGGTCAAAGAGCAAACATGACTTTGATAACACCGCAGGAGCGCATCTCTCGTACGGCTGAGCTGCTGCAATCGCTTGAAGAGTCGGTGCAACGAGTACGCAAGCAGGCCGAAGACCTGTGTCGCCAAATCGGGGAGGGGGAACTTTCGGAACTATCTGTTGGAAGCAAACATGTTCTGGCCGCGGAAGGACTGGTCAGATCGTGTCAAAGAGTGGAGGCCTCCCTTGTTGAGCAATCGAATAAGCAAGCTGGAATCGCCCAGGGCGGATACGCGCTGGACCTTGAAGAAGCCCGATTTGAAATTGGGTGCCGGCTGGCTCGCTTGCGCTCCTGCTGCAGTGCGGGAGACGTTTCTGAATGAGTTGGATGACGGGATGCTGTGCGCCCTGCCATTTCTGTTCGAGTTTTGGGCCATGGAGCACCAGTTGCCACCTGAGGGTGACTGGCGGTCATGGATTGTTATGGGGGGCCGGGGCGCCGGCAAGACCCGAGCGGGTGCCGAATGGGTGCGCTCGCAAGTTGAAGGCGCACGTCCGTTGGACCATGGTCCGGCGCGGCGTGTGGCGCTTGTTGGTGAAACCTATGATCAGGTGCGCGACGTGATGATCCAGGGCGACAGTGGGCTGTTGGCCTGTTCGCCCCCAGATCGTCGCCCACAATGGAAGGCCAGTGAGCGCAAGCTGATCTGGCCCAACGGGGCGACCGCACAAGTGTTTTCTGCCAATGACCCTGAAGCCCTGCGGGGGCCGCAATTTGACGCGGCTTGGGTGGACGAGTTGGCCAAGTGGAAGAAGGCGCGCAGCACTTGGGATCAGTTGCAGTTTGCGCTGCGGCTGGGTGACTCTCCGCGGGTCTGTGTGACGACAACGCCGCGCAATGTTGGGGTGTTGAAGTCGTTGATCAATGCCCCGTCGACGGTGAGTACGCATGCGCCGACAGAAGCCAATCGCGCCAATCTGGCCGACAGTTTTCTGGAGGAAGTGCGCACGCGCTATGCCGGAACCCGTTTGGCGCGCCAGGAATTGGACGGCGTTTTGCTGGCCGATGCCGAAGGCGCGCTTTGGACGACGGCAATGTTGGAAAACGCCCACACCAAATCGATCCCTGAGTTGGATCGCATTGTTGTGGCGCTGGATCCTTCGGTGTCGTCGGGCGAGGGGTCGGACGCATGCGGCATCGTCGTGGCCGGTGCGGTGACACAAGGACCGCCGCAGGATTGGCGGGCTTATGTGTTGGCCGATCACACGGTGCAGGGCAAGTCTCCGGTTGGGTGGGCGCAGGTTGCGATTGATGCGATGCATCAGTTTCAGGCCGAGCGTTTGGTGGCCGAGGTCAATCAGGGTGGGCAGTTGGTGGAGGAAGTTCTGCGCCAGGTGGATGCTTTGGTGCCTTACAAGGCGGTGCATGCGGCGCGGGGCAAGACGGCCCGGGCCGAACCTGTGGCTGCCCTTTATGAACAGGGGCGGGTGCGCCATGTGGCGGGTTTGGGCGATCTGGAAGAACAGATGTGCCTGATGACCGCACGTGGTTTTGAAGGACAGGGATCACCGGACCGCGTGGATGCGTTGGTCTGGGCGTTGCACGAATTGATGATTGCGCCGGCGGCACAGTTTCGCCGGCCGCGTTTGCGGGTGCTTTAGCGCACTTTCGCACAAGACACCGCGCGTTGCTGGGGCACCGCGCGGTGCATTTTTATAAAATTCGCAAAGTCAGGTCATTAAGGCCAGACACCAGGCAGCCCGCCCCGCAGATCGTGGGGCTCAGGCCCACAGGCGGCCGGCAAAACTGAGGAGCATCACACGATGGTATTTGATTTCTTGCGTCGGCATTCAAAGACGGCGGATCTGGAGGGCAAAGCCAGTGCGACGGGCCCGGTTGTGGCCTTTCAAAGTGGCGGACGTGTGGCCTGGAGCCCGCGTGACACGGTGTCTTTGACCCGCACAGGGTTTTCCGGCAACCCGGTTGGGTTTCGTTCGGTCAAGCTGATTGCCGAAGCGGCGGCGGCGTTGCCCTTGGTTTTGCAGGACCGGATGCGCCGCTATGACGTGCATCCTTTGTTAAGCCTGGTGAACCAGCCAAACCCGGCGCAAGGGCGCGCGGAATTGCTGGAGGCGGTTTATGCGCAGCTTTTGTTGACGGGCAACGCTTATGTGGAGGCTGTCACCGGCGAAAGCGGCGATCTGCTGGAGTTACACGTGCTGCGGTCGGACCGGATGTCGGTTGTGCCGGGCAAGGATGGCTGGCCGATGGCCTATGAATATGCGGTAGGTGGCAAGAAACACCGGTTTTCTGTCGGGCAGGGCAGTTCGCCGATCTGTCATATCAAGTCGTTCCATCCGCAGGATGATCACTATGGGTTTTCGCCAATGCAGGCGGCGGCGATGGCCGTGGATGTGCACAACAGTGCCAGCCGTTGGTCCAAGGCGCTTTTGGACAATGCGGCGCGTCCGAGCGGGGCGTTGGTCTATCAAAGCGCCGATGGCATGGGGTCGATGGCGGACGATCAGTTTCGCCGCTTGTCCGAAGAGATCGAGGCGAATTTTCAGGGCGCGCGCAATGCAGGCCGTCCGATGGTGCTGGAAGGGGGGCTGGATTGGAAACCGATGGGCTTTTCGCCCAGCGATATGGAATTCCAGAAAACCAAGGAGGCTGCCGCACGCGAGATAGCCTTGGCGTTTGGTGTGCCACCGATGCTGATCGGGATTTCGGGAGATGCGACTTATGCGAACTATCAAGAGGCCAATCGGGCGTTCTTTCGACTGACAGTGTTGCCGCTTGCAACACGTGTGGCGGGTGTTTTGTCGGATTGGTTGTCGGGTTTCACCAGCGAAAGTGTTGAGCTGAAACCCGACCTGGATCAGGTGCCCGCCCTTGCCGCAGAGCGCGACGCGCAATGGTCGCGCGTGGCTGAGGCGGATTTTCTGAGCGACGGCGAGAAACGGGCATTGCTGGGGTTGCCGGCCTTGGCGGTTGAGGGGATCGGTGATGAGTGAAAAAGGCGTCAGATACGAACAGTTCGACTGTGCGCCGGGGTTGCGGCTGGCGGCGCACGAACGGGTGAGCCAAATCCACAACGACAATCTTAACAAACGGTTGGATCGGTTGGAGGAAATGATGGAGCGATTGGAGAAACGACTGTGGTTGACGGTTTATGGCGTGGTTGCCGTGATCCTTGCGCAGGCCTTTCAGTCCTTTGTCGCAGCAGTGCCTTAGGGCGTGAATTCAAAGAGATACGAGGAGTATTTCATGGGAATCGAGACCGAATTGGAACGTAAGTTCACCCGCTTTGGTGAGGGTTTGAACGTCTGCGAGGGCACTAAAATCGAGGGGTATGCCAGTTTGTTCGGGCAGACCGATCAGGGCGGCGACGTGGTGCAGACGGGGGCTTATGCGCACTCGCTGGCTGTGTTGCTGGCCCAGGGGCGCAGCGTCAAGATGCTGTGGCAGCACGATCCGACCCAACCCATTGGCGTATGGGACAGTGTGCGCGAAGATGCGCGCGGGCTGTGGGTCAAGGGGCGTTTGCTGGACAGCACGCAACGTGGGCGCGAGGCCGCAGCCTTGATCGAGGCCGGTGCGATTGACGGATTGTCGATCGGGTATCGCACCAAGAAAGCGGTGAAAACGGATAAGGGCCATCGGCTCTTGACGGAACTGGAGCTTTGGGAAGTGTCGCTTGTGACCTTCCCGATGTTGCCCAGTGCGCGGGTGGCGTCCAAGGCTGATGAGCTTGGGTCGGACGCTTACTTGCGCGAATTGGCGGCGGCCTTTGATGGGGCGCGGCTGGAGTTGGCGCGCCGGTAAACGCGCCTTTTTCTCACTCTCAAAGGGATGTTCTGATGAGCAAGACCGAGACTAAGGCTCGGACCGGGGAAGATGTGTCTCCGGTTCAAGAGGTGAAGCAGGCCGTCACCGGCTTTGTGAATGACTTCAAGGGTTTCCAAGCCGAAATGATAACGAAATTGCAACAAACAGAAGAGCGACTGACCATGCTGGATCGTAAATCTCAAACCGCGGCGCGTCCGCATCTGTCGGCTTCCGTGGATGACGGCGCGCCGCACCAAAAAGCCTTCAACGCTTACTTGCGTTCGGGCGATGATGATGGGCTGCGTGGGCTGCAGTTTGACAGCAAATCGCTGTCGACCGCTGTCAACAGTGATGGTGGATATCTGGTTGATCCGCAGACCAGCGAAACGGTGCAATCCGTGTTGATTTCCACCGCGTCGATCCGTGCGATTGCGACAGTGGTCAACGTGGAGGCGACGACCTATGACGTTTTGGTTGATCACACGGATGTGGGGGCGGGCTGGGCCACTGAGACGGCGTCGACCACGGAATCCGACACGCCTCAGATCGACCGGATCACCATTCCGTTGCACGAGCTGAGTGCTTTGCCAAAAGCCAGTCAGCGGTTGCTGGATGACAGTGCCTTTGACATTGAAGGTTGGCTGGCGGGGCGCATTGCCGACAAGTTTGCCCGTGCGGAAGCGGCGGCATTTATCAATGGTGATGGTTTGGACAAGCCGCGTGGCGTTCTGGATCACACCATGGTCGACAATGATGTGTGGACCTGGGGCAACCTTGGCTATGTGCCCACAGGCATGGACGGCGATATCGGTGACGGCGATGCCATCATTGAGCTGGTCTATGCGTTGGGCGCGCAGTACCGCGCCAATGCCACCTTTGTGCTGAACTCGAAAACGGCTGGGCTTGTGCGCAAGTTGAAAGACGCGGATGGGCGGTTCTTGTGGTCAGATGGTTTGGCGGCCGGTGAGCCTGCGCGTTTGATGGGGTATCCTGTTGTTATTGCAGAGGATATGCCGGATGCGGTGAGTGATGCAGCGGCGATTGCCTTTGGTGATTTCGGCTCGGGTTACACGGTTGCCGAGCGTCCGGATCTGCGTGTGTTGCGTGACCCGTTCAGCGCCAAGCCGCATGTGCTGTTTTATGCCACCAAGCGTGTGGGTGGTGATGTGTCGGACTTTGCGGCGATCAAATTGCTGAAATTCGGCGTCTCTTAAAAACGCTGAATCGCCGGGGCCGGGCAACCGGTCCCTTGGCGGGCGCGCGTCTTACTAGACCCTCCATGTTGTCTAGCTGCTCCCCTCCGTCCGAGCAATGTGGGGCGACGCGCGTCCGCTTTCGACCAACGACAGGGCCAGGCGGGGTCCAAGCATGCGGAGAAATGTCATGATTTTGATAGAAGAGACCAGCCCAAGCGACGCGGTCTTGCCCCTGGATGCCTTTAAGGCGCATTTGCGGCTTGGCACCGGGTTTGCTGAGGATGGTTTGCAAGACAGTGTTCTGCAAGGCTTTTTACGCGCAGCGATTGCTGCGGTGGAGGCGCGGACGGGCAAAGCTTTGTTGGAGCGTCCGTTTCGTTGGACCCTCAGCTATTGGCGGGATGCGGCAGCGCAGCCTTTGCCAATTGCACCGATTGGCGAGTTGCTCAGCGTGACGTTGCTGGATGCCGGTGGCGATGAGATTGGTGTTGGGTTGGATGAATTGCGCCTTGAATTGGATTCGCAAACGCCTCGGTTGCGTTCGCTTGCCGGGCGGTTGCCGCAGATACCGACAAACGGGTCTGTTGCGGTGCGCTTTGTCGCTGGCTTTGGTGCGGAATGGGGCGCGTTGCCAGCGGATCTGGCGCAGGCGGTTTTGTTGCTGGCGGCGCACTACTACGAATACCGCTCGGAGACGAGCCTGGGGGCCGGGTGTATGCCGTTTGGTGTCACCAGTCTGATCCAGCGTTATCGCCCGATGCGGTTGTCCTTTGGGGGGCAATTGTGATGGAGCCGCGGTTGAGCCGACGGCTGGTCCTGGAGGCGCCGACGCGCGTGGCGGATGGCGGTGGCGGCTATGTCGAAAGTTGGACACCGCTGGGTCAGGTGTGGGCTGAAGTGTCCGCACGCACCGGGCGGGAACGTTCGGAAGCGGGCGTGGCCGTGTCGGCGGTGAGTTACAAGATCGTTGTGCGCGGGGCCCCTTACGGTGCGCCAGCGCGACCGATGCCTGAGCAGAGGTTTCGCGAGGGGGTGCGTCTGTTCCTGATTCAGGCGGTCGCCGAGCGTGACCCGGAAGGTCGTTATCTGACGTGCTTTGCGGATGAGGAGGTGGTGGCATGAGTTATGCTTTGGCCGGCCCCTTGCAAGCGGCAGTTTATCAGCAATTGACGGGGGAAACCCTAGTGACTGATCTGGTGGGCACGGCGATCTATGACGCCTTGCCGCTGGGGGAATTGCCTTCGCTTTACGTGGAAATCGGACCGGAAGACGTGCGCGACAGGTCGGACAAGACGGGCGTCGGCGCCGAACACAAGTTTCGGGTTTCAGTTGTCAGCCACGAGTCTGGCTTTGCGCGTGCCAAAGCACTGGCAGGCGCGATCACTGACGTTTTGGCGGAGGCCGATTTGGTGCTCAGCCGGGGGCGGTTGGTGGGGATGTGGTTTGATCGTGCCGTTGCGCGGCGCGGTGGCAAAGCAGGACGTGCGCGGCGCATCGACATGAGCTTTCGCGCGCGCGTTGAAGACAACTAATCAATCTATTTTGGAGACGCAGATATGGGTGCCCAGAACGGCAAGGACCTGTTGGTCAAAGTGGACATGACCGGAGACGGTCAGTTTGAAACCATTGCGGGGCTGCGGGCCACGCGGGTCAGTTTCAACGCGGAAAGCGTGGATGTGACCAGTCTTGAGAGCCAGGGGGGGTGGCGCGAGTTGCTTGGTGGGGCCGGTGTGCGGTCGGCCTCGATTTCGGGATCGGGCGTGTTCAAGGACGCCGACACCGACGAGCGTGCGCGCCAGTTGTTCTTTGATGGCGAGACGCCGGATTTTCAGGTGATCATACCGGATTTTGGCGTTGTTGAAGGGCCGTTTCAGGTGACCTCGGTGGAATATGCTGGCAGCCACAATGGCGAGGCGACCTATGAGATGGCGTTGGCCAGTGCGGGTGCGCTGATCTTCACGGCGCTGTAACCGATGGCCAATCCTTGGACGGGCGAGGTGGCTTTGGTCATCGATGGCGAGCGGCAGGTGTTGAAACTGACCTTGGGCGCCTTGGCGGCGCTTGAGCATGACCTTGAGACCGGCACTTTGGTCGAGCTGGTGCAGCGGTTCGAGAGTGGTGCGTTTTCCAGCCGCGATGTCATGGCGCTGATTGTGGCGGGCTTGCGTGGTGGCGGGGCGGGCGAGCTGGATTTGATGTCGGCTGACATTGAGGGCGGACCGATGGTTGCGGCCCGCGTGGCGGCGCAGTTGTTGGCCCGCGCCTTTATGGTGCCAGGCGAGACATGAGCCGGTTTGACTGGCCCGCGTTGATGCGGGCCGGGATGCAAGGGTTGCGGCTTACGCCAGAGCAGTTCTGGCGGCTGACCCCGGCAGAATTGCAGCTGATGCTGGGGCAGGCAGCGGCGCACGCGCCTTTGTCGCGTGGTGGGTTGGATGCGTTGTTGGCGCAATATCCGGACAAGACTAAAGGAGAAGGCGATGAGTGATCGCGATGGAATTGCGGATCTGGACGAGCAAGCGCAAGCGTTGGAAGACAGCTTGCAGGCGGCCTCGTCTGTGGCGGCAAGCTTTGATTCTGAATTACGCAGGATGCGCGAGTCCTTTGCCGAGGCCGGCAAGGATGTGGCGACGCTGGAGCGGGGTCTGTCCAAAGGATTGCGCCGTGCCTTTGACGGGGTGGCTTTTGACGGCATGAAATTGTCGGATGCGTTGGAAACGATTGCGCAATCGATGATCCAGACCACCTATGCAGCGGCGATCAAGCCGGTGGCCAATCACTTTGGCGGGTTGCTTGCGGGCGGTGTCGGCAATCTGGTGGAAGGCATTTTGCCCTTTGCGGACGGCGGTAGTTTTTCGCAAGGCCGAGTGATGCCTTTTGCCAATGGGGGTGTGGTCAGTGGGCCGACCCATTTCCCGATGCGCGGAGGTATGGGGTTGATGGGCGAGGCGGGTCCTGAGGCGATCATGCCGTTGACGCGTGGGTCGGACGGCAAGCTGGGCGTGCGCAGTGCGGGCGGCGGCGCGACCACGGTGGTGATGAATATTTCCACGCCCGATGTGCAGGGATTTAGCCGCAGCCAAGGCCAGATTGCAGCGCAGATGAGCCGGGCGCTCGGGCGCGGCAATCGCAATCGTTGAGTTGAACAGGGGACCAAAGGCATGAGTTTTCATGATGTGAGATTTCCGGCGTCGCTGAGCTTTGGTTCAGTTGGCGGGCCCGAGCGGCGCACCGATGTTGTTACGCTGGCCAACGGGTTTGAGGAACGCAACACGCCCTGGGCGCATTCGCGCCGCCGCTATGATGCGGGTTTGGGCATGCGCAGCCTTGATGACGTTGCCACGTTGATTGCGTTCTTTGAGGCGCGCCAGGGCCAGATGTTTGGGTTTCGCTGGAAGGACTGGTCGGACTTCAAATCGGGCAAGGCTTCGGGCGAAGTTGATTTTCAGGATCAGGTTTTTGGCCTTGGAGACGGGCACGAGACCGTTTTTGGGCTGACAAAGACCTATCGCTCGGGTGCGTTTTCCTACGCGCGTCCCATCGCCAAGCCGGTACCGGGCACGGTGCGTGTTGGCATTGAGCAGGATGAATTGCGCGAGGGTGTGGAGTACGAAGTGGATGCGACCACGGGGCGGATCACGTTTGCCACGCCGCCGGCCGAATATGTGCAGCTTTGTGCTGGGTTCGAATTTGACGTGCCGGTGCGCTTTGATACGGATCGGATCCAGACCAGTGTTGCCAGCTTTCAGGCCGGGGATGCGCCCAATGTGCCAGTGGTCGAGGTGCGGGTCTGATGGCCGGGCTGGATGCTGCGTTCCGCGCGCACACCGAGACTGGCGTGACAACTTTGTGCCGGTGCTGGGCGATTGTGCGTCGTGATGGTGAGACATTTGGGTTTACCGACCATGATCGCACGTTGGTTTTTGATGGGGTTGAATTTCGAGCGGACACGGGTCTGTCGGCTTTGGCGGTGCAGCAAGCCACGGGACTGTCGGTGGACAACACCGAAGCGTTGGGGGCGTTGAGCGATGCATCGGTGCGCGAGGATGATATTGAGGCGGGCCGTTTTGATGGCGCTGAGGTTCAGGCTTGGTTGGTCAATTGGGCGGATCCGGATGTGCGCTGGTTGCAATTTCGCGGCTCGATCGGGGAAATCCAGCGCAGCAATGGCGCGTTTCGCGCCGAATTGCGTGGTTTGACCGAGGCGCTGAACAAACCGTTGGGGCGGGTGTATCAAAAGCCTTGCACGGCGGTTTTGGGCGATGCGCAATGTGGTTTTGATCTGAACACTGAGGGCTATTCGCAATCCCGCGAGGTTGATGTGATTTTGGATTCGCGTCGTTTTGAGTGGGCTGACATGCCCGGCTTTGAGCCCGGCTGGTTTCAGCGCGGTCGCCTGAATGTGTTGAGCGGAGACGCGGCGGGGCTTTGGGGCATGGTCAAGCAGGATCGCTTTGACGGCAACGTGCGCCAGATTGACCTGTGGGAGCCGTTGCGCGGCGTGATCGCGCCTGGTGATCTGGTGCGCCTGGATGCAGGCTGTGACAAGCGGTTGGAAACCTGTCGGTTGAAGTTCAACAACATTCTGAATTTCCAAGGGTTTCCGGACATTCCCGGAGAGGATTGGATGATGGCCGTGCCCAAGCAAAGCGGCACCAATTCGGGCGGGAGCATTCGCTGATGGCGCCGCAAGTGCCGGCGCGCGACGATATTGTTCAGGTGGCGCGCGCCTGGATTGGCACGCCCTATCGTCACCAGGGGGCGGTGCGGGGGGCGGGCACCGATTGTCTGGGCCTTGTGCGTGGCATCTGGGTTGCGCGCTATGGCGCAGAGCCCGAGCAGGTGCCAGCCTATTCGATGGACTGGTCGGAACCGTCGCGTCAGGAAGCATTGTGGGCTGCGGCGGCGAGGCATTTGATCGAAAAACCGTTGAATGCGTTGCGCCCCGGCGATGTGGTGTTGTTTCGCATGCGGCGTGGATCGGTGGCCAAACATTTGGGCGTGGTGTCGGATCTGGGCGTGCAGGCGCGCTTCATTCACGCCTATGCGCGCCACGGTGTCGTAGAAAGCCCTTTGAGCACGCCATGGCGGCGGCGCATCGTGGCCTGTTTTGAATTTCCTGAGGAGGTGCTCTGATGGCGACCATTCTTCTTTCGGCTGCGGGTGCGGCTCTTGGTGGGTCTGTTGGCGGAACCCTGGCGGGGCTGTCATCGACAGTGATTGGCCGGGCTGTGGGCGCCACATTGGGGCGCGCGATTGATCAGCGCATTCTGGGCCAGGGCTCGGACCCTGTGGAGACCGGCAAGGTCGAGCAGTTTCGCCTGACCCAGGCCAGCGATGGCGCGTCGATGGCGCAGGTCTATGGTCGGATGCGGGTGGGCGGACAGGTGATCTGGGCGTCGGACTTTCAGGAAACATCAAGCACCAGTGGCGGTGGCAAGGGCGCACCGAGCATGCCGGCCACCACGCAATACAGCTATAGCGTGTCGCTTGCGGTGGCGATTTGCGAAGGGCAGATTGCGGGCGTGGGGCGGATTTGGGCGGACGGCGAAGAGGTTGCGCTGGATGAGGTGAACCTGCGCGTTTACACCGGATCGCGCGATCAGTTGCCCGATCCCGGCATCGAGGCGATTGAGGGGCCTGGTGTTGTTCCGGCTTATCGCGGGACGGCCTATGTGGTACTCGAGGATTTGGCGTTGGAGGCCTTTGGAAACCGGGTTCCGCAGTTTTCGTTTGAAGTTTTGCGCGCAGAACAACCAAACCTGAGCACATATGAAGAAGATCTGGCGCAGATCGTGCAAGGTGTGGCGTTGATGCCTGGCACGGGCGAATACACGTTGGCGGCACAGCCGGTCTATTACTCCAACGGCCCGGGCAGCCAATGGGCCGCCAATCTGAACACTCCGTCAGGGCAGTCGGATTTTGTCGCATCAATGGACATCTTGCGCGATGAATTGCCGATCTGCGAAGCCGTTTCGCTGATTGTGTCTTGGTTTGGTGGTGATCTGAAGATCGCCAACTGCCCATTGCGCCCGAAGGTCGAAAAGAGCGAGATCGACGGCGTGAACATGCCTTGGACGGTATCGGGTTTGACGCGTGGCACGGCCGAAGAGATTGCGCAAAGTCAGGACCGTCCGATCTATGGTGGTACGCCGGCAGATGCGGCTGTGATTCAGGCCATTCAACACATGAATGAAACCGGTCAGCGGGTGATGTTTTATCCATTTATCCTGATGGACCAGCAGGCTGGCAATGGTCTGGGCGATCCCTGGAGCGACAGCGCGGATCAGCCGCATTTGCCCTGGCGCGGCCGGATGACGCTTTCGGTGGCGCCGGGGCGCGTTGGCAGCCCAGATGGCACCGGCGCGGCGGATGCGGAAGTCGCGGCGTTCTTTGGTGTGGCACAAGCGTCTGACTTTGAGATCGGTGACGGTATTGTCAGTTATTCAGGCCCCGAGGACTGGGGCTTGCGTCGTTTCATTTTGCACTATGCGGCGCTATGCGCGGCGGCAGGGGGCGTTGCATCGTTCTGCATCAGTTCCGAAATGCGCGGGCTGACGCAAATTCGTGGAGCGTCCGGGTTTGCTGCGGTCACGGCGATGCAGGATCTGGCGGATGAGGTGCGCGCTTTGCTGGGGCCGGATACCAAGATTGGTTATGCTGCGGATTGGTCGGAATATTTTGGCTATCAACCGCAAGATGGCACCGGAGATCGGTATTTTCACCTTGATCCGCTTTGGGCTGATGACAGCATCGATTTCATTGGCATCGACAATTACATGCCGTTGTCAGATTGGCGCGACACGCCTGATCATTTGGATCGAGTGGCTGGCACACGCAGCCTTTACGAGCTGGAATACTTGGACGCGAATGTCGAGGGCGGCGAGGGATTTGATTGGTTTTACCATTCAAGCGCGGCGCGGGCGGCGCAGATCCGCACGCCGATTTCGGATGAGACCTATGACGAACCCTGGGTTTGGCGCTACAAAGACATTCGCGCCTGGTGGAACAAAGTGCATCACGAACGGATAGGCGGGGTGCGTCAGGTGGCGCCGACAGGGTGGGTGCCGCAATCAAAGCCGATCTGGTTCACTGAACTGGGCTGCGCTGCGGTTGACAAAGGAACAAACCAACCCAACAAATTCGTGGATCCCAAGTCGTCGGAATCCAGTTTGCCGCATTTTTCGACGGGGCAACGCGATGATTTGATGCAGATCCAGTATTTGCGTGCCGTTCTGGGCCATTGGGCAAAGCCGGAAAACAACCCTTTATCTGAGATTTACGGTGGTGCGATGGTTGATTTGACCAACGCCTACGTTTGGGCGTGGGACGCGCGACCGTTTCCAGCCTTTCCCAACAACCGTGAGCTATGGAGTGACGGGGAGAACCATGGGCGCGGGCATTGGCTGAACGGACGTGTCGGCGCACGCACACTGAGTTCGGTGGTTGAAGAGCTGTGCCTGCGGGCGGGTTTGACGGCAATTGACACCTCTCGGCTTTACGGTGTTGTGCGTGGCTATGTGGTGGAACAACTCAGCGATGTGCGCGCAGCTTTGCAACCGCTGATGCTACGTTTTGGGTTTGATGCGATTGAGCGCGACGGTGTGCTGCGTTTTCAGATGCGCGATGGGTTGGAGGATGTGGCGCTGAATCCGGCTTTTTTTGCCGAGACCACCGAAATTGACGGCCTGATTGATCAAACCCGCGAAGCCGAGGCTGAAGTGACAGGCCGGGTACGGGTGCGATTTGTTCAGTCGGGCGCGGAATATGATTTGGTGGCGGAAGAAGCGGTGCTGGCTGATGAAAGCACACATGCGATTTCGTCGACCGACTTGCCGCTGGCGTTGACCCGCAGCGAGGGTCGCCAGGTTGTTGAGCGCTGGTTGAGCGAAGCCCGCGTGGCACGTGACACAGTGCGTTTCGCCTTGCCGCCCTCGCTGATGCATTTGGGCGCGGGGGATGTTGTGCGCCTTTCGGGGCAGGGCAGTGAGGGTGACGCGTTGTTTCGCATTGATCGTGTGGAACATGCAGAGCTGCAACTGATCGAGGCGGTGCGCATTGAGCCGAGCGTTTACACAACGTCAGACATTGACGAAGATCTGCCATCTCAGAGCGCTTTTGTGCCGCCGGTTCCGGTTTTGCCGTTGTTTCTGGACCTGCCATTGATGACCGGGGATGAAGTGCCCCATGCGCCGCATCTGGCTGTAACGGCGCAGCCCTGGCCGGGTTCGGTTGCTCTTTATGCGTCCGGCAGTGATGACAGCTATCAGCTGAGCCAGATTCTGACCGCTCGTTCGGTGATCGGCACGACCCAATCGGCATTGCCCAAAGCACGGCCCGGTCTTTGGGACGAGGGGGCTGCGTTGCAAGTGAAGCTGATCAATGGCGCGTTGGAATCCCGTGGGCGCGAGGCGGTCTTGAACGGCGCCAACCTCGCCGCGATCGGTGATGGGTCTTCGGGGCGTTGGGAGCTGTTTCAGTTTCGCGACGCTGAGCTTGTGGCGCCAGATACCTATTGGCTCAGGGGGCGTTTGCGCGGGCAATTGGGCAGCGATGCGCTGACGCCGGATGTCTGGCCGGAAGGATCTTGGGTTGTTTTGCTGGATGGCACGGCATCGCAAATCGAGCTGACCAGCGCACAGAGACGGATTGCGCGTCACTATCGTATCGGGCCGTCACGGCGGGGCTATGATGATCCGTCTTATCAGCATCTGGTTGAGGCGTTTGACGGCAATGGTTTGCGGCCATTGTCGCCCTGTCATCTGTGCGCAGAGCCAAGTGCGGCGGGCGATCTTGCGGTGTCGTGGGTGCGGCGCACCCGCGTGGAGGGCGACAGTTGGGACCTAAGCGACGTGCCGCTGGGTGAAGAGTTCGAGCAATATTTGATCCGTGTGGTCTCGGACGGCGCGGTGGTGCGCGAGCTGAGCGTGGTGACGTCAAATTGGGTGTACACGGCGGCACAGCAAGCAGCGGATGGGTTGGGTGTTTCGGTTGAAATTCAGGTGGCGCAGGTGTCGGCCCGCTTTGGCGCAGGACTTTTCGCGCGGCTTGTTGTTTCGCAGGACTTGGCATGAGACCGTTGTTGCATGGGGATATCAGTTCAGCCGCGCGTGCCCTGTTGAAAGTGCGCCCGGCGTTTCGGCGCGAACACTGTCTACGTCTGATCGAACAGGCGCAGGCGGCGCGTGTCTATTGCGACAAAAACGGCGCGCTGCATGCGCTTTGGGGCAATGGCTCGTTGATGTCGGCGGCGCGCAAGATTGATTTGCCGCCCGAGCCCACCTTTGATGATGCCCGCTATCGCGAGTGTTTTATGGTTGTTTTGGAATGTTTGGGGACGTTGCGGGCGCATTCTGTGGGCAATTTGCGAAAGGATCCGGAGGTCTGATTTGCATTCGCAGCGCTGATCGGGTGCATCACATCTTTGCGTTTGTGCAAAGACATCCTAGATATGTAGGGTGGATGCAACAAAGGATGGATGCCATGACGGATGCCCATACAAATATTGCCTCAGTTGATCCGGTTTGGGATCGCATAACAGATGAAGCCCACGAAGCGGTGCGCCGAGAGCCGCTGATGGGGGGATTGATCCATGCCTGTGTGCTGCACCATAAATCGCTGGAAAAGGCGTTGTCCTATCGGATCGCTGCAAAACTGTCGTCCAATGAAATGTCGA
>JBGCDD010000194.1:0-9328 GCA_045105075.1 Sedimentitalea sp. | reverse complement strand
GGCCGCCGTATCCGCACGCGCGCGCAGGATTTCATAGGCCGAACGGCGATCCAGCGGCTTGTCATATTTGCCGGCCATGTCCGACGCGGCCATCACCGCGGCGCGCTCGGTCGTGGAAATCGGGCCCAGTTGCGACGATGGTGGGCGGATCAACGTGCGCTCGACCACGCCGGGAATGCCCTTTTTCATCAACATCGAGGTCACAGCCTCGCCCACGCCAACCTCGCGGATCGCCTCTTCGGTCGAAAAGCGCGGGTTTTCGCGATAGGTTTCCGAGGCCGCGCGCAAATCCTTGCGGTCTTTGGCGGTGAAGGCGCGCAACGCATGCTGCACCCGGTTGCCTAACTGTCCCAGAATATCCTCGGGCACATCGGCCGGGTTTTGCGTGATGAAATACACCCCCACGCCCTTGGATCGGATCAGCCGCGCCACCTGTTCCACCTTGTCGACCAGAGCCTTGGGCGCATCGTCAAACAGCAGATGTGCCTCGTCGAAAAAGAACACCAACTTGGGTTTGTCCGGATCGCCAACCTCGGGCAGTTCCTCGAACAATTCGCTCAGCAACCACAAAAGAAACGTCGAATAAAGCCCCGGCGCGCCCATCAGCTTGTCAGCCGCCAGAATGTTAATGCGCCCGCGCCCGGTGTCGTCGGTGCGCATCAGATCGGCCAGTTCCAGCGCCGGTTCGCCAAACAACCCGGCCCCGCCCTGATTTTCCAACACCAGCAAACGGCGCTGGATCGCGCCAATCGACGAGGTCGACACATTGCCATAACGCAGCGACAGTTTGGTGCGGTTTTCGCCGATCCACACCAGCATCGCCTGCAGATCCTTCAGATCCAAAAGCGGCAACCCTTCTTCATCGCCGACCCGAAAGGCGATGTTCATAATGCCCTCCTGCGCCTCGCTCAGCTCCAGCAAGCGCGACAGCAGCAACGGGCCCATCTCGGTGACTGTGGTGCGCACCGGATGGCCCTGATCGCCAAACAGATCCCAAAAGGTGACCGGAAACGCGCTATAGGAAAAGTCGTCAAACCCGATCTTGGCGGCGCGGCTGGTGAACGGCTCGTGCAGCTTGTGCTCGGGCGTGCCCGCATGGGCCAACCCCGACAAATCGCCCTTCACATCACTCAGAAACACAGGCACGCCAGCGTCGCTGAACCCTTCGGCCAGGATCTGCAAGGTGACGGTTTTGCCGGTGCCCGTGGCCCCCGCAATCAGCCCGTGCCGGTTGGCATAAGACAGCGACAGCCCCTGCTTTTCGCCATAATCAACACCGCCGCCGCCCAGGAAAACCTTGCCCAACATGCCCTGCCCCTTTTCTTTGCTTTATTCACGTGACTGAACATACATACTTAACCTTTGCCTGCCATAGTCTTGTTGTTCGGTCCAGTGATGGTCCGGACTTCCTCCCTGTCAGACTGGCCGTGCTTCATTGCACGGCCTTTTTTTTGCGTCTCAATGTGTTGGCGCGCATTTGTGATCGAATTTTGCCGCTTTTCCGCCGGATAACTGTTGACCGCTGGGGCCACGTTCCGTAACGTCTGCTCAATAACTAAGTCGGCCTGTCCGACGGGGAGAAATGAATACGAAAAGGGAGCTTTGCGGCTCCCTTTTTGCTTTTGTCCACAAGGTCTTCACATCTGATGAAATCCCGCTGTGCCGTGTTGATAAGCCGCTGACAGTCCCGTTGGGACGTGCTAAATCACCCCAAAGAAGTTTAACAAAACCGAGGCTGGTATGTCCAAAATTTCCACTATCGCGGCTGCGCTGTGCGTCCTGGGGACGATGTCGTTTGCGCAAACCACTCAAACCCCTCCCGCCGAGCCAGAGGGCGAGCAAGCCGCTTCGCCCACTGAACTGGATTTGGGCCAGCCGGTCGATGCGGCGCCTGCGTTGGGAGAGCGCTATTCCAAGGCCACCTACGGGGATTGGGAGATGGCGTGCATCAAGACGGATCAGGAAACGGACCCCTGTTCGCTGTTGCAAATCATGGAAGATGAGCAAGGCAATCCGATTGCCGAAATGTCGCTGTTTCGCATTGCCAATGGGGGCCAGGCTGCGGCGGGCGCAACGATCGTGGTTCCGCTGGAAACCCTTCTGCCAGCACAGCTGACGATCTCGGTCGATGGCGCGGCGGGCAAGCGGTACAACTACACGTTTTGCAGCCCGCTTGGCTGTGTGGCCCAGATTGGTTTGACAGCCGACGACGTGAACGCATTCAAACGGGGCAATGCAGCGACAGTGTCGCTGGTGCCAGCACCCGCGCCCGATCAGAAAGTGTCCGTGTCGCTGTCGCTGAAAGGCTTTACAGCCGGTTATGACGCGGTGGATATCGTCGACAACTAAACCGCTTTTGGGTTTCTCGAAACACTTTGGCCCCTTAACGCGTTGAAATCTTTGATTTCAGGTCGCGTTTGGGGGGCTGTCTTTGACGAAAAGCAACAAGCCTTGCGGCGGATTTAGACCCGGCGCAAAGCCAGCACCGCGTTCAGCCCGCCAAAGGCAAAAGCGTTTGACAGCGCCACCGACACGTCCGCATCGCGGGCCTCGTTGGGCACCACGTCCAGCGCGCATTCCGGGTCGGGTTCTTCATAGCCGATGGTTGGCGCGACAACGCCGTCACGCAGCGCCATGATGCAGGCCAGCAATTCCACTGCCCCGGTGCCGCCGATCAAATGACCATGCATCGACTTGGTCGAGCTGATCATCAAACGGTCCGCATGTACGCCAAATACATCCGCCACAGCGGCACATTCGGTCTTGTCATTGGCCGCCGTGCCGGTGCCGTGGGCATTGATATAGCCGACATCTTCGGGGTTCAGGCCGGCATCCGCCAAGGCGCCGGAAATCGCCCGCGCCGCGCCCTGTTTGGACGGCATGACAATATCAGCCGCATCCGATGACATCGCAAAACCGACAACTTCGCACAGGATTTCGGCGCCACGCGCGCGCGCATGCTCGTAGTCCTCAAACACAAAAACGCCGGCACCTTCGCCCTGCACCATGCCGTTGCGCCCCAGGCTGAACGGGCGGCAGGCATCTTTTGACATCACCCGCAGCCCCTCCCAGGCCTTGACGCCGCCAAAACACAACATCGATTCCGACCCGCCTGTGATCATCACCGGCGCCATGCCCGAGCGCACCATCGCAAAGGCCTGCGCCATGGCGTGATTGGACGACGCACAGGCCGTGGAAACCGTAAACGTCGGCCCCTTCAGATTGTGATCCATGCTGACATGGCTGGCGGCGGCGTTGTTCATCAACTTGGGCACCACAAAGGGATGCACCCGGTTTTTGCCGTCCTCGTAAACGCTGCGGTAATTGTCATCCCAGGTGCTGACGCCGCCACCCGCCGTGCCCAGAACCACGCCGGAACGGGCCGACAATTCGCCGTGAAACTCGATGCCCGATTGCGCGATGGCTTCTTTCGCGGCGGTCAGCGTGAATTGGGTAAAGCGGTCAAACAGGGTCATCTGCTGGCGGTTGAACCGCCCCTCGGCCTCAAAGCCGCGCACCTGCCCCCCGATCTTGATCGCCAGCCGGTCCACATCGCGAAATTCCAGCGGACCAATGCCGCAATGACCCTCGCGCATCGCCGCCATGGTTTCGGCCACGTTGTGACCCAAGGCGTTGATCGTGCCCGCCCCGGTGACAACAACCCGGTTCATCGCAGTTCCAAAATCATGTTTTCTGGGACTTCAAGGTTTCAATGCCTGCCACGATGGCCGCCACATTCGAGATGTCAAAATCGCCCGCATTTGGTTCGTTGGCATTGAATGGAATGGTGATGTCAAACGCTTCTTCGATGGCGAAAATGCTCTCGACCAGACCCAGGCTGTCGATGCCAAGCTCTTCCAAAGTGCTGTCCATTGTCACATCTGATGGCTCAAGAACCGCCTGTTCGGCGATAATGGCGATGACCTGTTCCTGGATGCTCATCCCGGCCTCCGTGATCTGCTGCTTGGGCCATGACTTAATTGTTCGGCTCGGTTTTGAAAACCGCCTTTTGCAGCGCCGCGACGTCGCGGGCCAGTCGCGGCAACCGGCGTTGCGCCTTGTAGATCTCGGTGTGCAAATCCATTCGGATCGCGGGATAGCCCATCATCACGCGCCCTGACGGCACATTTGACAGCATCTTGGTGGCCCCGGTGATCACCACGTTGTCGCCGATAAAGATGTTGTCGGCCGCGCCACACTGCCCGCCCATCACCACATTATTGCCAACGGTGACCGACCCTGACAGCCCGCATTGCCCGCAAATCAGACAGTCATTCCCGATCGACACGTTGTGGCCAAGGTGCACCTGATTGTCCAACTTGGTGCCGTTGCCGATGCGCGTGTTGCGCACGGTGCCGTTGTCGATGGTGCAATTGGCGCCGATTTCCACGTCATCGCCGATCTCAACCGCGCCTAGAGAATGGATCCGCATCCAGGCCTGTGGTTTGGCATCGCCCTGATCGCCCAGCGTTTTGCGCACGTTTTCGGCGCCTGACACTTCGGGAGTCACAAAGGAAAACCCGTCCGAGCCGATGCGCGCACCGGGCTGACACACAAAACGCGCGCCAATCTGCACCCGCGCTCCGATGCTGATCATATCGCGCAAATAAGCATCAGCGCCGATATTAGCGCCCGCACCAATCACGCAATGTGGCCCGATCAAAGCGTTGTCGCCAATGATCGCGCCGGGCCCGACACAGCTGAACGCGCCAATCGATACGTTCTTGCCAATCTGGGCGCTGTCATCAATGGCGGCTGTGGGGTGAATGCCGGGCGCAAATCCCTGTCCGCGGTCCATCATCGCGGTCAGCCCGGCCATAGCGCTGCGCGGACGTGGCACAAATATCGCCGCTTTCAGCCCCATCTCGGCCCAGTCAGCGCCGCTCCACAGCACGGCGGCCTGCGCTTTGCCCGCACTCAGGTCCGCGCCGTAGCTCGCCGTCATCGCCAGGGCCAGATCGGTTGCGGTTGCGCTGGCGGGTTCGGCGACGCCAGTGACTTGCAATGATGTGTCGCCCGCCGCCTCGGCCCCGAGGGCCAAGGCAATGTCTTTGATCGAAAATTGCATACGCCCCGCCCTCATCCGTTTGAGTTTGGAGCCGTGCTTATCCCTGAACGTCGCGCAGAACCACCCCTGCCTGTTGCAGCGCGTTCCAGATCTTTGCGTCACGGCCATAGACATCACGGCGATATTCCGCGCGCCCTTTTTCCGAGGTGAACGCCGTGCGATAGATCAGGTGCACGGGAACCGGGCTGTCCAGCACCACTTTGGTTTCGCGCCGCGACTTCAGAATGCCCTGGAAATAGGGCTTGGGATCGTCGTTTTGCACCGCCAGCAAAGCATAGGCAAAGTCAAACGGGTCCGCCAGGCGGATACACCCATGCGAATAGGCGCGGCTTTCGCGCGAAAACAGCGCCTTTTGCGGCGTGTCGTGCAGGTAGATATTGTATTTGTTGGGGAACATGAACTTGACCAGCCCCAGCGCGTTGCGGTTGCTGGGCGGTTGGCGCATGTCAAACGGGAAGTTCCCGCGGCTGAACTGGGTGAAATCCACCGCCGAGCGGTCAACCCGACGTCCGCGACGGTCGGTGATGATCAAATGACCCGCAGCATTTGGATTGCGCTTGAGCTGGGGCAGATATTCCTTGGTCATGATCGAGCGTGGCACATGCCAGCTTGGATTGATGATCATGTGCTCCATCACGTCGGAAAATTCCGGGCTGCGACGGTCCGGCACGTTTTTGCCAATGACCGAGCGGGTTTTGAACGTCACCCGGCCTTCGTCAATGATCTGGGCGTGGAAATCGGCCAGATTGACCAGCACATGGCGCTTGCCACGGTCCTTGTTCAGCCAGCGTTCCCGTTCCATCGCCACCAGAACCGACTTCAGCCGGTCTTCGGCAGGCCGGTTCATTTCGGTCACGGTGCCAGCACCGGCGACGCCATCCGCTTCCAAACCGTGGGCTTCCTGAAACGCCTGAACCGCCTTTTGCAGCGTCGCATCATAGCTGCCCGCCGCACTGCGGTGCATATATCCCATGGCAATCAAACGGTTGCGCAGCGCCACAACGGCCTCGCCGGTCTGGCCGGGTTTAAGCGCTTTGGCCGATATTTTTTCACCCCACCCACCTTGGGCCACCAACAGCTCAAGGCGCATCTTCTCTTTGCGCAGCGCCCGGTATTCCTGCGTGCCCGGCGCAAGCCCTGCAATAAAGGCACGCGGATTGGCACGCTCGAGGCCCGCCAGATGCTGGGTCTGGTCGCGATATTCCACTTTGCGCACCAGCCCGGCGTCGATTTTTGACGGCACCAAAGCCCCCGACTGCACATCACGCGCATACCGCAGATAGGCTTTTGACAGCGCCACTTCGATCAGGCCCAGATCCCGCGTTGTGCGGGCTTGCTTCATTTGCGCCATCAAAGATGCGACATCATAACGCAGCTGCGGCAACCCGTGGGTTTTGGCCCCGCGCAATGCTTCGATCAGCGCTGCACGTCGGGCGCGATGCACATCATCTGTCCCGGTCCACAAGGGCTGGTAGTTGGCGGCGCGATAGTACGCAGCCATTGAGTCATCCACCGACGCCGCCTCTGCCACCGCCTGTTTGAATGCTGTGACCTGAGCGGAAACCGGCGCAGATGCACCCAGCGAAAAGGCAAACGTCGCCCCGACAAACGCAAGTGTCGGCAGCAATCGAAATGGTGGTTTCATTGGTTAATCCCCTAAAAATATAGGCCGTCGTGGCAGCGGCGCGTTGTTGAAAACACAGTCATCGCCTGTTTCCCAATTGTCCATTCACAATAATAACAGCTGATTAAGGACGGGCAAAACTGGCGCAAAGATGCATCTGGATTTGACCAATTGACGGCGATTTCAAGTCATTGCGCGAAAAATTGCCGAAATTCCATTGTATATTAAACTTGCACAATTGCGCACTTGGCGGACGATTCGAGCTGTGGCATACACAAACGATCGTCTGGGGATGGATGATAACCGCGTGCGTAACATCGCGCGCAGGCAGGAACAAAAGCGTACAGGACGGCGCAGTGAAATGACAGAATTCAAGTCTACGGGTGTGACGCGACGCGCGCTATTGGGTGCGTTTGCCGCAACTGCAGTGGTGGCAGCACCAACATTTGCCAACGCAGCGGGATTGCTGCGCGGCGGTGGCGATATCCGCCGCATCCGCATGTATTCGGGGCGCACCGGCGAGCGCATCGATATGGTTTACTGGATTGAAGGCAAATACATCAAAGACGCTGTGCGCGAAGTGAACCACTTCATGCGCGACTGGCGCACTGATCAGGTCAAATCGATGGACCTGCGCACTGTTGATATCATGGCGGCCGCGCACAACCTGATGGATGCCACCGAGCCCTATATGTTGCTGTCGGGCTACACCAGCCCGAAAAACAACGCGACATTACGCGCCCACTCGCGCGTCGTGGCCAAAAATTCCCTGCACATGAAGGGTCAGGCAGCTGACCTGCGGCTCGGCTCTCGCTCGGTCTCGCAAATGGCGCGGGCGGCTGCGGCCTGTCGCGCCGGTGGTGTTGGCCGCTATTCTGGGTCCAACTTCGTGCACATGGATTGCGGCGTGGTGCGCACCTGGGGCGGCTGATTTTCAACGCCGCACACCAAAGACCCAGCAAGGCGCCGTTCGGGCGCCTTTTTTATGGGATAATCTCAGCCAGCCGCTGCGAAAAAACAGTTTTGCGTCTGCGCCCCTTGGTCTAGCACCCAACCGCCCGCGTTTTCGGCACTGCGCCGCGCGGCCATACAATGTCCACGAACGATCGTTGCTGCGCAATCCAACAGGCATCGCCACACGTGAAATCGGTTTCGCGGTCAAAACTGCTGGTCAAATCACGCCGCCTGCGCGACCCTGCCCCAAACCCCAGCATAGGACTTGCAAGATGACCCATCCGCTTGAGGCGTTCGACCCTCCCATCGGCGTGGCCCAAACGCTGGCCTATGACGTTCGACGCATCGTTGCGCCCAATCCGTCACCGATGACTTATCGCGGCACCAACACCTATCTGGTGGGCACAACCGATCTGGCAGTGATTGACCCCGGCCCCGACCATCCCTCGCATCTGGCGGCCATTCTGGGCGCGGTGCAGCCGGGCCAGCAGATCACGCATATTGTTGTGACCCACAGCCATATTGACCACTCTCCGCTTGCCGCCGCATTGGCCCGCCAAACCCAGTGCCCGATCCTGGCCTTTGGTGATTCTGGCGCCGGGCGCAGCGCCGCCATGCAAGATCTGGTCGACGCAGGGATGACAGGGGGTGGCGAAGGCATTGACCCCGATTTTGCACCGGATCAAATCGTGAGGGACGGCGCGCGGATCACCGGTTCGGATTGGCAGCTCGAGGTGATCCACACGCCCGGTCATCTGGGCAATCACATCGCCCTGGCCAAACAGGATGTCTGCTTTACCGGCGATCATGTGATGGGATGGGCCAGCTCGCTGGTGTCGCCCCCGGATGGCGATCTGACCGATTTCATGACCTCCTGCGCACGTCTTCGGGCGCGTCGCTGGTCGCAATTTCTACCCGGTCATGGCGACGTGATTGATCAGCCCGCCGCGCGGCTGGACTGGCTGATGTCGCACCGTTTGTCGCGTGAAGCTGCGATCCTAGAGGCTTTGTCAGTGCACCCCGGCACCGCCCGCACCATAGCCGAGCAGGTCTACACCGAAACCCCGCCTGCCCTGTTGCCCGCAGCCGAACGCAACGTCCTTGCCCATCTCATTGACTTGAAAGGTAAAAAACAAGTCGAACCAATGGGCTCTTTGCGCGCGGAAACCCAGTTCCGCCGCACAAACCCCGACGCAGATTAAATTCCACTTTTGCCGCAATAGCCACTGGACGCTGGCAAATCAGATTGCTATACGCGCTCCACCGTTCCGGCGTAGCTCAGCGGTAGAGCAGTTGACTGTTAATCAATTGGTCGTAGGTTCGATCCCTACCGCCGGAGCCAAATTCTCTCTTAGACAACAAGAGAATAAAAAGCTGCCCTTAGGGGCGGCTTTTGGCATTCCGCAACATCTCTGCAAGCATGCGAGTAGCATATTCGCAAGCGAAGGATCGTCGTAACGGCCTTTTCGTTTGGACGCGCTGATCACTGACATTCACTGCCCGGCAGTGGCCCTGTCCCGCACGTTCCGCCCCAATTGCTCGTTTAAGCCACCTGCCGTTCGAATGCGTACCACTGCCCGGCAGTGGTTTGTTTACAAACCATGAGAGGGGGGCTTTTCCAGCCCAGTGCTGAGTGGCGTCCCTTGCCCGGCAGGGTCTTGCACAGCAAGATCCCGAGGGGG
>JBGCDD010000193.1:0-20986 GCA_045105075.1 Sedimentitalea sp. | reverse complement strand
CGACGCTGTTTTTGTTTTTTGTCGAAAGCCGTCTGTTGGCGCCCGGCGCCGAAGGACCCTTGCTGTTGCTGTTCTTCCTGTCCGCCGCCATGGCCGCACCTGTCTGGGGCATGTTGGCGGAACGTTTTGGGGCGCGACCGGGGTTGCTGGCGGGCATGTCTTTGTCGATCGTCGCCTTTGTGTTTGCGCTGACACTGGGTGCGGGCGACGTGGTGGCCTTTGGTATCATTTGTTTCGCTCCGGGCGCGGCGCTGGGCGCCGACATGACCCTTCTGCCGGCGATTTTTGCGCGCCGTATGGCGGTGATTTCACCTTCGGCCGCCGAAGGCTTTGGCCTCTGGTCTTTTGTTTCGAAATTCACGTTGGCTTTTGCTGCCGTGTTGTTGTTACCCGCGCTCGATGCGGCGGGCTTTCAGGGCGGGGGCGATAATCCCGCCGCTGCGCTGACCTTACTCACCCTGTTTTATGCCGCCGTTCCGTGCGTGCTCAAAGCCGTGGCCTTGATCCTTTTGGCCACCACAACCCTGGAGGAGAACTGACGATGGACTCCCTGCTTTTTATTGGCCTTGGCGCCGCTTTGGTCGTGTTTTTTGGCTATGTCCGACGCCGAATGTGGTCCTTTGTGGCGCAAAAACCCGAAGACTATGCCGATGGCACGCCGCAATTTGACTTGCGCACCCATTTGAACGGCTCGATCATTTGCGAAGGCGTGATCTATGGCCCGCTGGGGCGCGTGACGTCGCGGTTTGTTGGCGAGTTTGAAGCTAAATGGCAGGGCAATGTCGGCGTGATGAAAGAACATTTCCGCTATGACACCGGGTCTGAGCAGAAACGCGAATGGAACCTGCGGATCGGCAATGACGGGCGAATTCAGGCGACAGCACCTGATGTTGTGGGCACGGGCACTGGCGCGATGTTGGGTTCGGCGGTGCAATTGCAATACAAGATCAAACTGCCCGAAGACTCCGGTGGGCATGTGCTGGACACTGTGGATTGGATGTATCTGGCGCCCAATGGCTCGATTGTGAACCGCAGTCAATTCCGCAAGTTTGGCATTCAGGTGGCCGAACTGGTCGCCACGATGCGCCCGCGCGAGGCGCGTGATATCACACCAACTCAAGACGCGGCTTAAGCGCCGGAACCGGAAGAAAGACAATTGGATGAGAGACTGGCAAGGCAAACGCTATTGGTTGATCGGGGCCAGTGAAGGGCTGGGCGCGGCTCTGGCTGAGGTGATGAGCCGATCGGGTGTGCATGTGGTGCTGTCGGCGCGGTCGCAGGACAAGCTGGAGGCTTTGGCCGAACGCCTGCCCGGCAAAACCACCGTGCAGGTGATGGATGTGAGCGATGATGCCAGTGTCGCCGCGGCGGCCGCTGCGGTGGGCGAAGTTGATGGTGTGGTGTATCTGGCCGGGGTTTATTGGCCGATGCCCGCCACGTCGTGGGAGGCCACGGGGGCCACGGCAATGGCGGATGTGAATTTTACCGGACTTGTGCGCAGTCTGGGAGCGATTGTTCCGGCCATGGTGGCACGCGATGCAGGCCATATCGTGATCACCGGGTCTTTGTCTGGCTTTCGCGGGTTGCCTGGCGCAATTGGCTATGGCGCGTCCAAGGCCGCGACGATGGTGCTGGCCGAAAGCATGTATGCGGATCTGCGCAAGACCAATGTGGCGGTGCAGTTGATCAACCCTGGATTTATCCGCACGCGGTTGACCGAAAAGAACGACTTTAACATGCCATTCATCATGGAACCGGACGCGGCGGCCCGCGCGATGTTTGAGCATATGACCACGGATCGGTTCAAAACCAGCTTTCCGCGCGGCTTTTCGGTGCTGTTCCGGCTGAGCCAATTCCTGCCGGACTGGATGTATTACCGGCTGTTTTCCTGACCCGTGATCTGCCAAGCGGAGCCGCCCTTTGGGCGGCATTCTGTTTTATTTGGGTGCGCCCGGTCGCGTGGTCGGCGACAGGTTCGATGCTTTGTTTGTCCGCGTTGGTCAGAGGCGCGTGATATGGGTCTGGAATGTGCTGAGGGCGCGGGCCCAGACATCTATGAGCGGGTCGGACAAGATCATCAGCGATGGCAACAGTTGGGCAGCGAAGTCGTCGGACGACTCGGCGGGCAACATTGAGGGCAGGTTGTCGATGGCTGTGACGTCCAGTGGCGGCGCGTCGTGCACCCGCAGGGCTGGGGTGTCCCAGGTTGTGGTGCGATCATAGACTTTGATCGGGGAAAAGTCGCTGTCGGGATCGCAGGCGATATCTGCGATGACACTGAGGCGGCGGGCAATATGGGGGGTGTTGGCGGGCACAAACACCGGAGTGCCCGGGCGCGCCAGGATGCAATTGAGGAAAATGTCGTGGGCGAGAACTTCGGGGAAGGGGCCGCCATGGGCGGTTTCGGCCATGTCCCATTTGGTGACGGGGACGCCCATTTGTCGGCACAGATCGCTGGCGCCTTTGCCGACACGGCCCAAGGCCCCGATCACCAATGCTGTTGGGCGGTGGGTGCCGAGGCTAAGAAGCTCGGTCTGTAGATCGGCCAACAGATGAGCTGCGCTGGGTTTTGAGTGCACAGCGCCGGCTTTGGCGCCGCGTTGTTGCGCGGCCCAGCAGCTGAGTGCGACAGCGGCACCGGCGAAACCGGCCCAATAGCCAAAGGCAGCGACGCGGGTGCCGGAGGTGTTCACCAGATATTCAAGGTCCAGCAGGGTGCCACCCCCATCGCGAAACCGGCGCAAAAGAGTTTGGCCGGCGGGTTGGCCTTTGAAGGCGTGACCGAAGAAAATGTGGCGATGTGTCAGGGCGGTGGCATCATCGGGCAGTTCTTTGAGGCCAAAAATCACTGCATTGGACGGGGCGGAGGGCCAGCTGCCGGTCGGTGCAATCGTGCAGCCGGCATCGACGTAGTTCTGGGTCGCAAACACACGGGTTTTGCTGTCTTCGACCGTGATCTGAGTGCCCGCCGCGACCAGCTGGCGCGCGCCGTCGGGGGTGAGGGGCGCGCGGGATTCGTCGGTTCGGTGTTCGGCGCGGAGCCACAAATGGGTCATTGCACCAGCACTCCGTCAGCGTAGGCTTTTTGCACACTGGCACGGCTGGCGATGCGCTTCTGAAAAGCCTGGAGTTTGGGGAATTTTGCGATGTCGACCCCGTCGCTTTTGAGCCAAGTGCAAATGGTGAACAAATAGGGGTCAGCCAGGGTGAAATCTGGGCCGCAGACATAATCGCCTTTGAGCGCGTGGGATTCGATGTAGTGGGTGCTTTGGGTCATTGTGCGCACCACATTGTTGGCCATGTCTTCATGCGAGGCGGGCAGACTGGCCCAGCGGGTGCCGCGCATGCCATGGGCGTGGTTGATGTGCATGGTGCTGGCCAGATAGGCCATCACGCTGCGCATGTGGGCGGCTTGAAACAGGTCGGTGGGGATCAGGTTGGCGGCAGGTGCAAGCGCTGCGAGATAGTCGAGCAGGGCGGGTGTTTCGGTGAGCACGCCGTGTTCGGTGATCAGGGCCGGCACGCGGGCTTTTGGGTTGATCTTCAGAAAATCCGGTTTGGTTTGCTCGGCGGTGGCGAAGTCGACTTTGACCAAAGTGTGATCGAGCCCGGTTTCGTTGAGAACGATGGCAACGGCGGCGGAAATCGTGCGGGGCGTATAGTGCAAGGTCAGCATGGTTGGCTCCTTTGGCTCAGAGGTGGGTCTGGGCGTGGTGGCGTTCGGGCGCGTCCAGATGCGGCACGGCGTTGAACAGTACGGGCGAGAGTTGATCGCCGATCGGGAACAGGCGGTGCATCGAGGTGTTCATGATCGCCAGCGCCACCCGCGCCATCGCGGCCGTGTCGAGGTTCAGAAAGCGGCGCATGGCCATGGCGATCAGACCACCGGAGGTGACAACAAGGGCGGGGCCTGGGCCTTCGGCGATGTCGTGCAGCGCAGCGCTGGTGCGGGTTTCGAAATTGGCAAAGCTTTCGGGTGGGTTGTCGATTTCGTTTCTTTGCCAGGCGGTGAAAACGCGGGGCAGGTGGTGGATGAAGCCTTCGCGCTCGGTCGGGATTTCCACGCCTTGTTGATCCCGCAGCAGTTCGGCCAGAGTGAAATATTCCAGTTCATTCAGGCGGGCATCCTGGGTGGGGGCGCCCATGTTCAACCCTGCGGCGGTTTCGATATGGCGGCGCAGGGTGCCGCTGAACAGGCGGGTGTGCTGGTGTTCGCAGGCGCGCAAATGATCGCCGAGCCACACGGCTTGTTGGTGGCCCAGCGGACTGAGTTTGTCGTAGCTGAGTTCGTCGCGGGCCCCTGTGTTGGCTTGGCCGTGGCGGATAAGAGTGATGTGGGACATGGCGTGCTCCTCGTGTTGTGACTGTCTTAGGACGGGGCGGCGTGGGTTGCCAGTGGAGGGAGCCTCCGGCGGGGATATTTGTGGCAAGAGGAAAAGCGGCGCGCCTATCGGAAACAGCGGGGACGCAAAATTGGGCAATCTTGTCGGGATTGGGAGTCCGTGAGGGGCGATGGTTTGGCTATACAGGCGCATCAAATGTGAGGGACCTGTGATGCCTGAGATGGTGACATTGACGCTGGACGGACAAGAGGTTCAGGCCGAAGTTGGGCAGACGATCTGGGAAGTCGCGCATGGGCGCGGCCTAGTGATCCCGCATTTGTGTCATAAGCCGGCGCCGGGATATCGTCCGGATGGCAATTGCCGCGCTTGCATGGTTGAGGTGGAAGGCGAGCGGACTTTGGTGGCGTCGTGCATACGCGATGTGGCCGAGGGTATGGTTGTTGTCACCCAATCAACGCGGGCTGAAAACGCGCGCAAAATGGTGGTCGAGATGTTGTTGGCGGACCAGCCCGAGCAGGCGGAGGCGCATGACAGGTCGAGCCATTTGTGGGACATGGCGGCGTTGAACGGGGTGAGCGAGAGCCGTTTGCCAGCCTTGGATGCCACCCGTGTGCCGTTGCTGGATGACAGCCATGTGGCAATGTCGGTCAATCTGGATGCGTGCATTCAATGTGGGTTGTGCGTGCGGGCTTGCCGTGAGGTTCAGGTCAATGATGTGATCGGCATGGCCGGGCGCGGGCATGACAGCTATCCGGTCTTTGATATGGCCGATCCGATGGGCGACAGCAGTTGTGTGGCGTGCGGCGAATGTGTGCAGGCCTGTCCAACCGGGGCGCTATTGCCGGCCACGGTGACTGACGCCGAGCAACGTGGTGACAGCGCGGATTTTGACAGCGAGACATCGAGTATCTGCCCGTTTTGCGGTGTGGGGTGCCAGATCAGCCTCAAGGTCAAGGACGGGCGGGTCAAGTATGTGGAAGGGATCAACGGGCCGGCCAATGAAGGGCGTTTGTGCGTCAAGGGGCGGTTTGGGTTTGATTACATCCACCATGGTGATCGGCTGACCAAGCCTTTGATCCGGCGTGACGATGCACCGGCCAAGGGTTTGAACGTGGATCCGTCCAACCCGCTGACCCATTTTCGCGAAGCCAGCTGGGACGAGGCGCTGGATTTTGCCGCCAACGGGATGAAGGGGCGAGGGCGCGAAGTTGCGGGTTTTGGCAGCGCCAAGTGCACCAATGAAGAGGCTTATTTGTTCCAAAAGCTGATCCGGCAGGGATTTGGGCACAACAATGTCGATCACTGCACCCGGCTGTGTCATGCCAGTTCGGTCGCGGCGTTGATGGAGAATGTCGGATCGGGGGCTGTGACGGCCACGTTCAACGAAATTGAAAACGCCGACGTGGCGATTGTGATTGGGGCCAATCCGATCGAAAATCACCCGGTTGCGGCGACCTTTTTCAAGCAGTTCACCAAGCGTGGTGGCAAGCTGATCGTGATGGATCCGCGCGGGCAGGCGCTGAAACGTTTTGCCAGTCATATGCTGCAATTCCGACCCGGCGCGGATGTCAGTATGCTGAACGCGATCATGCATGTGATCGTCGAGGAAAACCTTTACGATCAACAATATATCGAAGCCTATACTGAGAACTGGCAGGCTGAAAAAGACCACCTGAAGGGGTTCTCACCCGAAGCGATGTCAGAGATTTGCGGCATTCCGGCCGAGATGTTGCGCGATGTGGCGCGCACTTTTGCCGGGGCCAAACCGTCGATGATCTTCTGGGGGATGGGCATAAGCCAGCACATCCACGGCACCGACAATTCGCGGTGTCTGATCAGTTTGGCGCTGATGACTGGACAGGTGGGGCGACCGGGCACCGGTCTGCACCCGTTACGCGGGCAGAACAATGTGCAAGGCGCGTCGGATGCAGGCCTGGTGCCGATGTTTTTGCCGGACTATCAGTCGGTTACTGATGATGGTGTGCGCGCGGCGTTTGCCGACGTTTGGAAGTCGGGCGATTTCAGCGCTGAAAAGGGCCTGACCGTGACCGAAATCATGGACGCCGTGCACGCAGGTGACATCAAGGCGATGTATGTTCTGGGCGAAAACCCGGCCATGTCTGATCCGGATGTGGACCATGCGCGCGACGCCCTCGCCAAGCTGGATCATCTGGTGGTGCAGGATATTTTCATCACCGAAACCGCCAATTATGCCGATGTGATCCTGCCCGCCTCGGCCTTTGCCGAGAAATCGGGCACTGTCACCAATACAAATCGTCAGGTCCAAATGGGTCGCCCGGCAGTGCCTCCTCCCGGCGACGCGCGCGAGGATTGGTGGATTGAGGTTGAATTGGCCAATCGGCTGGGGCTTGGATGGGAGTATGCCAGCCCGGCGGATGTGTTTGGCGAAATGAAGCAGAACATGAACAGTCTGGCCAACATCACCTGGGATCGGCTGGAGGCCGAGAATGTTGTGACCTATCCCTCGTTCAGCCCCGAAGACCCCGGTCAGGCAATTGTGTTTGGTGATGGCTTTCCGCGTGCAGGTGGGCGGGCGCGCTTTACCCCGGCCTCGGTTATTCCACCGGACGAGGCCCCGGACGCCGAGTACCCGATGATCCTGACCACCGGGCGCCAGCTGGAACATTGGCACACTGGTTCGATGACACGGCGCGCCACGGTGCTTGACGCGGTTGAACCCGAAGCCAATTGTTCGCTGCATCCCAAAACGCTGCGGCGGTTGGGTGTCAAAGCCGGCGAGATGTTGCGTCTCAGCACGCGGCGCGGATCGATCACGGTGATGGCGCGGGCGGATCGTGCAGTGGCCGAAGATATGGTGTTCTTGCCGTTTGCTTATGTCGAAGCCGCGGCCAACCTGCTGACCAACCCGGCGGTCGACCCCTATGGCAAAATCCCGGAATTCAAGTTCGCGGCGGTGCGGGCCGAAGCGTTCAGTGACCAGGTCGCTGCCGAATAACCCACAGAGCACACGAATCTGCCTGTGCCCGCGAGACTCGGAGCGCTAAACTTAAGCACAACGTTTTTCACAGGTGGCCCATGCCTCTCAACCCGTCCCGCTTTCTGGCTGATCTGCATCGCTTGCGCCAATTCGGGGCCAGCGGTGTTGGCAAAGGGGTCGTGCGCCCGGCCTATTCCGATCCCGACATTGCTGCACGGCGCTGGTTGGCCGAGCAGATCAAAGCCGCCGGGCTTACTGTGCAGTTCGATGCGATGGGCAACCTGTTTGGGCTGGCGCAAGGGCCGTCCCTGTTGATCGGATCGCACAGCGACAGTCAGCCCGAGGGCGGTTGGCTCGACGGTGCGCTGGGCGTGATTGCCGGGCTCGAGGTGGCGCGCGCGGCGCTGGAAAACGGCGGGCCTGCGGTCTCGGTGGTGTCGTTTCAGGATGAAGAAGGGCGGTTTGGCGGGCTCACTGGGTCGTCTGTGTTCGTTCAGAGTTTGTCGCAATCGCAGGCCGACGCGCGCATCGATCTGGAGGGTCACAGCTTGGGAGACGCGCGGCGCAGTATCGCTGATTTGGTCGCTGGCCCCGTTGATCCGGGCCAATTTCATGGCTTTATCGAGCTGCACATTGAACAGGGCCCAACCTTGGACACCGCGCACGAACAGATCGGAGTGGTGACGGATATCGTCGGCATTCGCGACCGTATGATCACGCTGAGCGGGCAACAAAACCATGCCGGCACCACGCCGATGCACCTGCGCCGTGATGCGTTTCAGGGGCTGAGCACGTTCAACACCCGGCTGTCAGATCGATTGCGCAATGTGGTGACGCCGCAATCGGTTTGGACCATCGGGCATGTGTCTGTGTCGCCCAACGCGTCGTCTATCGTGCCCGGCACTGTGCGGTTTTCGCTGCAGTGGCGTGACGGCGATGCCCAGCGTTTGGACGCGATGGAGGCGGTCATCACCGCCACCTTGGCTGAGGTTGCACAAGAGGCAGGCTTGACCGTCGACCTCGGTCCGCACTGGCAACTGAATCCGGTGGCGATGGATCAAACCTTGCGTGCAAAACTGGAAAGCGCGGCCCAGGCCATCGCGCCGGGGCGCTGGCGTGCGATGCCGTCGGGTGCGCTGCATGACGCGACAAACGTGGCGCGGTTGATGCCGACGGCGATGCTATTCGTGCCCAGCATCAACGGGATCAGCCACAGCTTTGACGAAGACACCGCCGAAGAGGATCTGGTTGCAGGTCTGCGGGTTCTGGCCCATGCGGCAGGGGTTTAATCCCAGCTGACATCGCTGAGAAAAATATAGCCGGCGCCGTAAATTGTCTTGATCAGGGCCGGATTCTTGGGGTCTTCGCGCAGTTTGGTGCGCAGGCGCGAAATACGCACATCCATCGCCCGATCAAAGCTGTCACTGGCGCCTCCGCCCAGCATGTCCTGCATCTGCGCCCGGCTGATCAGCCGTTTGGGGCTGTCCAGAAACAGGCGCAACACTTCGCCCTCGGCATGGCTGAACGGGGTTTCCACGCCGGTGTCGTCTTCCAGAACATAGCGGTCAAAATGCGCGATCCAACCGCTGAACCGGGCGCGGTCGCCCCCGGTGGTCACCGCGCGCGGCGTGCGCAGACGGGCGCGGATGCGGGCCACAACTTCGGCGGGATCAAACGGCTTGGTAATGTAGTCATCCGCACCCAGTTCCAGCCCGGTCACCCGGTCCTGCACTTGTGCGCGCCCCGAAATGATGATGACCACCGCGCCTTGTTCCAATGCCAACCGGTGCACCAGTGCCAGCCCATCGCTGTCGGGCAGAGACAGATCGACCAAACACACATCGGGCGTGGTTTGCTTGAGCGAAGCCTCGAACGCACTGGCCCGCGCAAAGCTTTGGGTGCGATATCCGGCCTCGCGCAGCACATCGCCGAGCAAGGCGCGGATCTCGGGCTCGTCATCCAGGATCGAGATCAGCGGCGCACTCATGCCGGCACCGCGCGGGCCAGGACACCGCCCAGATCGTCGCCTGTAAACGGCTTGGCCAATACCGGGGCTTGCTGGCGTGCGGCAACATGCAAGTCGTGGTCACGGGGCAACGATGTCATCAGCACGCATGTCAGATCAGCGCGGCGCACGCGGGCCAACAGATCAAGACCGGTTGCGCCCCCCTCAAGCTGGATATCGCTCAGAACGAGGGTCAGGTCGGGCAGAGCGGCGGCGAGCGCGACGGCTTCGTCCACCGAGGTGGCCTCGACCACGGCAAAGCCCAGCTCCATCAGCATATCGCGCACCAGCGCGCGCAGGGCATCGCTGTCTTCGACCAAAAGCGCCATGCCACCACTGGTTTGCGGCGCGGCGCGGTAAGGCAGACGCAGGGTCACGGCGGCGCCCGTGGCGGTGTTGGCCAGTTGCAAATCGCCGCCCGCCAGTTTGGTCATGTCGTACACCATCGGCAGACCCAGCCCCGACCCTTCGCCGCCTTTGGTGGTGAAAAACGGATCAATCGCTTTGCCAAGACCTTCGGGCGAAAAGCCGGGGCCGGTGTCGCTGACGGTCAGTTCGATCCAGACCTGACCCACAAGATGCGCGCTGAGCGTGATCTGCCCGGAACTGCCACAAGCGTCGCGCGCGTTCAGGATCAGGTTCAGCAACGCATCCTGCACCCGTCCCGGATCCAGCATCACCGCCCCTTTCGGCATGTGATCCAGCACGCTAAATCCAACAGCCTGGGGCAGGGTGGGCGTGGCCAGCAGCTTGAGATCTTCCAGCAATGTGTGGACGTTGGTGGCTTGGGGCCGCAGGGTTTGCTGGCCCGTCATATCGGCAATGCGGTTCAACAGCCGCCCGCCACGACGGGCCGCGGTTTGCGTGGCGCTCACCATCTGGGATGCATCACCGGGCAATTCAAAACGCTCAAGCCGGCTTTGTAGGCCCAGAATAATGGTCAGAAGGTTGGAAAAGTCATGCGCCAAACCGTTGGTCAATTGCGCGGCCATCGCGCGCCTGCGGGATTGCTGCAGCGCCACGCGGGCTTGGGTTTCTTCGGTGACATCCATCGACAAAATATAGACGCCGCCGGTCAGATCAGGGGTGAACGCCACCCGGATGCGCCGCGAATCCTGCGCTTCGGTGAACTCAAACACCGGGTTTTGTCCGCGGTAAGCAGCGTCCAGATGCGGCGAGATCCGCGCAAAAGCCGCCGGGCCCAACGCTTGTGATATATGGCGGCCCAAGATGTCAGAAGGGCGACCGGGCAGCACCGAACTGAGCCGGCGGTTGGAATAGGTGTAATAGCCGTCCTCGTCGACATGGGCGATATGGGCGGGCATCATCTCGGTGGTCAAACGGATGCGCTGCTCGGCCTCGGTCAGTTGGCGCTTGGCTTCTTCAAGCGCGGCATTCGATGCGGCCAGTTCGCGGTTGGTGCGCGACAGTTCCTCGGCATGGGCCAGCAGCTGGCCAGAGAGCTGATCAGAATGCGCGCGCAACATTTTTTCGGATCGTTTGGTGCGCGTGATGTCCGTATAGACCGCCACCCAGCCCCCATCCGGCAGCGGCGAGCCCTCAACCGAAATCGTGCGCCCGTTGGCCCGCACCCGCTCCATGTAATGCGGGGCAAAGGCGCGGGCCTGCTCAACCCGAACGCGCACAAAGGCCTCGGGATCGTCGATGGGGCCGTATTCGCCGGACTGCGCCAAATGGCGGATCGTGTCCTCGAACCGGGCGCCGGGGGTGACCAGCGCGGTTGGCAGATCGAACATTTCGCGAAACGGGCGGTTGCACACGGCCAGACGCAAATCAGGGTCATAGATCGACAGGGCCTGCGCGATCAGGTTCAGACCGGCGGTGGTCAAAGCCTTGGTTTTCAGATCGTTGGGGTCCAATTGGCGGCCTTCCTTTGCGAAAGGGCTAGCATTGTGTGCGCGTCAGGGCAAAGGTATCCGAACCGGGCATATTTTGTGCCTGTTTTTCGCGGGGGAAACCATGGCGCATGAAACCGACTATCTGATCATTGGCGCGGGCGCTGTGGGTTTGGGCATTGCCGATGTGCTGCTGAGCGAAACTGACGCCACGCTGACGCTGGTTGATCGCGATCACGCGCCGGGTGGGCATTGGAACCGGGCCTATCCTTTTGTGCGCCTGCACCAGCCGGGGATGCACTATGGCATCATGTCGAGCCCTTTGGACGGCACTGCCACCGCGCCAGAGGCCGGTATGGCGACACTGTCAACGGGGGCGGCCATCCGGGCCAATTTCCAAAAGGTGCTGGATGACGTTCTGATCGCCTCGGGGCGGGTGCGTTACATCCCGATGAGCGAGGCCAGCGCCGATGGCACGGTGACGTCACTGCTGGGCGGTGCGCAGGAACAGATCACCGTGCGGCGCAAAGTGATCGAGGCCTATCACGGCGGGGGCACCATTCCGGCGACGCACAAACCGGGGTTCGAGGTCGACGACGACGCCGCGTTTGCGCCGGTGAATGTGCTGGGTGATCTTGGCGCTGCGGCGGCGCATTACGTGATTCTGGGCTCGGGCAAGACCGGCATCGACGCGTGTTTGTGGCTGCTGGGCAATGGCGTGGCGGGCGACCGGATCAGTTGGGTGATGCCGCGCGACTCGTGGTTTATGGACCGAGGTCTGGCGCAACCGGGCGCCGAATTTTACGAGGCAAAGCTGCGCAGTGCGCTGAATGAAAACACCGCATTGATCGAGGCGAACTCGGTCGAGGATTTGTTTGATAGACTCGAAAGCACCGGCAATCTGTTGCGCCTTGATCCAAACGTGCGCCCGACGTCCTATAAATGTGCCACCGTCACCCAGCAGGAGCTGGAGACGTTGCGCCAGATCAAGAGCGTGGTGCGTTTGGGCCATATCGAGCGCGTGTCACGCGACCGGATTGTGATGAAACAGGGCGAGCTGGCCTTGCCCGAGGGCGCGCTGTGCATCGATTGCACGGCCACGGCGATTCCTTCCGGGATCAAGCCGCCGATTTTCCGTCCGGGTCAGATCTTGATGAACGCCGTGCGCACCTGTCAGCCGGCGTTCAGTGCGGCGGTGATTGGTCATCTTGAGGCCACGCGTGACAGTGACGATGCCAAAAACGCGCTGGCCCGCGTGGTGCCTTTGCCGCGCGACGATGTGGATTGGCTGCGGATGAACTTTGTGAACCGCCAGAACCAGTTTGCCTGGTTGCAGGACGGGGAAATGCGCAGCTGGCTGAAAACCTGCCGGCTGGATGCGTTGACCAATGCCCAAAGGCCCGACCCGGTATCGCCCGAAGCACAGGCGATTGGCGCTCAGCTGAAAGAGACGGCCTTTGCCTCAAGTATCCGCCTGAAACAGATGGTGGACGCGTTGGATGCGACTTGAGTCGAACTTGTTACATTTCGTAAGATTTGGGAAACTTTCAGGAAAAAGTTGACGGCGACAGTGCGGCACGCTTGAGTGCGCCAATTGAATCGCATCAGCGATCGTGAGCCGGACAACGATCCGGCGTGGGAGGAGAACGACATGGCTCAGACGCAATCAGGCGTCGGTGGACTTCAGTCCATTCCGGCTTTGCTGGCGCGCAACGCAAGCAAGTTTGGCGATGAGGCAGCTTATCGCGAAAAGGAATTCGGGATTTGGCAAAGCTGGACCTGGGCTGAAACCGCGAAAGAAATCGAAGCGCTTGCGCTGGGCCTGTTGAACCTTGGCGTCAACAAAGGCGATTTCGTTGCCATCATTGGTCGCAACCGTCCCTATCTTTATTGGTCGATGGTTGCGGTCGAAATGGTGGGGGCCGTGCCGGTGCCGCTTTATCAGGACGCTGTGGCCGAAGAGATGGCCTATGTGCTGGATCATTGTGGCGCGCGCTTTGTGATCGTGGCGGATCAGGAGCAGGTCGACAAGGTGATGGAGGTGCAGGACCAGCTGCAGCAATTCGAGCATCTGATTTACCTCGATCCGCGTGGTTTGCGCAAGTACGACCATTCCAGACTGCATCAGTTCAGCCATGTGCAGGATCAGGGTCGCGCCGCCCGGGACGAATTTTTCCCCGAGCTGGAAAAACGCCGCAACGCGCTCGACTACGACAGCACATGCGTGATGCTTTACACGTCGGGCACGACAGGCAAACCCAAGGGGGTGATGCTGTCCAACCGCAACGTCATTGAAACCGCCAAGTCGAGCTCGGATTTTGATGGGTTACGCGGGGATGACGAGATTCTGGCCTATTTGCCGATGGCCTGGGTTGGGGACTACATTTTTTCCATTGGCCAGGCCTATTGGACGGGGTTCTGTGTGAACTGCCCGGAAAATGCCGACACCATGATGAGCGATCTGCGCGAAATCGGGCCCACCTATTATTTCGCGCCGCCCCGGGTGTTTGAAACGCAGCTGACCAATGTGCTGATCCGCATGGAAGATGCGGGGGGCCTGAAAAAGCGCATGTTTGATCATTTCATGGCCCATGCCCGCAAAGTTGGGCCCGATATTCTGGATGGCAAAGAGGTCAGCTTTGGCGACAAGCTGAAGTACAAGATTGGCGACTTGCTGGTCTATGGCCCGTTGAAAAACACGCTGGGTCTGAGCCGGGTGCGCGTGGGGTATACGGCGGGCGAGGCGATTGGCCCCGAGATCTTTGATTTTTACCGCGCTCTGGGGATCAACCTGAAGCAGCTTTACGGGCAGACCGAAGCCACTGTGTTCATCACCGCACAGCCCGACGGGCAAGTGCGCAGTGACACAGTGGGCGTAGCTTGTCCTGGGGTCGAGCTGAAGATCGCGGAGAATGGTGAAGTGTTTTACCGCAGCCCCGGCGTGTTTGTGGAGTATTACAAGAACGCCGAAAGCACCGCAGGCACCAAAGATGCGGAAGGTTGGGTTGCCACGGGGGATGCCGGGTTCATCGAGGAAGACACCGGCCATTTGCGCATCATTGATCGGGCCAAAGACGTGGGCCAGATGGCCAGCGGCAGTTTGTTTGCCCCCAAATACGTTGAAAACAAGCTGAAATTCTATCCCAACGTGCTGGAAGCGGTGGTGTTCGGGAATGGCCGCAAAGAGTGTACTGCGTTCATCAACATTGACCTGTCGGCGGTGGGCAACTGGGCCGAGCGCAACAACATCGCCTATTCCTCCTATCAGGAACTGGCCGGGCATCCGCAGATTATGGGCGCGCTGCAGGGGCATGTGGAAGAGGTGAACCGCTCGGTTGCGAAAGACCCGATGCTGTCGGGCTGTCAGGTGCATCGCTTTGTGATTTTGCACAAAGAGCTGGATGCGGATGATGGCGAGCTGACCCGCACACGCAAAGTGCGCCGTCGTATCATAGAAGAGAAATACGCCGACATTATTGCAGCACTTTATGACGGGTCCAGCAGTGTCAGCACAGTCACCGAAGTGACTTATGAAGATGGGCGCAAGGGCAGCATTTCGGCGACGCTGGAAATTCGCTCGGTGGAAGTTGTTGCGGCTGAACAAAAGATCGCTGCGGAATGATGGTACGGCGCTCAGCTGCGCTTTCGCCCCGCCCACCCTCCCGCAGGGCGATGGTCCTGGGTGTGGCGTTGTCTTGTTTTGGTTTGCAAGCGCATGCGGATACGGCCGTTGAAACCTACCGAACCGCGTGTCTGGATGTGATTGACCGTGGGGATGTGGTGCCGCTGGGTGCGCGTGAGGTTGGGCAATTTCAGCTTTTGCGCTGGTTTGGACCGCCTGAGGGGAAAGCCGTTCGCTGTGTCGTCAGTTTTTCGGACACGTTTGTACGCCCTGATGATCAACGAAGCCTTGAGATGAGCGAGCGGCGTCAAGTGGCGCAAGGTATCCAGGTCCAAGCCAGTGCCATGCTGGACCAGATGTTGAAGCGTGATTTCTTTGTTTGCTTTGACAACAATCCCGCGGTTGGTTTGGATATTTTGGTCATGCGCGAACGGGAGGCCGGGGTCCGCACTGTTGCCTATGTTTGGGTTGACCCGCAGACGCCGATTTCGGCGCTTGTGAGCCATTCTGATCGCGACGACGACCCCAATGCGATTACTTGCGAAACGGAGACTTCCTGATGCTGGATCAGACGGACGGCTACATAACCGAAGATGGGCGCAAGATTGGCGCCGTGGTGATGGAGATGAAGAACATCACGCTGCGTTTTGGCGGTGTGGTGGCGATCAAGGATATTTCCTTTGATATCCGCGAGGGCGAGATCCGGGCGATCATCGGGCCGAACGGGGCCGGTAAATCGTCGATGCTGAACGTGATTTCCGGGTTTTATGTGCCCCAGGAAGGCGAGGTTTGGTATCAAGGTTCGCCCAGGCCGAGTATGCGACCCTATCAGGTGGCGCAGCAAGGCATTGCGCGCACGTTCCAGAACATTGCTCTGTTTGAGGGTATGAGCGTTCTGGATAATGTCATGACCGGGCGTTTGACCAAGATGAAAACCGGGCTCTGGAGCCAGGCGATTTGGCGTGGCAAGGCGGAAGCTGAAGAGGTGGCAAACCGCGAAGTGGCCGAAAAGGTCATTGATTTTCTTGAGATTCAGCACATCCGCAAGACCCCGGTGGCACGGTTGCCTTACGGTCTGAAAAAGCGGGTTGAGCTTGCGCGGGCGTTGGCGGCGGAACCGTCATTGCTGCTGCTGGATGAGCCGATGGCGGGCATGAACGTCGAAGAAAAAGAAGACATGTCGCGATTCATCCTGGATGTGAATGACGAATTTGGCACCACGATTGCGCTGATTGAACACGATATGGGCGTTGTGATGGATCTGAGCGACCGCGTGGTGGTCATGGATTACGGCAAGAAGATTGGTGATGGCACGCCCGATGAGGTGCGCAACAATCAGGCGGTGATCGATGCTTATCTGGGTGTGGCGCATGATTGATGCGCGCATCATGGGTGTGGTGCTGGCTTTGGGCGGCGCCATTGGGCTGTCTCTGGGGTGGGTGCTGTTTGCGCCCAAGGATCGCGATGCGTTGGCGTTGGAGATGCTGCAAGAGGTGTGTCTATCCAGTGTTCTGGCCGGGGCACCGCGCAACGTGAGCAGCCTTGAGCCGTATCGGGTTTGGCCGGACGAGCAGATGTACTGGCATGCGGGCGCTCGGATGTTGGTGCGCATGGCGCCGCGGTCTTGTTCGGTGTCTGATGAGTTGGCGGTGCTGTCAGAGACGGAGCAGGCGCGGCTTGAGGATGGGTTTGGCGTTTTGCTGGCCGCGCAGACGGGCGATGTTGAAGAACTGTACAATGAGCTGGGCGCTGCGGGTTTTCAGGGTGCGCATGTGCGCGCGGGCGGCGGGCAGACAACATGGATGATGGTGCGTTGGGGTGATGACTATCAGCCCGGCACGCAGGTCAGTGTAAGCTATCACGAACAGGGGGAGCAGGATGCTTGATCAGTTTTTATTCGCGGTTGAGGTCACGCTGAACGGCCTGATGGCGGGGGTGCTTTATGCGCTGGTCGCTTTGGGGTTCGTGTTGATTTACAAAGCCAGCGGGATTTTCAACTTTGCCCAAGGGGTTATGGCGCTGTTTGCGGCGATGACTTTGGTGGGGATCATGAAAGGGCAGGTGCCTTTTGCGCACCTGATCAATGCCACCTTTGGCACTGATATTCACTATTTCGGCTGGCAGGTGCCGGCTTTGCTGGCCATTTTGCTGACCATGGTGGTGATGGTTGGATTGGCCTGGGCGGTGCAACGCTTTGTCATGCGCCATCTGGTCAATCAGGAACCCATAATCTTGTTCATGGCGACGATTGGTTTGGCCTATTTCCTTGAGGGTCTGAGCGATCTGATGTGGAATTCGGAGATCAAAAAGCTTGATGTGGGGCTGCCTCAGGGTGGATCTTTCTGGATCGAGGATATGACGTCCGGGCTTGGGACCGACAATTTCTATGGCTTCTTTATCGACAATCTAGACATTGTGGCGACCCTCGTGGCGGTGTTGCTGGTTGTCGCGCTGGTGGCGTTTTCGCAATATACCAAAGAGGGTCGCGCCATGCGCGCTGTGGCCGATGACCATCAGGCCGCGTTGTCGGTGGGTGTGTCGCTGAACTTCATCTGGATCCTGGTGTGGTCGCTGGCCGGTTTTGTTGCTTTGGTGGCAGGCATTATGTGGGGCACCAAGTCGGGCGTGCAGTTTTCGCTGAGCCTTATTGCGCTGAAGGCGTTGCCGGTTTTGATGCTCGGCGGGTTCACGTCGATCCCCGGTGCGATTGTGGGCGGATTGATTATTGGTGTCGGCGAGAAGCTGTTTGAGTTTGGTTTTGGGCCAATGCTGGGCGGGGCAACCGAAAACTGGTTTGCCTATGTTCTGGCGCTGTTGTTCCTGTTGTTCCGACCGCAGGGGCTGTTTGGGGAGAAGATCATTGAGAGGGTTTAGCGGGTTGGCACCGGCCGGGGCGCTGCCCCGGACCCCGGGATATTTTCGGCAAGAGGAAAAAGCGGGTTTGGGCCCGGTGATCACAGAAGGGCCTATGCATGTTTTATCGTGAAGCGGGTGATTTCAGCACCACGTACAGTCAGGACAGTCAGACGTTTCCGATCCGGTTTGATCGGTATCGTTACTACGTCGTGCTGGCCTTTGCCTTTTTGGTGGTGCCGTTCATCATCAATGACTACTGGGCCAACGCGATCCTGTTGCCGTTTTTGATCTATGCGATTGCGGCGATCGGGTTGAATATACTGGTTGGGTATTGTGGGCAGGTCAGCCTTGGCACCGGTGGGTTCATGGCTGTGGGGGCTTATGCCTGTTACAAGTTGATGACCGCCTTTCCGGATGTGAACATCTTTTTCCATGTGATCATTGCAGGCTTTATCACGGCGGCTGTCGGGGTTGTGTTTGGACTGCCGAGTTTGCGGATCAAAGGCTTTTACCTGGCTGTGGCGACGCTGGCGGCGCAGTTTTTCCTAGTGTGGTTGTTCAACCGGGTCAGCTGGTTTTACAACTATTCCGCTTCGGGCCAGATCAACGCACCCGAACGCACTGTCTTTGGCATTGAGGTGACGGGGCCGAACACTGAGGCTTGGGCGACATATCTGTTCTGTCTGGTGTTTTGCACGATCAGCGCGATCATAGCGCGTAATTTGACGCGGGGGACGTTGGGGCGGACCTGGATGGCGATCCGCGACATGGATATTGCCGCCGAGATCATTGGGGTGAACCCGTTAAAGGCCAAGTTGACAGCCTTTGCGATCAGTTCGTTCTTTGTGGGCATTTCGGGGGCATTGTTCTTTGCGGTCTATCTGGGTGCGGTCGAGGTCGGAGAGGTGTTCGGCATCACCAAGTCGTTCCTTGTGCTGTTCATGATCATCATTGGCGGGCTGGGGTCGATCTTTGGCTGTTTTGCTGGTGCGGCGTTTCTGGTGCTGTTGCCTGTGGCACTGAAAGTGGTGGGTGTGGATCTGTTGGGGTGGCCAACGGACATCGTGGCGCATTTCCAGCTGATTATTGTGGGCGCGTTGATCATTGTGTTCCTGATTGCTGAACCGCATGGGCTGGCGCAGCTGTGGCGCGTCGCCAAGGAAAAACTGAGACTCTGGCCTTTCCCGCACTAGGGCAGGGCTGCGGGTGGGTCTCCACCCCAATCGCGCCGGAGCAAAGACTTTGGCGCACCATCGGACAAAACCAAAGGGAGGATAAACCCGATGAAGATGAAACTGACCACCTTGGCGCTGGGCGCCGTTCTGGCCGCAGGGCCTGTGATGGCGGACCTTGTGTTCCCATCGCTGTCCTATCGCACTGGGCCTTACGCGGCGGGCGGTATTCCGTTTGCGGATGGCTATGCCGACTACTTCACCATGCTCAACGAGCGTGATGGCGGCATTGGCGGTATTCCGACACGCCTGCTGGAGTGTGAGACCGGTTATAACACCGAAAAAGGTGTGGAATGCTATGAATCCACCAAGGGCGAAGGCGCTCTGGTGTATCAGCCGCTGTCCACAGGGATCACCTATCAGCTCATCCCCAAAGCAACGGCGGATGATATTCCGATCCATTCCATGGGCTATGGGCGTACGTCTGCGGCCAATGGCGATGTGTTCAGCCATGTGTTCAACTATCCAGCCAACTACTGGAACGGCGCGTCGGGCATCGTGAACCACCTGCTGAGCGTCAACGGCGGTGATTTGAACGGCAAGAAAATCGCGCTGGTCTATCACAACTCGGCCTATGGCAAAGAGCCAATCCGCACGTTGGAAGAGCTGGCCAAAAAGCACGGCTATTCGCTGACATTGCTGGCGGTGGACCATCCGGGCCAAGAGCAGAAGTCGCAGTGGCTGCAAATTCGTCGCGAGCGTCCTGATCATGTGATCATGTACGGCTGGGGTGTGATGAACCAGGTGGCGATTCAGGAAGCGGCCAACATTCGTTTCCCGATGGAAAACTTCATCGGCATCTGGTGGTCTGGCGCGGAAATTGACGTGTTGCCGGCGGGTGACAAGGCCGATGGCTACAAGGCCATGGCTTTGACTTCGGTGGGCAATGATTTCCCGGTCTTTGACGACATCCAGAAGTATGTTGTCGACACCGGCAACGCGGCTGGCAATGGCGATCAGATCGGCACTGTGCCTTACAACCGCGGTCTTTATGCGGCGATGTTGGCGGCGGAAGCTGTGAAGACGGCTCAGGCCATTCATGGTGTGGCTGACATTACTTCGGGCATGATGCGCGATGGTATGGAAGCGCTGGAAATCACCGACGCCAAAATGGCCGGACTCGGCATGGCGGGCTTTGGTCCAACGTTCTCTGTGTCGTGTGAAAACCACGGTGGACCCGGTGTCGTTGCGGTTTCTCAATGGGATGCCACAGCAAAAACCTGGAACATGATTTCGGATTTTGCGCCAACCGATATGGATGTGATCCAGCCTCTGATCGATGCGGATTCCGCAGCTTACAAAGCGGAAAACAACATTCCGTCGAACTGTAAATAAACCAAACCGGACCGGCCTTTTTCGGGGCCGGTCCGACAACCGGAGAGAAAACCATGCTCGACGCTGCCGCAACCGCTGACTCGGACGTTGAAACCTTGCTTGAGGTCAACAATGTCGAAGTCATCTATAACCATGTGATCTTGGTTCTGAAGGGCGTCAGCCTAAAGGTGCCCAAAGGCGGTATCACGGCGCTTTTGGGGGGCAATGGCGCGGGCAAGACCACAACGCTCAAGGCGATTTCGAACTTGCTGCACTCTGAACGCGGCGAGGTGACAAAAGGCTCGATCAAGTATCGCGGCACCGAGGTGCATCATTCCGACCCGGCCGAACTGGTGCGCAAAGGCGTGATCCAGGTGATGGAAGGGCGGCACTGTTTTGAACACCTCACGGTCGAGGAAAACCTGCTGACCGGGTTTTACACGCGCAAGGCCTCAAAGGCCGAGATGAACGCGGACCTCGAAAAGGTTTATTCCTATTTTCCACGCCTGAAAGAGCGGCGCAAAAGCCAGGCGGGCTATACGTCGGGTGGTGAACAACAGATGTGCGCGATTGGCCGTGCGCTGATGGCCGCGCCCGAGACGATTTTGCTGGATGAGCCCAGCATGGGTCTGGCGCCGCAGCTCGTCGAAGAGATTTTTGGCATCGTCAAGGATTTGAACAAAAAGGAAGGCGTGTCTTTCCTATTGGCCGAACAGAACACCAATGTGGCGCTGCGTTTTGCCCACTATGGCTACATTCTGGAATCGGGTCGCGTGGTGATGGATGGTCCGGCCGCTGA
>JBGCDD010000192.1:0-15470 GCA_045105075.1 Sedimentitalea sp. | reverse complement strand
GACGTGATAGGAGCGATCCCCCACCCCGCAAGGATCATCCTGCGCGCCACAGCCTTTTTGAGGGCTTGAAGCCAGAGCCGGGCAAACGGTGAGAAGCAGGAGGATGAGAACACGCCAGATCATGCGCGCAATCTGACCGGGCGAGGTTAAAATGTCATGTCACATGATCGTGGGGAGCGAAGACGTGTTTGCATAAGAAAACAGCATCAGCATCAGCATCAGCATCAGCGCCAGCCGACGGCGACAGTGCCCAAGCTATTGGATAGGGACCGATCAATTTGATGAACTATCGAAGCTAGACCGTAAAAATAATGGTGGCGGCTAGACAAGCGGTCAGAACGTAAAGACAGACCTGCACCCCACGAACCGCGTTTTCTTTTATCAGAACTTGCTGAATCAGAAAGTTTCGTGTTTTTTCCGTATGTTGTTCGTCGTCGTCCTTGGAGAGTGCGTACACCTTTTTAAAGTCAAAATTATTTTGACACCAAATACAAACCGCAGCCAAACAAAGGTAGATGATGAGTTCACTTGCTAGGAAAATATGAGCCAAAGACTCTTTCTCTGCGACAGCAAATAGAATTCCTGTCACGGCAATCATCATAGAAATATGCGTCAGGAGCGTGCTCGCCTTGGTTTCGAGAGTGTGGGCTTCTTCAATGATACGCGCATGGATTGTTTGGCTGCCGTAAGTCTCTTGAGCGAATCTCTTTCTTGTTGCGGCATCAAATTCTGTGGACGACCTCACCTACTCAACCCACCATGCAACGCTGGCACATCCAGCGCAGAGAACCCGTAGTGGCGCAGCCAGCGTAGGTCGGAATCAAAGAAGGCGCGCAGGTCGGGGATGCCGTATTTCAGCATGGCGATACGGTCGATTCCCATGCCGAAGGCAAAGCCTTGCCATTGCTCGGGGTCGATCCCTCCGGCGGACAGGACTTTGGGGTGGACCATGCCCGATCCAAGGATTTCCAGCCAATCGTCGCCTTCGCCCACCTTCAACGTGCCGCCTTCCCAGGAACAGCGGATGTCGACTTCGGCCGAGGGTTCGGTGAACGGGAAGTGCGAGGCGCGGAAGCGCAGTTCCACGTCGTCTACCTCAAAGAACGCTTTGACGAATTCCTCGAGCACCCATTTCAGGTTCGCCATCGAGATGTCTTTGTCGATCGCCAGCCCTTCGACCTGATGAAACATCGGTGTGTGGGTCTGGTCGTAATCGGCGCGGTAGACGCCGCCGGGGCAGATGATGCGCATCGGCGCGCCCATCTTTTCCATCGATCGGATCTGCACTGGCGAGGTGTGCGTGCGCAACACATGGGGCGGGCGATTGTCGCCTTCCGCGCGGTGCATATAAAACGTGTCCATCTCGGCGCGGGCGGGGTGATGGCTGGGGATGTTGAGCGCGTCGAAATTGTACCAATCAGTGTCGATGCGCGGGCCTTCGGCGACAGAAAAGCCAAGCTCGGCAAAGATCGCGGTGACCTCTTCGCTGACCTGAGACACCGGGTGCAGCGTGCCCTGGCCGCGCCCGCGTGCCGGCAAGGTCACATCAAGCCATTCCGTGCGCAGCCGTTCGTCGAGCGCCGCATCGCCAAGGGCGGCCTTCTTTGCTGCAAGCGCGCTGTTGATTTCGTCCTTGAGCGCGTTCAACGCGGGGCCGGCCACCTGGCGTTCCTCGGGGGTCATTTTGCCCAGCTCGCGCATTTTCAGCGCAACCTCGCCCTTTTTGCCCACAGCGGCCAAACGGATCGTTTCAAGCGCGTTTTCATCGGCGGCCTGAGCAATTTCGGCCAGATATTTTGCTTTCAGATCGTCCATGACAGGCCCTCGCATAGTGTTGAGGACCTGCTATCACAGGTGGGTGCGAAAGCAAGTGTCAGGCAACGCAAAGCAAACGGGCGGCGTCGCCTTCGGGCTCGGGGCGCGCCAGAGGGCCATAGCCAGACAAGTTCGGGAACAGGGCCAATACCTCGCGGCCGGTTGCGCCGGTCATGGCTTGTGCGCCGGGATAGAAGCTTTCACTGTCCAGCCCTTGGGTGCTGACGATTTGATGGCCGTCAAACATGATGTGGACATAGCAGACCCACGCCACAGGCCTGCGCCGGATGGTGGTACCGTTCACCAGTGCTTTTGCGGCGATCAGAACCTCGGGTGTGGCGAAAAACAGCTCGGACTGCCAGCCGGTGACCAGGATGCGGTGCTGCGGCGACACCCAGACCGGCTGGGTCGCGCCCATAACGCCAGTATCAATGCAAATGGGCGCAAATTGGCCCTGTCCCGGCACCGTGCGGGTTCCGATCCACCGCACTGTTTGTGCGCCGTCGTCGCGGGTGTTTACCATATCGCCGGGTTTGAGCGTTTGAATGGCGCGCATGCCGTCTGGCGTGTCAATCAAGGTGCCGGCGACGAAACAGGCAAGACCCGTATCGCCCGGCGTCAAAGCCGAATGGGTCAGCGTGTCGGGGTTGGGCTGGTTAAATTGCAGCGTTGTGGTGGTGGAGTCCGGTCCAACCAAAACCGGCAAGTTTTCAGACACGGCACCTGCGGCTACGCCGTCTTGTGCCAGGATGTTTTGTGTGCCGCCGCCGATGTCGTAAAAGTCGATCACTGTACCGGGCAGTCCCGAAGTATCGGTCAGCGCGTAGGCTTCGTAGTTGGTTGACCCGCCGCCATTGGGGTCGGTCAGGTAGATCGGGAAAACATCAGCCGAGATGACATAATTGATTTCGCCATTTTCCGGATCAACGGTGACTGTGATCCCGGGATCATTCAGACCCAGCTCGAAGCCGACCAGACCCGTGTGTTGATAAAACGACACGGTGAAATCGGCGGGGTCGTCTGCAGGGCCAAGCGAGACTTCCAAAAATTCAGCCACGCCGGAAGACGCCGCATAGGCATTAGAGTAGTGAAGTTCGCTGATTCGGGCCAAAACAGAGCCTTTGACTGGTTAAACAGCATCTTGCGTAACGCCCGATTGTGGTTTCAATTTGACGAAAATTTTAGGCAACGAGGGCTGCGACCTAGGTCGCGGCTGCAGGGCAATGGACTTGGCAAGGTCGCTGACCTAGCATTCGGGGCACATTTCCGGGGAGGAGAAGACACCATGAGCAATATCGATACGGTTCTGAAAGACTCTGTGGCTAAAAATGCTGTGCCATTTGTTGTTGCAATGGCGGCGAACGCCAAAGGGACCACCTTCAGCGGGGCTGCGGGCGAGGCGGCTCCTGGTCGTGCAGCTGGCGAAGATACGGCGTTTCGCATCTTTTCGATGACCAAAGCGATTGGGTCGCTTGCGGCGATGATCCTGATCGACCGGGGCGAGTTGAGCCTGGACACTCCGATCGGCGAGGTGCTGCCGGAATGGAACGATGTTCAGGTGCTGGATGGGTTTGACGGCGACACCCCGGTTTTGCGCGCGCCCAAAACCACCGGGACTTTGCGCCATTTGGCAACCCATACCAGCGGGTCGGAATATGAATTCTGGTGCCCCAGCATGGGCCGCTACATGGAATTGACGGGCCAGCCTTCGATGTTGACGGGCACCAAAGCAGCATTGATGGCCCCCTTGATGAGCGATCCGGGCACGAAGTGGGGCTATGGTCCGTCGATTGATTGGCTGGGCCAAATGGTCGAGGCCGTGTCAGGGCAGCGCATCGATGCATTTTGCCAGTCCGAGATTTTTGACCCGCTTGGCATGACCAGCACTGCGTTTGAACCCGATACTCTGACAGACCGGCTGGCCCAGGTGAACATGCGCGGCGAAGACGGAACATTTGGCGCCTTTGATCTGGCGCCACCGCCCAAGCCCGAGATTTATGGCATGGGCCACGCGCTCTATTCGACCGCGCCGGACTATTTGCGGTTTTTGCGCATGGTGCTGAACCGGGGCACGCTGGACGGCAACCGCGTGCTGTCTGAGGCGGCGATTGACATCATGCTGGCGGATCAGATGAACGGGCTGACCTTCCAGACCATGCACACTGTGGCGCCACCGGTGACGGCGGACGTGGTCATGCCTGAGGGCACGACCCATTCGGTGGCCTTTGTGCGCCATGAATCCGACATGCCGGGCAAGCGCCACGCGGGGTCGCAAAGCTGGGCCGGGGTGTGCAACACGCACTACTGGATCGACCCCAAAGCAGATGTGGCCGCGGTGATCATGACCCAGTCGTTGCCCTTTGTAGAGCCGCCCTTGCTGGAGACCTATGACGCCTACGAACGCGCGGTCTATGCCAGCCTGTAACGCGTGAGCTATGCTGCGCGCCAGTGGTTGATCCTGCTGGGGTTGTGCCTTGGGATGTGTGTGACCAACGGGTTTGCGCGCTTTGCCTATGGGTTGATCCTGCCGGCCATGCGGGATCAGCTTGGGTGGAGCTACGCGCAAGCGGGTTGGCTGAACACAGCCAATGCGCTGGGCTATATCGTCGGCGCGCTGCTGACCATGGCGCTGATCGGGCGGATGAACCCATCGCGTCTGTTTGGCATTGGCATGGTGGCGACCACCGGCACGCTGTTGGCCACAGGTGTGCACGAGGCGCTTTGGTGGCAATCGCTGTGGCGGTTTTTGACAGGTGTGACCGGTGCGTTGTCTTTTTCAACTGCGGGCGTTCTGGCTGCGCAACTGTTTCCGGGTGATGTGAGGCGAAACGCATTGTCGATTGCAGTGCTGTTTGGTTTTGGAGGCGGGTTGGGGATCATTCTGGCCGGGGCGAGCCTGCCGTTGATGCTGGATGTGTTTGGCCCTGCGTCCTGGCCTTGGGCCTGGGTGATCGTCGGTGGGGCCAGCCTGGTGTTTTTGCCTTTGTCTTTGTGGGCGGCGGAACGGTTGCGCCCGCCGGTGTTTGAACCCCCGCCCAAAGTGCGGTTGCCGCTGCGCGCGATGGCGGCCGAGATTGCCGGTTATGCGGCGTTTGGCATGGGCTACATTGTTTATCTGACGTTTCTGGTGGCGTGGATGAGCGCGCAGGACAAGGGGCCAGGTTTGATTGCGCTGGTCTGGGTGATGATTGGTGTGTGCACCAGCCTGTCGCCGTTTCTGTGGCGCCCGGTCTTTGCGCGCTTTGCCAATGGCGTGCCTTTGGCGATGATCCTGACGGGCATTGCTGCCGGATCAGTGTTGCCGGTTTTTGTGCCCACCGGGTTTGGCTTGATTGCTTCGGCCGTTGTGTTTGGCTTGTCGGTGTTCATGGCGCCGGGTGCTGTGACAACGTTCACCCGTGCCAACCTGCCGGCCACCGCCTGGGGCGCGGCGATCAGCTTTTACACTGTGGTTTTCGCTGTGGCCCAGACTTTGGGTCCGATTGGGGCCGGGTTGATTGGCGACGCGACAGGCAGCATCGGCACGGCCTTGTTGGTTGCGGCGGCTGTGTTGTTGGCCGGCGCTGCGTTGGCCTTGTGTCAGCGCCGGATTGATGGGGCATAGCGAGGCTCTGCCTCGCGCTCCGGGATATTTTGGGCAAGAGGAAGGGTGCGGCGCGTCAGGGTTTCCAGCGTTTGGCCAAGGAGCGGGCGGCGTCGGCGAGCATCAGGACATCTGCTCCTACCGCGATGAATTTTGCGCCTTGATCGAGGTAGCGCTGTGTCGGTGCGTCTGTGGTGGCGAGGATTCCAGGGGCTTTGCCGGCGGCAGCGATTTTGCCAAGCGCGTCTTTGATGGTTGCTTTGACCTCGGGAGCTTCTGAATTGCCGCCAAAACCCATGTCGGTGCTTAGATCTGCGGGACCGATGAACACGCCGTCAACGCCTTCGATGGCCAGAATGTCATCGAGCGCCGCCAGACCTTTGACGCTTTCGACCTGAACCAGCAAACAGATTTCGGCGTTTGCCGTGGGAACATAGTCGGTGATTTCATTGAAGCGCGAGGCCCGGCCCAAAGCGGCGCCCACACCGCGCACACCGTGGGGGGGATAGCGGCAGGCTGCGACCAGTTGGGCGGTTTGCTCGGCGCTGTCGACCATTGGGATCAGCAGGGTTTGCGCGCCTGCATCCAGCGCCTGTTTGATCATCCAGGTTTCGCCAATCGGCAGACGCACCACGGGTTCGCTGGTGCAGGCCGCCAGCGCCGTCAGTTGCGCACGGATCGAGCGGATGTCGTTGGGGCCGTGTTCACCGTCGACGACCAGCCAGTCAAAGCCTGCGGTGCCCATCACTTCGGCGGCGTAATCATCGGCCAGACCCAGCCAACAGCCGATCAGGGTTTCGCCTGCGTTGAGGCGTTGTTTGAAGGTGTTTTTCGGGGCTGGCATGGGCTTTCCTTTATTCAAATCTGACCGAAACAGACCCGAATGGGCCGAAATCGGCGTGGATGTTGCTGTTTGGCGGGCACTCAACAGGGCGGATGAAAGATCCCGACAGGATGATGTCGCCTGCGTCGATCTGCTGGCCATAGATCGCCATGCGCTGGGCGAGCCAGAGCACCGATGTGATCGGATCATTCAGGACACCCGCGCCTAGGCCGGTTTCTTCGACCGTGGCATTGCGCGCGACAATGGCGCCGGCCCAACGCAGATCATAATCGGCAATCGCGTGGCGTTTATCACCCAGAACCACACCGGCATTGGCCGCGTTGTCGCTGACTGTGTCGGTGATGACCCGCGCCTGACCGGTGTCGGGATCCGCCCGCAACACCCGCGTGTCGAGGATTTCCAGCGATGGCGCAACAAAATCGGTGGCGGTGATGACGTCTTCGCGGGTGCTGGTTCCGCTTAGCGGTTTTGCCATGACAAAGGCGATTTCGGCCTCGATCCGGGGTTGAATGAAGCGGCCCTTTGGGATCGTTGCGCCGTTTTCAAAGGCCATGTCATCCAGCAACACGCCGCTGTCGGGGGTTTCAATGTTCAAGGCAGCCTGCATCGCGCGGCTGGTCAGCCCGATTTTCCATCCGATTTTGTGGCGTCCTGTGGCCAGTTTTAACGTCACCAGCGCCTTTTGCACGGCATAGGCATCATCGAGGGTCATTCCGGGATAACGCTTGGACAAAAGCCCAATCTGCTTGTTTTCCTGATCGGCAGCAAACAGCGCCTGAGCGGCCTGGGTGATGTGTTCGGGCGTCATGTTTCGTCCTGAACGGTGTTGCGCAATGTGCCGACGCCTTCCACCTCGACCTCAATCACATCGCCGGGCTTCAGAAACTTTGGCGGATCAAACCGGGCGCCTGCGCCGGTGGGTGTGCCGGTGACAATGATATCGCCCGGAACCAGTGTTGTGAAGGTCGAGATGTAGGCGATCTGGCGTGCCACAGGGAACAACATCCGCCCAGTGCGGTCATTCTGGCGGATTTCGCCGTTGACGCGGGTTTGCAGCGCGATGTCGGTAATCTGGGCTGGGTGCGTGTAGGGCACGAGCCACGGACCCATTGCGCCGGACTGATCAAAGTTTTTGCCCTGGGTGACGTTGAATTTGGCGTGGCGCACCCAGTCGCGCAGCGTGCCTTCGTTGCAGATCGACAGGGCTGCGATGTGATCAAGCGCGGTGTCATCCGGAATATGGCGCCCACCTTTGCCAATGATCACAACCACTTCGCCCTCATAGTCCAGCTGGTCGCTGGCTTTGGGGCGGATCAACGGCGCGCTATGGCCGGTAAAGCTGCGTGGGAAGCGGATGAACAGCGACATGTTGGGCGGCGCGTCTTGGCCATCGGCATATTCTTCGTTGCGCGCCGGGTAATTAACGCCGACGCAGATGATCTTTTCAGGCGCTGGAATCGGGATTTGATAGGTGAAATCGGTGTGTGTTACTGTGCGCCCTTGGGCCGCCTGGGCCAGATCATGCAGCCCGCCCGCGGCGATTACCTCGCGCAGGGTTGGCCACTGCGCGAATTCTGGCGACAGGGCGGTGAACCCGGCATCGGTGACAGCGCCATAAAACGTTTGCCCACCTGCGGATACTGTGGCGAACTTCATAGTCCGGCCAGTTCGGTGATTACATCATAGGCCATCATCACGTCCTTCTCTTCGGTTTCAAACTGCCCTGCCTGAAAGCGAATGACCAGAGCACCGTCGACTCGCGTTTGCGTCAGATAGATCCGCCCATCATCATTGATCGCGTTGACCAACGCCTGATTGGCGTCGTCGCCGCCCCTGATGCGAAAGGTAAACAGCGACCACATGGGTGCGGTCACGATCTCGATGCCATCAGTGGCGGCCAACCGATCGTGCAGAGCCTGCGCCCAGGTGATGTGGTTTCGCAAACGTTCGCGCAGACCTTCCAGCCCGTAGGCGCGGATCAGGAACCAGATTTTCAATGCACGGAATCGCCTGCCCAACGGCACCGACCATTCCGAGTAGTTGATGATGCCATCGGCGCCATGGGTTTTGAGGTATTCTGGCTGGATCGCGAGCGTCCTCACCAGATCGCTCGGGTCGCGCAGAAAATGCGCCGAGCAATCGAACTGTACGCCGAGCCACTTGTGTGGGTTGAACACGATACTGTCGGCGCGATCGATGCCGGGCCAGTAGTGGCGGTACTCCGGGCAGATCATTGCGCTTCCGGCCCAGGCAGCATCCACATGGGTGTAAAGGCCGTGCTTTTCAGCGATATCAAGACAGGCATCGATTGGATCTGTTGCGCCTGTGCCTGTGCCACCGACGCAAAGGATGACACCGGCAGGGGTCAGGCCGGCGGCTTTGTCTGCGGTGATTGCGGCGTCCAATGCAGCCGGATCCATGCCGCGCCAATCGCCTTTGATCGGGATGCGCACCAGATTGTCGGCGCCAATGCCCGCCACCCAAATGGCGCGGTCGATCGACGAATGCACTTCGGCGCTGCAATAGACCCGCAACGGGGTTTGACCGGCCAATCCTTGTGAGTTGCCGGTCCAGTTCAGTGCCTTTTCCCGCATGGTCAGAACTGCGGCCAATGTGGCTGACGACGCGCTGTCCTGGATAACGCCCGCAAAACCGTCTGCAAGGCCCAGCGCTTGTCGCAGCCAGTCCATCATCTTGGTTTCCATTTCGGTCGCGGCGGGCGACGTTTGCCACAACATACATTGCGGCGCGATGGCGCTGGCAAGGAACTCGGCCAGAACCGATGGCGCCGCGGCGTTGGAATTGAAATAGGCAAAGAAACGCGGGTGCTGCCAATGGGTGATGCCTGGCATGACGATGCTTTCAAAATCGGCAAACACGTCTTCCATGTCCTGCGCGGCTTCCGGCGGGTGGTCCGGCAGGGCGTTCAGAATATCGCCGGGCTTGGTTTGCGCGCGCACAGGCTTGTTACCAACGGTCAGATGATAGTCCTGGGCCCAGTCAGCGACGCGGCGGCCCCAGGGTGCGAATTCCGTCCATTTCATGAGCGATGTCCTTTGTTCGGGCCTGGTCCGGGCCCCCGGTCCGGACAGCGCCCGACCACTTGGGAGGGCGCCGCCTTGTTTGTAAATCAGGGGGCGATGATGGGTTGTGCTGTCATGTTTGACGGCACCGGTGTCACGCCGGCAAAGTTTGATCCTTCTTCAAACCAACTGCGCGGTGCGGGCGCGCCCCACAATGTCTGGCGCTGAGGGTCCTTTAAATCCCAGCGGATCGGTTCAAGGTCTGGATCAACGGTTTGGTAGTCCGAGCAATAGATCTCGATCCTGTGCCCGTCCGGATCCAGCACATAAAGGAAAAACGCGTTTGAAATACCGTGGCGGCCAGGGCCACGCTCGATATTTGCAACGTACCCCGTGGTGGCCATAAGATCGAGCAGATCGATGATGTTCAAAGGCGTAGGCACCCAGAACGCGCTATGGTGAAGGCGCGGGCCAAGTCCGTTGGTAAATGCCACATCATGCACCCCGCCTTTGCGGTGCATCCAGGCCGCCCAAACCCGGCCGGTTTCATCATCTTCGGTGTATTCCGTGGTGCGGAACCCCATGTCGTTGTAAAATGCCACCGACCCATCCACATCGCTGCTGAACATGTTGAAATGATCGATGCGCAGCGGTTTGACGCCGTTATAGAGTTTGTAGTGTTGATGGATTGTCGGCAGCCGATCCATTTTGACGTAGAACTCTAATGGAATCCCCCACGGGTCAACGGTGCGGAGGGTGCGGCCCATGTACGGCTGCTCAATCCACTGTGTGGGCAGGTCGCGCGATTTGAAAAACGCTTCGGCACGGTCCAGATCGTCTTCTTCGAAAAGCTTGAAACCGAGAACATTGACCTGAGCTGTTGGCGCCTGTCTGAGCACAATACAATGATGTCCACGTTCTTCCATGGCGCGCAAGTACAGGGTGGTTTCGTCTTCGTCGGTCACCTGAAGGCCGAGCGTGTCGACATAAAATGCACGGGACGCGGTCAGATCAGTGACGGTGTATTCAACATGGCTGAGGCGCAGGATGTTGAACGGCGGGCTCAGATTATAGGCAGGGACCGGCATCGCGTTGATCCTTTGTTCGAGTTTGCGGGAAAACGGGGTGAGGGGCCAGCCCCTCACACTCCCCGGAGTTTAACTGGAAAGATGAAGGGCGTCAGGCGCCTAGTTTGGGAATTTTGTGTTGTCCGGTGGCAAATCCGATGTGTTTTTGTTCCATGTAGAATTCGAAGCTCCAATCGCCGCCATCGCGCCCGATGCCACTGGATTTGACGCCGCCAAAGGGTGTCGGCAGGTGCCGTACGTTTTCGGAATTGACCCAGATCATGCCAGCCTCCAGTTGATCCGTGACCCGCAATGCGCGGGTTAGATCGTTGGTCCAGACATAGGCGGTGAGGCCATAGGGCGTGTCGTTGGCGATTGTCAGCGCCTCCGATTCATCCGCAAAGGTCAGTGTGGTCAGGACCGGGCCAAAGATTTCTTCGCGGGCGATGGTCATGTTGGTTTTTGCGCCTGTGAACAGCGTGGGCGCCACGAACCAGCCCTGATCACCCACACGTTTGCCGCCTGCGGCAATGGTGGCGCCGTCGGATTTGGCAGTGTCAAAATAGGAGGTGACTTTGTCGAAGTGGGTTTTGTGGATCAGCGGGCCGACTTCGGTTTCGGGATCAAGCGGGTGGCCAACGCGGATGTTTTCGACCCGTTTGGTCAGTTTTTCAATGAAGGGCGCGGCGATTGAGTCTTGGAGCAGCAACCGCGAAGAGGATGTGCAGCGTTCGCCGTTGAGGGAATAGATCATGAAGATCGCGGCATCGAGCGCGCGCTCAGGATCGGCGTCGTCAAAGACGATCACCGGGTTTTTGCCGCCAAGTTCGAAGTGCACCCGTTTGAGCGTGTCGGCACCTTGTTTCATGATCATCGAGCCGGTTTTGGTTTCGCCAACGAATGCGATGGCTTTTATGGCCGGGTGTTCAGTGAGGGCGCGGCCGGCTTCTTCGCCCAGACCATTGACCAGGTTCCACACGCCTGCTGGCAGGCCCGAAGCTTCGGCGATGTCCATCAGCAGGCGGGCGGTCAACGGCGAAAACTCTGCGGGTTTGTGCACCACGGTGCAGCCTGCGGCCAGAGCGGGCGCGATTTTCCAGGTGGACAGCATGAATGGCGTGTTCCACGGGGTGATGATGCCGACCGGGCCAATGGGAGTTCGGGTGGTGACGTTCATCAGGGTTGGTGAGGGTAGGTTTTGGCCGTTGCGGGCGCTGGGCGCCTGGTCTGCAAAAAAGCGGAAGTTGGCGGCGCCGCGCAAGGCGGCTTTGGACATGAAGCGGATCGCCTGACCGCTGTCCCAGCATTCGCAAAGAGCGTTTCCTTCGGCGCGGGCTTCGATGCCATCTGCCATACGGAGCAAAATTAAGCGCCGTTCTGCGGCAGGTGTATCGCGCCATGCAGGGAAGGCGGCTTTGGCGGCGCTGGCTGCTGCATCAATGTCGGCACGATCGCCGCGGGCGACGTTGCAAATGAGACTGTCGTCGACAGGAGAGCGGGTTTCAAATGTGGCGCCGGAGTGTGCGGCGACTGTTTCGCCTGAGATTTGGTTTTGGATGCCAGTTTCGCGGATCTTTGACAGAAAGCCGTCAAGTTTGCTTAGGTTGTCGCTGAGTTGGCTCATGTCTGGGCTTCCGATGGCAAGTGGGCGCGTATTGTGCCGGTCTTTGGGGCAAGATCCGGGTCTACGTTGCGCATTTCGAGGGATAGGGCGATGGGGTGTGTCGCCATCGCGGTTTTGAGGTCGGCGTGGGCGGCGTCAAACATCACTTGGGTTGCGGCTTTGCGCGCAGACAGGTCGCGACCCGCGCGCAGGCGCACCGAGATATCGATATAGCCATGGTTGGGATTTCCATCGGCAATCGACACATGGTCGGCCTTGATCGCCCGCACCCGCACACCAGGCATGGGAAGAACGCCCGTTTTGATTGCCGCCCGGCGCAGCGTATCGCAGAACGCGGCCATATCAAGGCGGCTCTCCATATTGGCCGAGTAGTCCACAATTATGTGGGGCATAGTGGCGTCCTCCCTTTTGATTAACATGTGTAGTAAACTGAATTGTACGTGTCAAGGATCCAGCCTTTGTAATCGGGAATTGCACATTTGCCGATGAGTTGCGAAACTGGGGCATGTCAGACGCGTTGTTGTCCACTGAGCGATCTCTGCCCATTGCCCTGTTGCGCGCGCGCGAGCGGGTTATGGGACCGATCCGGGGCATGCTGTCTGATGTTGGGATCACTGAACAGCAATGGCGTGTGTTGCGCGTGGTGCAGGAAAACGGGCCGGTCGAACCAACGCGCATTGCAGAACAGGCGTGTCTTTTGTTGCCCAGTTTGACGCGCATTTTGCAAAAGCTGGACGAAAAAGAGCTGGTGAGACGCAGCAAAGACAAGAAGGATCGGCGCAAACAGGTTGTGGAAATCACCACGCGTGGCGCTGATTTGATCGATCAGAACCTGGCCACCAGTCTGGAATTGATGGACCAGGTGCGGCGCAGTATGGGCGCAGAGCGCTATGACGCGCTGCTTGATTTGCTCAATGAGCTGGACCGACTGGAACCCGCCGAGTGACATTGGGGCCCTTTGCGGGCACGGTGTGATGCCCTAATACGTCGGTTGAGGCATAAAAATCGAGGCAAGCATCATGAAGATGAACCGGAGAGTTATGGGTTTGACGCTGGGCGCGGCTGTTTTGACCGGATGTGGAGGCACGGCGCCCGGTCCGAGCACGCGGGCGGCGCCGACGCGGGACCCGGAGTTGCAGCCCACGCCCAACGCGGGTTTTGACGCTTGGGTGGCTGGATTCCGCGGACGGGCTGCGGCGCAGGGCATTTCGCAAGCGACGTTGACACAGGCGTTTCGAGGCGCGGGCTATTTGCCCGGAGTGGTCAAACGCGACCGTAATCAGACCGAATTCACCCGCACTTTGGAGGACTATCTGGCGATCGCGGCCTCGGACGAACGGGTCAGCAAGGGGCGTGCGGCCTTGCGCCAACGCGGCGCCGTGCTCAACCAGATCGCGGCGCAATACGGTGTTGAACCTCAGGTGGTCACGGCGGTGTGGGGGCTGGAGAGTTTTTATGGCGAGCGTCGTGGCGATGTGTCGGTGATCTCGGCCACGGCAACCTTGGCCTATGACGGGCGTCGCGGTGTGTTTTTCGAAAAGCAGCTGATCGCGGCGCTGAAGATTTTGCAGAACGGGGATGTGTCGGCGTCGCGGATGACAGGCAGTTGGGCCGGGGCGATGGGGCACACTCAGTTCATTCCGACGTCTTATCTGGCCTATGCCGTGGATTTTCGCGGCGACGGACAACGTGACATCTGGTCGGATGATCCCACAGATGCTTTGGCTTCGGCGGCGGCGTATTTGAAGCGTTCGGGCTGGGTCAAAGGGCAACCTTGGGGTGTGGAGGTGCGCCTGCCTTCGGGGTTTGCAGGTCCATTTGGGCGCGGCAGCACGCGCAGCCCGGATGCATGGGCCGCGCAGGGCGTGCGCGATATGAACGGGGGTCGTGTGCCCAACCACGGAGCGGCGTCGATTTTGCGCCCTGCAGGGTCGGCGGGGCCTGCGTTTATGGTGTTTCGCAATTTCACGGTGATCACGCGGTACAACAATTCGGAAAGTTATGTGATCGGGGTGGGGCATTTGTCGGACCGGCTGTTGGGGCGGGGGCCGATCAAAGGGGCGTTTCCACCGGATAAGTACGGGCTGAGCATTGATGATCGCAAGGCGTTGCAACGTGGCTTGACGGCCAAAGGGTTTGATACCGGTGGCGCTGATGGTGTGATTGGATCGAAGACGGAAGCTGCAATCAAGGGCTATCAGCAGAGCGTGGGCCTGCCGGTGACGGGCACGCCGTCGCAGGCGTTGTTGCGTCGGTTGTGATCTGAACCCAATTGCGCGCCTTGCGGCGCATTTGAGGTTTTGCGCCGCCTTCGGCGTCGCGCGGGCGCCCTTTTGCCAGCAAAATCAATTGGGATCAGCCGAAGCTGCCTTGGCAAAACCAACCTGAGGACAGGGTGCCTCCGTGGCCGTAATAGAGCCAGAGTCGTTCGCCTGATTGTGTTGTTACGACCCAGTAGTCACGCACGCCGCTGCGCCAGTTGGGGTCATCAAGCCACCATTCCGGGGCGATGCGTTCGGGGCCGCGGGCTTGGGCGAGATCCCAAAGGCGACCGCGCCAGCGGAACTGGGCGGGAAGGTGAGGCGCATCAGGGGCTGTTACGGGTTCGGGGCGCCACAACAAAACGGGGCGTGGTGTGGGGGATGTTGGCCAGTTTGGAGCGGGTTCCGACCATGCGGCGGCCAGCACGGTGGCGGTTTTTTCGGGGATATGGCTTGAGCTGGGGTGGTGACGGGTGATCACCTCGAGCCCAACGCGGGCGCCCATTTTGCCGATCAGATCATCCAGCACGGTGTTGCCGGCCAATCGGTCGCTGACGGCCTGGCCAGCTTGCAGATGGCCGATCTTGGTGCGTTCGTGGATTGGTTCGGTTTGCAGCGCGGCCAAGCGTAGCATGTCGATGCCAAAACCTGCGTCAATTTGATCAAGTTTAAGCGCCAGAAGCGGGCGGATGCGATCAGGGGCGTGGCTGGGGCGGGCCAGACTTAGTGTGATGATCTGGGTGCTTTGATCGGTGCGATAGGCCTCAAAACGCAGGGTGCGTAACCCGCGCCCTTTGTCTTTTAGGCGGGCGCAGAAACGCGGCAGCATCCGGTCGACCCCGGCAAGCAGATCATCGACCAGTCCGATGGGTTCGGGCAGGGTCAGGCGCACGGCAAAATGATCGGGTGCTTGCGCGGGTGAGACGGGTTCGGGGGCGCTGCCCATGGCTTGGTCAAGCCGCAGCACCAGTCCTTTGCCAAAACGGCGTGCCAGAGCGGCACGGGGTTGGCCCAACAAATCACCGATGCGGCGCAAACCCAGTCGGGTCAGCTGTGCTGTGGTGTCTGAATCCAGCCGCAGGGCCGCAATTGGCAGTGGGCTGAGCGCGCCATAGGTTTGCCCGGTGGCTGCGATACGCGCGGTTTGATCGGTTGTGGTGATGTTGACGGGGGCGCTGCCGCCTTTGGTCCAGTGTCGCCGCTTGCCAGCGCGCGACCGGGTGGCGCGGGCTTCTTGATCAATGGCATCGCCG
>JBGCDD010000191.1:0-8528 GCA_045105075.1 Sedimentitalea sp. | reverse complement strand
CGGACGTGTTCGATCACATCGAGATGTTTTACAACCCAACACGCAAGCACACCAACAACGGAATGCTGTCGCCGGTTGACTATGAAATCAAACAAGGGAAAATCAACCAGGCAAGTGTCTAGAAAACCAGGGGCTCCTCACACTGCAAAACCAAGTGACGCCGCACGATATTGTGCGCACGATGACCGGAAGATCCTGCGGCAACGCGGGTTCAGAGTATCCATCCGCAGTAAAGGCAATTGCTACGCCGAACTTGTTTGGGCATCGTGTTGGCCGGTAGGTATGTGCGGGGCAGGGACGATGGGACTTGGGAAAAAAGCGGTTGTCGTGGGCGCTGGGGTTGTCGGAATTTCAACCGCTTATTATCTCGCGCAGCGTCACGGGATCACAGATGTGACGCTGTTGGATGCCGGGCAACCGATGGCCTTTACGTCTGCGCAATCAGGCGAGAACTATCGCAATTGGTGGCCGCATCCGGCGATGTTGGCGCTGACCAATGACAGCATCGACCTGATGGAAACGATTGCCGCAGACACAGGCAACCGCATCAACATGACACGGCGCGGATACGCGTTGGTGACACGTGCGACGGATATTGCGCCCCTGATATCTCAGCTGCACGATGGGTTGCAGGCAGATGCAGAACGGTTGCTGCGCTATCACGAAAGCGCTTCGTCCAAGACCTACCAGCCTTTCCAGAACCCGGATTGGACCACAATGCCGGATGGTGTGGATGTGGTGCGCAATCGCGCTCTGATCCAGCAGCATTTTCCGCAATATGATCCAGACGTTCAAAACGTCATCCACATCCGGCGCGGCGGCGACATCAGCGGGCAACAGTTGGGCAGTCACATGCTGAGCTATTTGCGCCACGTCGGTGCGCGCCGATTGACCGGCACAGTGCGGTCCGTGACGTCGAAAAACGGGTTCCAGGTTGAGATCGAAACCGATGGCAGCGTGCAAACACTTGCCGCCGATATGTTTGTTAACGCAGCCGGTCCGTTTGCCTCTGATATCGCACAAATGCTGGATGTTACGTTGCCGGTGCAAAACGTAGTGCAACAAAAAATAGCTTTTGAGGATCGCAACGCCTTAATTCCGCGCACCATGCCGTTTTCCATCGATCTGGATTCGCAGGTCATCGACTGGACCGAAGAAGAAGCTGCGGTGTTGCGCACCGATCCGGCACATGCGTGGCTGGCCGCCGAAATGCCCGGTGCGATCCATTGCCGTCCCGATGGCGGCGACAAGGGATCCTGGGTCAAGCTGGGCTGGGCCTATAACGCGACCCCTGCAAAAGCATCCTGGACACCCGAGCTGGACCCCAATTTTCCCGAAATCGTTCTGCGCGGTGCCGCGCGGTTGAACCCTGCGTTAAAGGCGTTGTACGGCAATTTACCGCGCAACATGCATCATTATGGCGGCTGGTACACGATGACGGAAGAAAACTGGCCGCTGATCGGTCCGGTGGGGCCCGAGGGCAGTTTCATCAATTGCGCCATGTCTGGCTTTGGCACCATGGCCGCCTGCGGCAGCGGAGCGTTGTGCGCCGATTGGATCGCCGGTGGCGACCTGCCTGCCTATGCACGCGAATTTTCAATGGCGCGATATGATGACAAGCCTTTGATGCGCGCCTTGCTGGCTGCAAACAAGGGTGTGCTTTAGCGCGTTTGAGTTTCTTGACTCGCTCAAATCGTGCTGTCAGTCTCGATATATAACATACGTGTGCTGGCATACGAAACAGGGAGACGAAAATGAAACTCATAAAAAGCTTTGCAATGGCATCAGCACTGGCGACCGGCCTGGTTGGTGCAAGCGTGCCGGCAATGGCCGCAAGCCCGACCTTGGACACCGTGGTCGAGCGTGGAACGCTGCTGTGTTCGGGCCACAACGGAAGCTATTTCGGTTTTGTCGAAGTGAATGACAAGAATGAGTGGAAAGGCTTCGACATCGACCTCTGCCGCGCCTTGACCGTTGCTGTTCTTGGGGATCCCGACAAGAACCAGATCGTCCCGCTCAGCTGGGCGCAAAGGTTCCCGGCGCTGCAATCTGGTGACGTCGATGTGGTGATCAAAGCAACAGGCTGGACCATGGGCCGTGACACCGAATTGGGCCTGCAATTCTCGCTGCCGTACTTCTTTGGCGGTGCACAGCTGTTGGTGCGCAAAGAACTTGAAATCGAAACAGCCGAGGGCCTTGAGGGCGGCGTTGTTTGCGTACAGGCCGGAACCACGATTGAACGGATTGTGGCGGATCACCTCAAGACCATCGCGATCGAACATGAAATGGTCAGCTTTGAAAAAACCGCCGAAGTGATTGCAGCCTATACCTCGGGGCGGTGCGATGCCTATGCCGCGTGGGGCCCAAGCCTTGCAGTGATCCGCGCCACTCAGATCGAAGGCGCAGATCAGCATATGATCCTCAGCGACAAACTGTCGTCCGAACCAATCGCCGCAGCAATGCGCCAGGGCGACGAAGGCTGGGTTGATATCGTCAACTGGATGCTGGCCGCGCTAATCAAAGCCGAAGAACTGGGCGTGACCCAGGCCAATGTTGAAGAAATGACAGCCAACCCTCCAAACCCAACAGTTGCACGGCTTTTGGGCGTTGATCCCGGCATGGGCTCGCGTCTTGGTATGCGTGACACATGGGCCCGCGAGATGATCGCAACCATGGGCAACATGGGCGAGATTTATCACCGCAACCTTGGTGAAGGATCGCCCTACAAACTGCCACGCGGGCTGAACAACCTGTGGAGCGAAGGCGGGGTTATCTACGCGCCCATCCTGGACTAAGCCAAAGACGGTGACCATCTAAAGGGCCGTCCCATCACATGGGGCGGCCTTACTCTTGCACAAGGGATCGTGATGTTAGGCTGGCGAGATTTTGGTCGCATGACCGGACGCGAAATTGCGTTGCAACTGGGTTTGGTTGCCTTGGTCATTGCCCTGGTTTGGGGCGCCTATCAATCGGCACAAACCAATCTGGCCGCGATGGGCCTGACCAGCGGTTTTGACTTTTTGGAACGCGGCACGGGCTGGAGCTATTCGTTCAGCTTGCTCGAGCGATCTATCGATGACCCATACCGCCGCACGATTTTGATTGGCTTTCTCAACACGCTGTTTGTCGGTTTCACCTCAATCATTTTTGCAACCATTCTGGGTTTCTTCATCGGCACATTGCGCGACAGCCAGAACCCGGGATTGCGCACGATTTCATCGGTTTACGTTCAGATTTTCCGCAACATCCCGCTGATCCTGCAGGTCGCGTTTCTCTACAGCATCCTCATTCACTTTCCGTCCCCCAAAAAGGCGCTCAGCATCGCGGACTCGGTGTTCATGTCAAACCGGGGCATCATGGTGCCAGTGTTCAACATGCCGCTGATTGTGGTCGCGGCCTATGTGATCGCGATGATCGTGCTGGCGGTTGTTGTCGCGCGGATCGCCCCCACCGCTTTGCGCGCTATTGGATATTGGGTGATCGGCGCGGTCCTGATGGGCGTTGCACTTGTGCTGCTGTTCACCCCGGAAGGCAGCCCGGTTCTGTCTGTGCCCGAACTCAAAGGCTTGCGGTTCCGCGGTGGTCTGACCCTGTCGGTTGAACTGGTCGCGATGATCGTTGGCATCGTGTTGTACGGTGCGGCCTATATCGGCGAGGTCGTGCGCGGAGGTCTTTCCGAGGTTCCAAAGGGATTGATCCAAGCCGGCGAAAGCCTTGGTCTTGGAACCTTTGCGATCTGGTGGACGATCAAGATGCCGATGGCTTTGCGATCCATCATTCCACCGCTTGGCAACCAATGGATCTTCCTGATGAAAGCCACCACAGTTGGCATCGCAGTTGGATTTTCAGACCTGTTTTACATCGTGTCCACATCCATCACCCAATCGGGCCAAACACTGGAATTGATCGCCATATTGATGGGCCTGTTCCTCAGCGTGAACTTTGCCATGGCGAAAGTGGTGAACCTGCTCAACGCACGACTGGCCCTTAAAGGATACGGATCATGAGCGGCGCACCAAGCGAAACTGGCTACTTTCAGTCGCTGCACCGCCGCGCCTTTGCGACACCGCTCGACGGGGTGATCTCGGTTACTGTGCTGGTGTTTCTGGTCTGGCTGGCTTGGCTGGCCTTTGACTGGGCGGTGTTGCGATCGGTCTGGCGCGCCGAAGATGTCGCACTGTGCCGCGACGAAGCCGCAGGCGCCTGTTGGTCGGTGATCGACGCGCGCCATCGGTTGATCCTGTTTGGGCTTTATCCCTACGACGAACACTGGCGATCCACCTTGGCCTGCCTTGCGATCATCGTGACGGTGGCCCTGTCCTGCATCCCGTGGTTTTGGGCTGTGGGGCGGTTGATCACGCTTTGGGTCGCAGGTTTCGCTACCTATTATCTTTTGATGGAAGGCAGCCTTGTTGGTCTCAATCAGGTCACGACCGACAAATGGGGCGGCTTGGCCTTGGTGCTGTTTTTGTTCTCATCGGTGGTGCTTCTGGGCATGCCAATGGGCTTGGGCCTTGCGCTGATGCGCCGGTCTCGATTGCCGGTCTTGCGCTTGCTGGCATCCCTGTTGATCGACTTCATCCGATCCTTGCCGCTGTTGGCGACACTGTTCACCGCCGCCGTCGTGTTGCCGATCATTTTGCCTGATTGGTTGGCTGGCGACAAAATATGGCGCGTTATCCTAGCGTTTGCGCTGTTCTTTGCCTGCTATCAGGCTGAAGTGTTTCGCGGCGGATTTCAGGCCATTGAGGGCGGCCAATTTGAGGCCGGCAAAGCGTTGGGCCTGGGCAAATGGCAGGTCATCGGCCTCATTGTCTTGCCGCAGGTTTTCCGCCACGCCCTGCCGGCCACGATCAACATGGTTGTGATCACCTTCAAGGAAACCGCGGTGGTGATCATCATCGGTCTGTTCGATCTGCTGGCTTCTGGTCAGGCCGCCTTTGGCACCGGTGAATGGGTCGCCTATTACATCGAAGTTTTCGTCTTTGTCGCATTCATCTACTGGGCCTTCATCACGTCACTTGGACGCTACGGCGAATTTTTAAAGGACCGCATGCGTCAGGAAGAACATTAATCTAAGATGACCGTTCCCGCTGGGCACTCAACCTCAAACTGCAAAGCGCGAGGGCCTTGCGAAACCTCGGTCAGATGATCCACGCTCAACGCCTTTAATGTGGCGCGCAGTGCGTCCGGATCGGGGTGGCGCAGTTGCACCTTGTTCAGCCTGACCCCAATGTCCTGCTGCCCGGAGCTGGGGTGCGGCCCTGGTGACCATTCTATGAACGCCGGGATCAAGCCACCCTCAAGCAAAGACCCGTCCTTGGGCACCGTCAAACGCCAGGTCCGCTCGCCGCGCTGAAAATGCACGATCTCGCCCAGATCAATGGGCGAAGCCGCAACAACCGCGTCCAGATCATCGGTGTTCACCACCCAGCACAACGCGCGCGGTCGGGCGGCAATATGTGCCTGTGTTTTGGTATCATCCAGGGTGAACCACCTGATGCGACCGGGGTCAGGCGCGTCGGGATCAATCGAGATCAGCTCAAGAAAGCTGTCGCGTCCGGCCTGGCACACACAGTTATGCGTGCTCATCGCGTCATGTTTGGATCCGTTTGGAACGGTTGCGCCCAGCACTTTGGCCAAGGCGGTCTGACCCGTTGCAAGATCGCTTGTCCCCAGTGCGAAATGATCAATCTGATTTTGCATACCTGTCTCTTTCGTGGTCGCGATGGGCGTGATTTTGAGCGATGACAGCACCGGTCACGTGTGTCAATTAGTGATTACGATGTTCCGAATACCAGCACGATGCGTGCGCCTGTAGGAAGTTGAAATGAGCGATTCCAAAGAGCCCGCCGCCCCACGCGTGGATTCAACATTGTCAAAAGGCTTGCTTATTTTGGAGGCGCTGACAGCGGCCAACCAGGGCAGGGGCGTTTCTGATTTATCGCGCGACCTTGGGTTGACCAAATCCAACACCTTCCGGCTTTTGCAAACTTTGACGACACTGGGATATGTCGAACGCAACCCCGATAAGACCTACCGCGCAACGCTCAAGATGTGGCAGATCGGGCGGTCTGTGGTTGAGAATATGAACCTCAGAGCCATCGCGCGGCCATTGATGGAATTTCTGGCCGAAGAAACCCGGGAAACGATCTATCTCGCTGTGCGTGACGGGCTGCAAGTGGTGTATCTGGACAAGATCGAAAGCGTGAAGCCGATACGGTCGTGGAACCCGATTGGCGGAACCGCACCGGTCTATTGTGTTGGAACCGGCAAAGCATTGCTGGCGGCGAACTACGGCGAGCTGCGCCCGGTTTTGAATGGCAATTTGACAGCATTCACCACCAAAACGATCACGGATTTGGACGTCTTGGATGCAGATATCGCGGCGACCCAACTGCGCGGCTATGCCATTGATCACGGCGAGTTTCGCCCACAGATCATCAGCCTTGGTGCGACGATTGCTTTGCCCAATGGTCAGGCCGTCGGCGCGCTTGGTGTGTCCGCGCCTGACGTGAACCTGAAAGACGGCGACATCGAGCGGATTGGTGCGATGGTTCACCATGCCGCGCGCTCTGTGACAGAAAACCTGGCGCGGCACTGATTGGATCGTCGTGTTGATATATGGAACGATAATTTCCGATATTGACACAAAATCGACGCCCCCCCACAGTTGACCCAATATTGAACTCGGCTTTGTCAGGCGCGCGACATGAATCAATCCGCTCCAATCTCGCTTTGGGACGCCACCGCTCAGGAGGACGAGGTTGCAACCCCGTTCGAGCCTGATGCGACATTTGATGTCATCGCCGTTGGCGCAGGTTTTACAGGCCTTTCGACGGCGTTGCATTGCGCCGAAAAAGGTCTGTCTGTGCAGGTTCTGGAGGCCAATCAAATCGGCTTTGGCGGGTCGGGCCGTAACGTTGGATTGGTCAATGCCGCGCTTTGGTTGCCGCCCGCGAAAGTGCGCGAAAAACTTGGTGCAACCTATGGACCACGGTTTGTGAAACGCTTTGGCGACGGGCCGCGCGTGGTGTTTGATCTGATTGAAAAACATCAAATCCGCTGTGAAGCCACCAAGACCGGAACCGTTCACGCCGCCCACGCGATGTCTGGTTTTGAGGACCTCAAAGACCGCCACGCCGAGTGGCAACGCCTTGGCGAACCGGTTGATCTGATCAGTGCCGAAGATGTCGAAGATTTGGTGGGATCCAATTCGTTTTACGGCGGTTTGCTGGATCACCGGGCGGGAACCATCAACCCGATGGGCTATTGTCGCGGGCTAGCCAGGGCGGCCCTTGGGGCGGGCGCCAAAATCTCGACTGGTGTGCGTGTGACGGGCCTGCACCGCGAGTCCGATATGTGGCGCGTTGAGACGGATCAAGGCACCGTTCGGGCGCGGCAAGTGGCGCTTGGAACCAATGCTTATACAGACGAGCTTTGGCCGGACCTGAAGAACGTCTTTACGATGATCCACTATCTGCAGCTTGCGACCACGCCGATGGGGCCGGAGGCCGCGCATATTCTGCCGGGGCGTCAGGGATTGTGGGACACCGGGCAGATCATGTTCAACTACCGCCGCGACGCCTACGATCGATTGCTGATCGGCACGATGGGGCGGATTATCGGCACCAAGGATCGCGGTTTGACCCGTCGATGGGCCGCCAAACAGATCGCGCGGGTGTTTCCTGATTTGGGGCCTGTGCAGTTTGAGGCCGCCTGGCACGGTCAAATTGCGATGACGCCCGACCACCTGCCGCGCGTGCATCAATTGGCCGAAGGGCTGTGGACCGCGATCGGCTATAACGGGCGCGGGATCACAACCGGCACCTTGTTTGGGCAATCACTCGCTGAGCTGTTGACCGGGATGGATCCCGCCAACTTGCCATTGCCCATCAGCGCAACAACAGCGGCGCCAAAACGCGGATTTATGACCCGGTTTTACGACCTTGGCTTTACCGCAAATCAGGTTTGGAATGGAATTTAGGCCATGACATGGGACTTGCTGACGTGACCAATCCGCGAACTGGCCCGATCCCGATCCCGGGCGCCGCGCAACGGAATAAAAAAAGCCAACCCAACATTGTGTTGATTATGGTGGATCAACTGACCTCATTTGTGCTGAACGCCTATGGCGACACGGTCTGCAAGACACCCAATATTGATGGATTGGCGGCGCGCGGTACGGTCTATGACACCGCCTATTGTGCCTATCCGCTGTGTCTGCCGTCGCGGTATTCGATGATGACAGGGCGTTTGCCGTCCAAAATCGGAGCCTATGACAATGGAGCCGAACTGCCGGCCGCCACGCCGACATTTGCGCATTATCTGAGATCAGCAGGTTACCAGGGCACATTCTAAACTGATGGATTGGATGCCCCTCCTGCTGGTTCATTGTGGAACCAATCGAACCGCTTTGGTTCGGCAATATTGCAGGAGAAACAGATGTCAGAAGTGCTTACTATTGGTGTCGACTTGGCCAAGCGCGTTTTTTAAGTCCACGGTGCTGATGCCAGAGGCAAAGTCTT
>JBGCDD010000190.1:0-12668 GCA_045105075.1 Sedimentitalea sp. | reverse complement strand
TGACGGTCAAGAACCTGACCACGCGATTTGCCGTCAAGGGCGGCTTGTTGCGTCGCACGGTGGCCAATGTGCATGCGGTCGAAGATGTGTCGTTCACATTGAACAAGGGGCAAACCCTGTCGCTGGTGGGCGAATCCGGCTGTGGTAAGTCAAGCGCGGGACGGTCCATTTTGCGTCTGGTCGAACCGCAATCGGGCGAGATTGATCTGGACGGCAAAAACATCATGGCGTTGGATGCGCGTGGTCTGCGCGAGGCGCGACTTGATATGCAGATGATTTTCCAAGATCCGTTCGCTTCGCTGAACCCGCAGATGCAGCTGATGGATCAGGTGTCTGAGCCGATGCGCAACTACGGCGCGGCCACTACCAACGATATTTCCGACCGTGTCGCGATGCTGTTTGACCGGGTCGAGCTGCCACGCAGTTTTATGCGTCGCTATCCGCACGAATTGTCCGGTGGGCAACGCCAGAGGGTCGCCATCGCACGGGCGTTGGCGCTCAACCCCAAGCTGATCATCGCCGACGAGGCCGTGTCGGCGCTGGATGTGTCGGTGCAGGCGCAAGTGCTCAACCTGATGATGGAACTTCAGGCCGATTTGGGTCTGTCGTTCTTGTTCATCAGCCATGATATGGCCGTGGTCGAGCGCGTCAGCCACCATGTGGGCGTCATGTATCTGGGACGGATCGTGGAACTTGGTCCACGCGCAGCTGTGTTCGAAAACCCCAGCCACGCTTATACCCAGGCCTTGATGAAAGCGGTGCCGATCGCCGATCCACGCCGGCGAAAATCGGAAAAAGACTTGAATTTCAAGCCGATACCATCGCCGATACATCCTATTGATTACGTGCCGGATCCGTCGAGTTACACCGAAGTTGATCCAGGCCATTTTGTTTTGACCACCGACAGCGGGTATTGATTGATGACTGAAATGCTGAGCCCCAAAGCGATCATGGACAAGCTTGTGTCCTTTCCCACGATCAGCCGCGACACCAATCTGCCGCTGATCGATTGGGTCGAAGACTATCTCGCCAGTCACGGTATCAAGGCGCATCGCTATTATCACGAAAGCGGTGAAAAAGCGGCGCTGTTTGCGCATGTGGGCCCTTGGGTGGACGGCGCGGTGGTGTTGTCTGGTCACACCGATGTGGTGCCGGTGGAGGGGCAGCCGTGGGACAGTGATCCCTTTGAAGTGATTGAGAAAAACGGACGTTATTACGGACGCGGCACCTGCGATATGAAAGGCTTTGATGCGCTTGCGATCTGGGCTCTGGTGGCGGCCAATGCGACCGAACTGAAACGCCCGCTGCAATTGGCGTTGTCTTTTGACGAGGAAATCGGCTGCACCGGCGCGCCCCCCATGATCCAAGCGATGCAACCGGTTTTGCCCAAAGGCTCGGCGGTGATCGTGGGCGAACCATCAATGATGAAAGCGGTGACCGGCCACAAGGGCGGGCAGGGCTTTACCCTTCATGTTCAAGGCTTTGAGGTCCACTCGTCCCTCTTGCCAACGGGGGTTAGTGCGATTTTGGAGGCGGCCAAGATCCTGGAGTGGGTGAACCAAAGCAACACGGCCAACCAAAACAAGGCCCCAGATGAGATTGCATCGATGTTCTATCCGCCGTTTACCACGCTGCATGTGGGCAATATCAAAGGCGGCACGGCGCGCAACATAACAGCAAAAGATTGCTGGCTGGACTTTGAAATGCGCGTGGTGCCCGGCGAGGACAAGCAGGACTGGAAAGACCGCCTGGACGCCCAATTGCGCCTGATCGAGGCTGATATGCAGGCGATTCAGCCCAGCACAGCCATTGTGTCCGAACCGCTTTTTGATGTGCCCGGGTTGCGCCCCGAGCAGGATGGCCCCGCCGAAACGCTGGTACGCGCCATCACTGGCGACAATGGACAGCATGTGGTCAGCTATGGCACCGAAGCCGGTCAATTCCAGGAAGCGGGTTATTCAGCTGTTGTTTGTGGTCCTGGTGACATCGCGCAAGCCCATCAACCGAATGAATTTATTGAGATTTCACAATTTGAAGCAGGGCACGGCTTTATGAAGCAACTGCTCGAAAAACTGCGCGAGGATGTCCCTGACGTGTAAGTATTGCAGAATGAAACATTTCTGCTGGCCCAAAGCAGCTGTTTTCAAGTACCATACCAGCAGATGCGAATTCATTTTGTGATCTAAAAGTGAAGGGGATGCAGATGACACATGACACAACCACATCGGCCGAGGCGTTGGTGCCTGTGAACGAAGCCGACGCGCTTTATGATAGCATGTCGCTTGGCATGATGATGATGATCGCAGGGCGTCAGATGAACGAAGCTCTGAATTCCGTCATTTCTCATCCCGGTGTCAGTGCCGATCAGTTGACCGTGTTGGGCATGGTCGAGCGGGCGCCGGGGCATCCGCAAAACTATTATGCGGGCATTCTGACGATCAACGATGCCACATTCGGGCGCTATGTCACGCGTTTGATTGCAGAAAAACTGCTGCGCCGACGTAGATCTTCTTCGGATCGGCGCAACGTGCACCTTTATCCGACCGAAACCGGCGCCACGCTGGTGCGTGAAATGCGTGTGAAACTGCATCCGGTAAACATGCAGATGACGACGCAGTTGCCCGATGGTATGACCGACGCAATGGCGCGCAATCTGCGTGTTTTTGTGGCGTCTATGGCGAAATGTCCGCCAAATTCGGCGCGCAATAGGGTTGAAATCGACACAAGTCCACGGGCTTGAACCGGGAGAATTAATCGTTGCCGATAAAAAACCGCTTCGCCGAATTACATAGTGAAATCAGGGAGTGGCGGCGTCATCTTCATGCAAACCCTGAGCTGCAGTTTGATGTTCATGAAACCGCAGCCTTTGTTGTCACCCAACTGGAAAACATGGGGCTGAGCGATATCACAACTGGAATCGGGCAGACCGGTGTTGTGGCGCGGATCCCGGGGCGCACAGATACCTGCGGTCGTGTGATCGGGCTGCGTGCTGACATGGACGCATTGCCAATTCTGGAAGCAACCGGGCTGGACTATGCATCGCTAACACCGGGAAAAATGCACGCCTGCGGCCATGACGGCCATACTGCAATGTTGCTGGGTGCTGCGAAATATCTCAATGAAACCCGTAACTTCGACGGCACAGTTGTGCTGATCTTTCAACCTGCCGAAGAAGGTGGCGGCGGTGGTCGCGAGATGTGCCGCGATGGCCTGATGGAGCGGTGGGGCATTCAGGAAGTCTATGGGATGCACAACATGCCCGGGTTGCCAGTGGGCGAATTTGCCATTCGTCCCGGCGCGCTTTTGGCCTCGGCGGATCAATTTGACGTTGTGATCACTGGCCAGGGCGGGCACGCGGCGGCTCCGCACGAAGCGATTGACCCAAATCTGGCGGCGGCTCATGTGATCATTGCGTTGCAATCGATTGCCTCGCGCAATGTGGATCCGCTTGCGCAAGTTGTTGTTTCTGTTTGCACTTTGCGCAGTGACAGCGAGGCGCACAATGTCATTCCTCAGTCCGTTCTGCTGCGCGGCACCGTGCGGGCCCTTGATGCTGATGTTCGGGATTTGGCGCAGACCCGCGTTCACAAGATTGTCACTGCCACTGCCGAGGCCTATGGTTGCACCGCTGATGTCGCCTATGAACGGGGCTATCCTGTCACCGTAAACCATTCGGAGAACACAGTTTTTGCGGCCGACGCTGCTCAATCTGTGGCGGGATCGGTGAACCGTGACACGCCGCCGATCATGGCGGGCGAGGATTTTTCGTTCATGCTTGAAGAACGCCCCGGCGCCTATATCATGATTGGCAATGGGCCTGGCGCAACGGTGCATCATCCGGAGTACAATTTCGATGACGATGCGATCCCTGCTGGGTGTAGCTGGTTTGCCGAACTGGTAGAGCAGCGGATGCCCGTGACATGAGCTTCATCTGACAACCATCTGAAATAAAATAAAAAGGAGACGCATCTTATGCCGGTGAAAAACCGATTTGCAGAGCTGCAGGGCGAAATAACAGAGTGGCGTCGTGACATTCATGAACATCCTGAAATCCTGTTCGAAACCCATCGCACCAGCGCATTGGTGGCTGAAAAGCTGACTGCGTTTGGCTGTGATGAGGTTGCGACAGGGATTGGGCGCACGGGCGTGGTTGCGGTGATCAAAGGCAAGGCAAACACATCGGGCAAGGTGATTGGCTTGCGGGCAGATATGGATGCGTTGCCAATTCATGAACAGACGGGGCTGGAATATGCTTCAAAAACGCCGGATGCGATGCATGCGTGCGGGCATGACGGGCACACGGCAATGTTGCTCGGGGCAGCTAAATATCTAAGTGAAACCCGTAACTTCGACGGCACAGTTGTGGTGATTTTCCAGCCCGCGGAAGAAGGCGGCGGCGGCGGAAAAGAGATGTGTGACGACGGAATGATGGACCGCTGGGGCATTCAGGAGGTCTATGGGATGCACAACTGGCCCGGCCTGCCGACAGGGCAATTTGCCATTCGCGCCGGTGCCTTTTTCGCCGCCACCGATCAGTTTGACATCACGCTGGAAGGGCGCGGCGGACATGCGGCCAAACCCAATGATACGGTCGACACGACAGTAATGGCTTCACAGATTGTTCTTGCGTTACAAACGATTGTGAGCCGAAATGCCGATCCTGTTGATCAAGTCGTGGTGTCTGTGACCTCGTTTGAGACCTCGTCCAAGGCGTTCAACGTGATCCCGCAGCGGGTGCAGCTGAAGGGCACCGTGCGCACCATGAGCAAAGAAATGCGCGATCTGGCCGATAAGCGAATCAACGAAATTTGCACCGGAATTGCCACAACATTTGGGGGCAGTGCAGAGGTGAATTACATCAGAGGCTATCCTGTGATGGTCAATCACGATGAACAAACTGCCTTTGCCGCTGATGTGGCGCGCAAAGTGTCGGGCCAATGCGAAGATGCGCCGCTGGTGATGGGAGGCGAGGATTTCGCCTTTATGCTAGAGGAACGTCCAGGTGCATATATCGTGGTGGGCAATGGCGAGTCGGCGATGGTTCATCATCCAGAATACAATTTCAACGATGAAGCGATTCCGGCTGGATGCAGCTGGTGGGCCGAAATCGTGGAACAGCGCATGCCTGCGGCCTGAAAAAACGTCTTTTAATTCGGCAATTGATCCGGATTGGGCGGCATTGGGCTCATCTTTAGGGAGAGTGATGCAGTCCGCGCCGCGGGCTGCATTCACGTGAGCCAAAGCGTGGGCGCGCGTCGCTGAAACCATGGCGGCGGCCTCGTGTGGCACGACCCTGATCTGCGCGCGAAATCAACGCACGTTGGGGCGCCACGGCGCCGTAAATGTCTGGTTTTGGGCGAAACGATGGTTTCAGGTCATAGATTTTGGATCAGAGGCCAAAGCAAGCGGGGATGCCCGAGATCAGGTGGCGGACCCGCAAATGTTGACGGATCGCGGTATCAGCTGTGGCGAAGCACCCGGGTCAATTTGTTTCAACAGATCAGGTTTCGCCCAGCTCCAGCGCTTCGATCAGCGTGCCAATGATGTCATTCAGCGTTGCCTGACGGCCCAAAACAAAGGTGCGGGCCTGCGCGCGGGTGTCCTCCAGCGCGCCGGGATTGGACAGCCAGTTTTCCACCGCATGGGCCAGCGTATCGGCGTCGCTCACGGTGCGCGCGGCACCGCATTTTTGCAAGGGTTGGAACGTTTCGCTGAAATTATGCGTGTGGGGCCCGGTCAGGATTGCGGCGCCGGCCTGTGCGGGCTCAAACGGGTTGTGCCCCCCAACCTTGACCAAAGAGCCGCCCAGAAACACAATCGGTGAGGCCGCATACCACGTGCCGGTTTCGCCCAATGTGTCGGCCAGATAAACCTGCGTGTCTGGCGAGATTGGGTCCTTGGCGCTGCGGCGTGCAAAGCGCAGCCCTGCGTCAGTGATTAGGCGGACAATATCGTCGCCGCGTTCGGGGCGGCGCGGGATCAACAACAGGCATAGATCGGGATGGGTGATGCGCAATTGCTTGTGCGCATCGATCACAATCTGATCTTCGCCAGGATGGATCGAACTGGCCACCCAAAGCGGTCGCTGGCCCAGATCTGTGGCCAATTTGGCCAGGGTTATGGCGTCAACGGGCAAGGGGGCAGACGTGGACTTGAGATTGCCGCCCGTGCGCACCCGGTCTGGATCTGCGCCCATCGACACCAGATCTTGCGCGGATTTTTGGTTTTGCGTGATCATCAAGGTAAATCGACCAAGAATGTAATGCGCTGATTTAGGACGTTTTTTCCAGGCTGCAACCGAGCGATTTGACAAGCGTGCGTTCAGCAATGCCAAAGGCGTACCGCGTGTTTTGGTTTCGCCCAGCGTAACTGGCCAGAGCTCGGATTCTACAAATATCGCGGCTTTCGGGCGCCAATGTTCTAGAAAACGGCGCACCGGACCCGGCGCATCAAGGGGGGCGAATTGGTGTTGTGTGCGCGGCGGCAAGCGTTGGTCGATCAATTTCGCCGAGGCAGCCGTTCCCGAGGTGATCAGGAAATCATAACGCGGCAGGCGCGCGGCCATGCCGGTGATCAGCGTCAGAACCGACAGGCTTTCATCGACACTTGCGCCATGAAACCAAACTGTGGGTCGGCGCGGACGTGCGAGACTGGCGTGGCCGAGCCGCTCATGCACACGTTCGATTTTAACATTCTGGCGACGCAATTTTCGCGAAACCAGCCAAAACGCAAACGGGACGATCACAGTCGTGCCGGCGCGATAGAGGCGCACCAGCAGCGGCGGCGTTGGCATCAGCCGCCCGTATGGCTCATGTGACGGGTCATCTGACCGTCTGCGCGTTGGCGCGAATAGTCAAAGTCGTGGCCTTTGGGCTTGTGCGAAATCGCGGCGCGAATCGCCTCCTGCAATGGCACATCAGTGGTGGGGTGATCGCGCAACGGCGCGCGCAGATCGGCGTTGTCCTCCTGGCCCAGGCACATGAACAATTCGCCAGTACACGTCAAACGCACCCTGTTGCAACTCTCGCAGAAATTGTGTGACAGCGGCGTGATAAAGCCGATTTTCTGCCCGGTTTCCTCAAGACGCACATAGCGTGCAGGGCCGCCCGAATTCTCGGCCAGATCGGTGACAGTATAGTGATTGGCGTAGGCGGCGCGCACATCCTTCAAAGACCAATACTGATCCAGACGGTCCTCGTTACCGATATCACCCATCGGCATCACTTCGATCCAGGTCAGATCAATATCGCGGCTTGCGCACCATTTGGTCATTTCGGCCAATTCGGGTTCGTTAAATCCCTTCAACGCCACGGCATTGATTTTCACCCGCATCCCAGCGTTTTGCGCCGCATCAATGCCACGCAAAACCTGCGGTAACCGCCCCCAGCGCGTGACATCCGCAAACTTTTGCTCATCCAGCGTATCAAGCGATACGTTGACCCGACGCACACCGGCAGCAAACAGGTCAGCGGCGTATTTCTCAAGCTGCGATCCGTTGGTGGTGAGCGTCAGTTCTTTCAAGGCGCCGGAGTCCAAGTGTCGCGTCATCGATTGGAAAAACCCCATGATGCCTCGGCGCACCAAAGGCTCACCGCCGGTGATGCGCAGCTTTTCAACGCCCAGCCCGATAAAAGTGGAACACATGCGGTCCAACTCTTCGAGCGTTAGCAATTCGCGTTTGGGCAAAAAGGTCATGTTTTCCGACATGCAATAAACGCAGCGGAAATCGCACCTGTCGGTGACGGAAACGCGCAAATAGGTGATGGCGCGGGCGAACGGATCAATCAACGGTGCATTCATGGAACAAGAGGTAAGGTGCGCAGGCCAAAGGAGCAAGAGAGATGTGACATTGCCCAAACTCTCGCCTATTCTGATGGGCATGAGATATGTTCTGGTTTTCCCCGTTTTAACGGTGTCGCTTTTTGCAGGTTGCGCGCTTTTGCCAGCCAAACAATCCCAAGACCCGGCCGTCGATATCGAAGCGCCCGTGGCCGATCAGGCCGCGTTGCCCGAGGAGGCGGGGGAGGCCCCCCCCGACGAGGGCAATCTTCGCCCGGCCGATCCAGTGGGTGCGGGTGCACTAATCACCGTAGCGTCGCTGGGCGATCCGACCAAGCCGGGGCTTTGGCTGGAAACCCCGCTGGTTGCCAGCGAACGGGGCGGGCGCATCACCGCGCCCAATGGCACCAGCACGCCAGTCACACTGATCCCGATTGATGGGCCCACGACGGCCGGCAGCCGAATCTCGCTGGCTGCGATCCAGGCGCTTGGGTTCTCGCCCGCCGATCTGGTAGAAGTCGAAGTGATTTCAGAAAGCTAAAGCACGCTGGATTCAGGTAATTTGCGCGCCGCCTCTTTGCGCGCAAACGGCTTCATCGCATCGCCATGCTGTTCTAAAAACGCCCGCACCCTGGGCGCGTCGTGCTTTGACAATTCACGCAGCCACCAGGCAATGGCCTTTTGAATAAACCAATCAGGGTCTGGCACATAGCTGGCCGCCCAGCCCAAAATCCGGTCGCGGCGCGCCAGATCATCGGGCTTGGGGTGGTTCTGTTTGGTCCAGGGCAGTGTCATCACCAACGCCGCGCGCCGTGTCCACATGTGATCAGACGTGGTCCATTCCTCAATCTGATCCAAGCGTGATGGATCGGCCAGCAAGCGCCGCTGTCCGGCCATACACGCGTGATCGGCAATCGCCCAGCTGTCGAAATCGGGCGCCCAAGTGAGGATAAGCGCAAAGGCCGGGTTATCGGGTCGCAACCGCGCCTGCGTCAGCAGCTTGGCCGCAGCCAACCTTGCCTCATAAATGTCAGTGCGCCACAGTTCCTCTGCCAGCGTCACACGTGTGTCCACGTCCAGCGTGCGCCGCCACGTGGTTGTGATCTCGTTAATCTGCGGATTGGTCAGGCCCAGATATTCGCGTTCCACCTTATGATAACGTGCCATGTCGGGCGCGCGTGCTGGATCGGCCAGCGCTTTCAGCGCGTCGAGATAGGGAACATGCATGGGTCGATCCTTTTGCACAAAGCCCTATGGTGCATCTTTTCCCGGATCAAGGGCGCTGCTGCCCAGGCGAACAATTGGTGCAAACATGCGCGTGCTGATATCGATTGAACCGAAGGATACGCGGATCTTCAGATCGTCAGCCCCAAGCGTGTACAGATTGATCCCATGTTGCACAGCGGGCAGGTTTTGAGGACGAAAGTATCCAGGGTCCACCCGATGTTTCAAACCTGACTTCGTGGCGCCAAGGCACGACAGCCAAGGATTGATTTCTCGATGAGCACCATTTGCTTCTTAAAACCGCCGTTTCTGATGTTGGGCTTTTTGCACGAGAGCGCGGTTCGCCAATTCCTGTCCAGCCTGAACTGTCATTTTGCGAACGGCCGCATTGTTCGGATCGTGCAATTTTTGCATGAGATGAACAATGATAACGCCTTATGAAATGCGTTCGAGTCGATTACCAAGACGTGAAAAGTCAACCGCAAGGCCTTCATGACGATGGTTTTTGAGATCCTCAGCCCAAATCGACCCCGACCTGATTCAAATGCAATGGCTGTTCAACGTTCTTGCATTGAGTCACGGCAATGTTCGGCGTGGCTCAATCAGTTTTGGATCAGACGGGCACGCCGGTTGGCAATCCGTCGATGGTTTCGGTGTTACGGTCACGCCAATAGTCGCGCAGTTGCGCGTCGGATTTGCCATCGACCCATTTTTGCATTGTGTCCCGCTCGCCCGCGTAGTCCATGAAAGGGACGGCATAGCCACAGGACGTTTGCACCAGATCCACGGTCATTTCATAAACTTGCCGGGCGCTGCGGTGGTCGGGGAATTGCGCCTTTAGCGCCTCCCAATCGGGGTCGCCTTCATGCACTGCGCGCGCGGTGCCATAACAGCGCATGATCATCGGGCGGGTGGTGAACGAACACCACATCAGCGTCATGCGCGGGCTCAGCGCCAGATGGCCTGCGGTTTCATTGCCGCTGCCGGTCAGGTTCATCCACAACACTGTGTTTGGTCCGGTGATGCACAGCGAATCCATGCCCTTGGGTGACATATTCACCCGGCCTTCCGGCGCGGCAGAGGCGACAAAGAACATGTGCTGCTCTTGGATGAATTTCTGCTGAGCGGCGTCAATGTGATCAAACTGTTTGGCCATCTATTCCACCGTGACTGATTTGGCGAGGTTGCGGGGTTGGTCGACATCGGTGCCCTTGGCCACAGCGGTGTGATAGGCCAGCAATTGCGCCGGGATGGCATAGAGGATCGGGGTTAAAATTGGGTGCACGGCGGGCATCATGATGCTGGACCACACGCCGTCACTGGCCTGGGCCAGACCGGTTTCATCCGAAATCAGCACCACCTTGCCCTTGCGCGCCATGACCTCTTGCATGTTGGACACGGTCTTGTCGAACAGATGGTCGGTGGGCGCCATGACGACAACAGGCATCTGTTTGTCGATCAAGGCGATGGGGCCGTGTTTTAACTCGCCAGATGCGTAAGCTTCGGCGTGTATATAGCTGATTTCTTTGAGTTTAAGCGCGCCCTCCAATGCCAGCGGGAACATCAGGCCACGCCCCAAAAACAGCACGTCGCGCGCTTCTGACAGGCGTTGGGCGGCCTTTTGGATGGCGGTGTTTTGATCAAGTGCGGTGTTGATGACGGCAGGCAATCCACGCAGGCTGGCGATGTGATCAGCCGCTTGTTCGGAACTGAGCGCTCCAGTGTCAGTGGCCGCCTTGATCGCCAGCATCAGCAAAACAGTCAGCTGGCAGGTGAAGGCTTTGGTCGAGGCCACGCCCACTTCGACGCCCGCATGGATCGGCAACACAAGGTTGCTTTCCCGCGCGATCGAACTTTCTGGCACATTCACCACCGAGACAATCTTGTCGACCTTGCCTTCGCAATAGCGCAGTGCGGCCAGCGTGTCGGCGGTTTCACCGGACTGGCTGACAAACAAAGCCACGGTGCCCTCGGTGATGGGTGGCTCACGATAGCGGAATTCCGAGGCGATATCGACCTCGACCGGGATCTTGGCGATCTGCTCGAACCAGTATTTCGCCGTCAGGCAGGCGATGTAAGCGGTGCCACAGGCGACCATGGTGAGGCGCTGAACCTTTGAAAAATCAAGGCCTTCACCGGGCAGCGACACTTCGGTGGCGCCGGTAGGCAAGTAGTGGGTGAGCGCCTGAGCGATCACCGTTGGCTGTTCGTCAATCTCTTTGGCCATAAAGTGTTTGTGGCCGGCCTTGTCGATTCGCGTCGCGTCAAGCTTGATCTTTTTGATCGCGCGGTTGGCGCGCGCGCCGTTGGCATCGATGATATCCAGGCTGGTGCGGGTCAGAACGGCGCGGTCGCCTTCTTCGAGATAGGTGATGCGGTCGGTCAGCGGCGACAGGGCGATGGCGTCCGAGCCAACGAACATTTCGCCGTCGCCGTGCCCGATGGCCAGCGGCGAGCCTTTGCGCGCGGCGATGATCAGGTCTTCTTCGCCGTCAAACAGGAAGGCCAGCGCAAAAGCGCCGGTCAGTTTTGCCAGGGTTTTGTCCACGGCGGTGACTGCGTCGTCGCCCTGACCCATGAAGTGTTCGGTCATCAGCGCGATGGTTTCGGTGTCGGTTTCGGTGGAAAATTCCACGCCCGCATCGGCCAGTTCGGCGCGCAAATCGCGGTAGTTTTCGATGATGCCATTGTGCACCACAGCCACGCGCCCGGCGCGGTGCGGGTGGGCGTTGCCAACCGAAGGCGCGCCGTGGGTGGCCCAACGGGTGTGGCCAATGCCGGCCTTGCCGCGCAAGGGTTCGTGCACCAAAAGATCAGACAGGTTGACCAGTTTGCCAAGCGCGCGGCGGCGTTCCAGATCGCCCTCACTGATGGTGGCGATTCCGGCGCTGTCATAGCCGCGATATTCCAGCCGTTTGAGCGCTTCGACAAGGATGGGTGCGGCTTCGTGATTGCCCAGGACCCCTACAATTCCACACATTATTTGTTGCCTTTATCTCGTCTGGCCTTTTTGGCCTTTAACATTTCGAACAATTTGGTCGCATAGCCTGCTTTGTTGTCTTGCTTGACGCGCGCCACGGCCATCGCCTCGGCCGGCACGGTTTTGTTGATCACCGATCCGGTGGCTGTCATGGCGCGATCGCCGATTGTGACCGGTGCGATCAGCATCGTGTTGGAGCCGATGAACGCGCCTGCGCCAATGGTGGTTTGGTGCTTCATCACGCCGTCATAGTTGCAGGTGATCGTGCCCGCACCGATGTTGGTGGCCGCGCCCACGGTGGCGTCGCCGATGTAGGACAGGTGGTTGACCTTGGCGCCCTCGGCGATCTGGGCGTTCTTGATTTCCACGAAGTTACCGACGCGGGTGTTTTCGGCCAGCTCGGCGCCGGGACGCAGGCGCGCGTAGGGGCCGATGATGGCGCCGCGGCTGACATGGCAACCTTCAAGATGCGAAAAAGCCCGGATCGTGGCGCCATTTTCCACCGTGACGCCGGGGCCAACCACCACGTTGGGTTCGATCACGGTGTCGGGGCCGATATGGGTATCTTGCGCCAAATACACGGTGTCAGGGACCATCAGGGTGACGCCAGAGTCCAGCAGAGCGGCGCGGGCGCGGGTTTGGAACACCGCGTCGGCATGGGCGAGATCGGCGCGCGAGTTGATGC
>JBGCDD010000189.1:0-21913 GCA_045105075.1 Sedimentitalea sp. | reverse complement strand
GTCTTGGCGCCTTTGCGTTCGAGCAGCGCATTGGTGCCCACCGTGGTGCCATGGATGACTGTTGCAAGGCTGGCGAAGTCGCCCGCGCCCTGTTCGATGCCGGCCACAAAGCCCACCGACTGATCGCCCTTGGTCGAGGGCACTTTGGAAACCGAAATCGCGCCCGTGGCCTGATCGAACACAAAAACATCCGTGAACGTGCCGCCCACATCGACCCCAACCAGCTTGCTCATGTGCTGCGCTCCGTCACATAGCCAAGCTCGCGGTCGCGCGCTTTCGCATCGCCGCTGCGTTGATCGGCAGGCCCGTACCCGCCGCCGCCGGGCGTATCGATGCGCACGCGCTCGCCTTTTTTCAACGCAACGCCGACAATTTTCGACACCATGGGCGGATGCGCCGGGCCGTCTTCGCCGGGATAGGTAAAGACATTTTTGGCACCTTCACCGCCGCCCACAACCCCGGCAGGCGCGTATTTGCCACGCTCGCCAAACAGGAAGGCTTGCGCACTTTCTTCAAGCAATTCAATCTCGTAGGTGGCGCCAAGTCCACCGCGAAACTGACCGTCGCCGCCGGAATCCGGACGCAGTGCCCACTGCGTGAACTTCACCGGATAGGCCGATTCCAAAATCTCCAACGGCGGAATGGTCGCAGTGGAAATCGGCGCGTTGCCGTGGTTCAGCCCATCACCCAGCGGATGCCCGCCATGCCCCCCGCCAAAAAAGGAAAACATCACCCCGCGTTGCCCGTTGGCCCGGTGCCCGGCGATCGAAAGCGCGTTGATCGTGCCATAAGCACAGCCGTTAGAGCGTTCCGGCGCGATCTGTGCAACCGCTTGAAAAACCACATCAATCAGACGCAAAATCGTTTCCGTATACCCTCCCACAGGACGCGGCGCCTTGGCCGCCAAAAGCGAGGTTTCGTCAATCACAAAGTCAACCGGATCCAACACACCCGCGTTGGCGGGAACATCGCCAAACACATGTTTCAGCGCCACATAACAGGCCGCAACCGTGGTCGAGCGCGAAATGTTCACCGGCCCGCGGCACGCAGGTGACGAGCGCGAAAAGTCCATAACCATCTGATCACCCGAGATTTTCAGATCAAGCGCCACCTTCAAAGGCGCGTCTTCAATCCCGTCATTGTCCAGATAATCCTCGGCTGAAACAGTGCCATCGGGCAGCCCTGCCACATGCGCGCGCATCATTTTGCCGGCCCGATCACGCAAGCTGGCCAGCGCTGCGGTCACCGTGTCATCGCCATAATCATCCAGCAACGCACCCAACCGACGCACGCCCAGATCGAGCGCGTTGATCTGCGCATTCAGATCACCAAAGACCGAGCCCGGCAGGCGCGAATTGGCCTGCAAAATATCAACCACATCCTGTTGCAACACACCTGCGCGAAACAGTTTGACCGGCGGGATCAGCATGCCTTCCTGAAAGCTTTCAGTGGCTTCGGGGTTGTAGTTGCCCGGGACGTTGCCGCCCACATCGTGCCAGTGCCCGACCGACGCGAGATAACAATAGACCGCGCCATCCCGGTACAACGGGCGCACCAGCCGAAAGTCCGACAGATGGGTTCCGCCATCGTAGGGGTCGTTGAAAATATAGACATCGCCGTCAACCAGATCGCCATCGCGCGCGGCTTTGTCGATCACTGCCTTGACTGCAAAGGCCATAACACCGACAAAAATCGGCAACCCTGATTTGCCCTGAACCAGAGTGTCGCCGTTCGCAGCATCGTAAATCCCGTGGCTGGCATCATGCGCTTCCGCGATGATCGGGTTGAACGCAGATCGGAACAGAGTGGCGTCCATCTCATCGGCGATCTGCTCCAGCCGTCCGTTCAAAATCGCCAGCGTCACAGGGTCCATCAGGGGGTCTCTCCATCATACGTCTTGCCAAGCGCCAGCAGCTCCGGAGTGCCGATGACGTCGTTCAACCTGTCAAAATCGGCCATTTCATCGCGCAAACCCTGCGTCGTGCCGTCCAACAGCAATCGCGCGAAATACGCTTGCGTCGCGTGGGTTTGCGCCCTCACAAGTCCACCGGGGAAAATCGCAATGCTATAGCCAATTTTCTGCAATTCCGGGGCGCTGCGCATCGGGGTTTTGCCGCCCTCAACCATATTGGCCAGCAGCGGGATCTGCCCGCCAAACCGCGCGATGATCGCATCCATCTGCGCCGGGTCCTGCGGTGCTTCCACAAACAAGACATCTGCGCCGGCCTCGGCGTACATTTCGGCGCGTTCCAACGCCGGCTCGAACCCTTCCACCGCGATTGCATCAGTGCGCGCGATGATCAACGCGGTGTCGCGCGCGTCCAACGCCGCACGGATCTTGCCGACCATCGCCTGCGCGGAAATCAGCGATTTGCCCGCCAGATGGCCGCACCGTTTGGGATAGCTTTGATCTTCCAACTGAATTGCCGCAGCACCTGCGCGTTCAAACCGGCGCACCGTGCGCAAAACGTTCAACGCATTGCCCCAGCCATTGTCCGCATCCACGATCACCGGCAGATCAATCCGGTCGCAAATCATATCCAGCGTGTCGGCCACTTCGCTGACCGAGGTCAGCCCGATGTCAGAGCGTCCAAGGCGCGTATACGCGATCGAGGCGCCCGACAGATAAACTGCCTCGGCCCCGGCTTGCTGCGCCAAAAGCCCAGACAAAGCATCGTAAATCCCCGGAGCCAGCAAAATGTCGTCGCGCGTCAAACGCTGTTTCAGATCCATCATGAGGCCGATTTAAAGCGCTGTTTCAGATGCGGCACAAGCCCGCCCGCGCGGATCAGGTCCAGCAAAAAGCCCGGCAGTGGTTCGCATTGCACCTGCGTTCCGGCGCGCAACATGCCGCTTTCAATGTCAATTTCGGCCACGTCTCCGGTCCGCACAGTTTCAGGCACGTGTCCCACCAGCACAGGCAGACCCAGATTGATCGCATTGCGATAGAAAATACCTGCGAAATTCGGCGCGATCACCGCCGCGATGCCAAGATGTTTCAACGCTTGCGCCGCCTGCTCGCGCGAGCTGCCGACGCCGAAATTCCGCCCGCCAATCACGATATCCCCCGGACGGGCGCGGGCCGCAAATTCGGGGTTCACCGCTTCAAGACAATGGGCGGCCAGCTTGTCGATACCGCCGCTCATATACTGACCCGGGGCCAGCACGTCAGTGTCAATGTCATCGCCAAAACGCCAGATCACGGGGCCACCTCGCGCGGGTCAATGATATGGCCCGCCACTGCCGAGGCTGCCACGGTATAAGGCGAGCCGAGCCAGACTTTGGACGACAAAGCGCCCATGCGACCCTGAAAATTCCGCGCTGTTGAGGAAATGCAAGTGATGTCCTCGCCCAGCCGCTCGGCGCCGTAACCCGCACAAATGCCGCAGGAATTGGGCAGAATCGTTGCGCCGGCGTCCTCGAACACGGCCATCACGCCCTCGGACGTGGCGGTGGCCTGATCGCGCGCGGATGATGGCGCCACCAGCAAACGCACCCCCGGCGCGAGGCGACGCCCGCGCAAAATATCAGCCGCCATGCGCAGATCGGCCAGTTTTGCCCCCGTGCACGCGCCCACATAAGCGACATCAACAGGGATTGGATCAACGTCCGTCACATCGCCTGCATTGGCCGGAGAATGGGGTGCCGCCACCTGCGGAACCAACGCGTCCGCGTCATAGCGGTGGTGCGACGCCCATGTGGCGTCCGCGTCAGAGTGCCAGTCCAGATCACAGGGCGCGCCAGCGGCGGCCAGCCAATCGGCGGTGACCTGATCGGGCGCGATCAAGCCCGCCTGCCCGCCCAGCTCGGCTGTCATATTGGATAGGGTCATGCGGTCTTGCATGCCCAAGCCCGCAACGCCTGTTCCGGTGTATTCGACTGCGCCGTACCGCCCGCCATCCATGCCCAATTGACCGCAGGCAAAAAGCATCATGTCTTTGGCCGTCACGCGCGCGCCCAAGCTGCCGGACCAGTTGATGCGGATGGTTTCCGGCACCTTCACCCAGATCTCGCCGGTGGCCAGAACTCCGGCCATTTCGGTGGCGCCGATGCCAAACATGTAGGTGCCAAAGGCGCCGCCGGTGGGCGAATGGCTGTCGCCGCCGACCACAAACATGCCGGGATGCAAATGCCCCTGTTCCGGCACAACCACGTGGCAAATGCCCATCTGGTCGTAAAACGCGCGGATGTTTTGGCCTGCCACCCAGTCGCGCGTCAACTTCTGGATCGCGCGGGTTTCGTCATTAAACACAGGCACATAGTGATCGGTGACCACCACCACCTTGTCCGCATCCCATACGCCAACGCCCAGATCATCGAGGATCGGCTTGACCCGCCGGGGCCCGCCAGAATCGTGGATCATCGCCAGATCGACGCGGGCGATCACAATCTCGCCCACCTGCACCTGGTCGCGCCCGGCGGCGCGCGCGATGATCTTTTGCGCCAGAGTTTGGCCCATTACTGCCCCAGCCCCGGCAGCCAAAGCGCGATCTGCGGGAACACGATCAGCAAGCCGACCAGAAAGATCGAACAGCCGATAAACGGCAGCGCGGCCATGTAAATATCGCGCATCGTCGTGCCCGGCGGCGCGACGCCTTTCATCACAAACAACAGCAAACCAAAGGGCGGCGTGGTGAACGAAATTTCAAGCGCAAGCAGCACGATGACCGCGAACCAGATCAGATCAAAGCCCAGCGTTTCCGCCAGCGGGAAAAAGATCGGCACGGTCAGCAACATCATCGAAAGCTGGTCCATGAACATGCCCAAGATCAGCAGGATCACAAACATGATCAACAGCATGAAAATAGGATCAAAGGCAAATTGCGTGGCCCATTTGATCAGCCCAGCACTGGCTCCGGAAAAAGCCAGAAGCGCGGAAAACGTGGCCGAGCCAAAGATGATCAGCAGCGCCATGGTGGTGACGCGCAAGGCCCCAGTAACCGAATTGACAAAGCCCTGCCATGTCAGCTTGCGGTAGAGTGCGGCCAGAACCAGCACACCCAGACAGCCAAACGCGGCGGATTCCGACGGCGTTGCCCAGCCGTTCATGATCAACAGGATCACGCCCACAACAATCGACATCATCGGCAACACGTCAGTAACCAGCAGGCCCAGCTTTTGCAGCCCGCTGGTGCGCTCGACCTCGTAAGGGGGCGCGGCAGACGGGTCCCACAGGCACATCGCAAGGATCAACAGCGCATAAAAACAGGCCAGCATCAGCCCCGGGATCACGCCAGCGATCAGCAAAGCGCCGACATCCAGATTGGCCAGCGTCGCCAGCAACACCGCCAGCGCCGAGGGCGGGATCAGCATCGCCAGACCACCAGTGCCCAGGATCGGGCCAATCGCCATCTTCTTCTTATACCCGCGCTTCTCCATTTCGGGCACCATCAGCGAGCCCAGCAGCGCGGTGGAGCCCATCGACGACCCCGACAGCGTCGCAAAGGCCGTGCCTCCGGCCACCGTCACAAACGACAATCGCCCGGGGATTCGCCCCATCAGCTTGTCGACCGCACCGAACATTTTGTTGGCCAGCCCGGTGTGAAAGAAAATCTCGCCCATCAGCAGGAACATCGGCACCGGCATCAGGTTGAACGTGGTCACCGTGGGCAGCGCGTTGTTGGTCAGCTGCCCGATCCCGCGCGACATTTGCCGCCAAAGATCGCCGTTGCCGCCCATGAAATAGGTCGCGCCAATCATGTTGGCAGCCAGAAACGCCAACGCAACCGGCACCCCGAGAAACATGAAAAACAGGATCATGCCCAACAGGAAGGACAGCGCCATGTACCATTCCATCAGGCCAGCCCCCGCCTATTCATGCACGCCCGCCTGCCCGGTGTGCAGCGTTTCCGGGCCAAACACAAAGCGCAGAAAATTGATCGCCATCAGCGAAAAACAGATCGGCATCGAAATCAGTAACATCCATTTGGGCATATCGAGCGAGCGCATATCCGCATCGCCAAAGTTATAAGACCGCAGCGTGTTAGCCCCCGAATACCACACCAGAAACAGGCAGATCACCACGCACAACAGCGCCACACCCCGCGAAAACACACGTCCGAAGGTGGGCGGCAAAGCGGCGGTGAACATCTCGATGAACACATGGCCACGCAAGCGCACCAGCCAGGGCGACGCCGCCATCACGATGTAAAGAAGCCCGTATTCCGAAAAGGTGAACACATGCGACGAACCGGAAAAGCCAAACGACCGCGCGGTCGCCTGAAAAACGATTCCAAACATGATAACAACAAGGTAAACCCCGGCCAAAATGGCCAGAAAGTTGCAAATCGCGTCAATCACACGCATCACAGCGCCTCGAGGTTAGATCCGGCGCACAGCACGCCGGATCTGATCGTGGATCGCATCACTTGTGATACAGCGCGCGGATCGCGTCATAAGACGCGTTGTCGCCCAGTTCGGACAAACGCCCCTCCATGCGGCCCCAAGCGGCGCCATCGGCTTTTTCGAGGTACTTGGCCGACGCCTCGGGCGACATGGTCACAAATTTCATGCCACGCTTTTGCAGCTCGGCCGCGTCTGCTGCGACATCAACCTGACGGTCATCATAGGATTTCTTTTCCCACTCGATGACCACATCCTGGATCAACGTCTGGCTTTCCGCACTCAGGGACTCCCAGCTTTCCTTGTTGAAAATCACGCCCAGGTCGGTGTTGTAGAACTGAGGATCAACCCGGTATTTCACGAACTTGTCCCACTTCAGATCCATGATCCCGATCGAGGTCCAGGCCGACGCATCCACAACGCCTTTTTCCAGCGCCGCGTAGACTTCGGTCGATGGCATCGACGCTGTCGTCGCATTCAAAGCCTCGAAAAACGCGTGGTAAATCGGATTGTCGCGCAGCTTGACGCCGGTCAGATCGACCACGCCATCGGCATCGAATTTCGGCTCTTTGGTCATGTAGATGTGGAACTGAACGCCCCCATCGATCCAGCCCAAATGCTTGACATTCATACGTTTTTGGTGCGCCGCATCCATCAAGGCTGCACCACCATTGGCGCGCGCTTCCATGGGCGTGACCGTGGCACCCACCATCGCGTCAATCTCGGGCACGGACTTGCCGTAAAAACTGCCGGGCGTGTGCACCATGTCAACCACACCGTCGCGGACCGCAGCGGGCTGCTGGAACATGCCAATCGCTTCGGGGCCGCCCTTGACGTCGATCTGAACGATGCCTTTGCCGCGCGCGTTGATGTCGTCAACCATGGCCAGGAAGGTTTTGGTGTAAACCAAAAAGCCCGGAAAGGCGTGAACAGCCGACACACGGTCTTCGGCCCAGGCCGAGCCTGCGGTGATCGCGATGGCCGCAACGGCCCCGCTGAGCGTTGTGGTCAATCGGTTGAATACTGTCATGTCGTGTCGTCTCCCTTGCGTTGTACGTCTTTTTGGTTGTCTTTTTAAAATACATGCATTTTCATGTAACCATTGCAAGCCGTATCACCCGGGCCTTGGTCAATTGCCCGAAACCCGGCCACCACCGGCGCGCATAGCCCAAAAACTCTGCACCGATCAGCGCACGGATGCCACTGAAATCAGGAGAGTTTGACATGGAAATCGCAGTTCTGGGGGGCGGAAATGGCTCGGTCGCAGCGGCCGTGGACCTCACAGCCCAAGGCCACAACGTGCGGTTTTGGCGCCGTGACACACGCGCAATCAAAGCGCTGCAAGACCGCACCAATCAGCTCACCCTGAAGGATTTTGAGGGCACGCGCCCCGTCACACTGGCTGTCGTCACCGCCGATATCGCCAAGGCCGTCAAGGGCGCCGAGCTGATCGTTTGCCCGACCCCGGCCACCGCCCAAACCGACATCGCCCGCGCCCTGGCGCCACATCTGACAGATGGCCAAGTGGTGTTGCTGCCGCCGGGCAGTTTTGGCAGCTGGATGATGGCCAAGATTATCCGCGATGCCGGCAATCTGGCGGATCTCAGCTTTGCAGAGACAGGCACCTTGCCCTACCTCACGCGCCTGCACGGCCCCGACACCATCGCCATCACCACCCGCGCCACGCGCCTGCCCACAGGCGTGTTCCCGCATAAAAACGCAAACGCGGCCATGGCCGTGATCAAACAAGCCTACCCGTCGGTCGAACCCTGCGGTGACGCGCTGTCGGGCGCGCTGATGAACGCAGGGCCCATCATCCACCCGCCCCTGATCCTGATGAACGCCGGCCCGATCGAGCATTTTGAGCATTGGGACATTCACAATGAAGGCACCCAACCCAGCATCCGCCGCGTCACCACTCGGCTTGACGGCGAACGCATCGCCCTGCGTGAGGCTCTGGGTTACGGCGCGCCGCATTTCCCGCTGGCCGATCACTATGACAACGACGCCCCGGAGTGGATGTATGGCAACATGGCCCACGACCGATTGGTCGACAGCGGCGACTGGCGCGAACAGCTGGTGCTGACCCGGCATCGCTATATGCGCGAAGACGTTGCGATCGGCCTCGCCTTTCTGGTCTCGGTCGCCGATTGGGCCGGCGTTCCCGCGCCCACCGCCACCGGTCTGTTGGCCCTGGGCAGCGCCATTTGCGACGATGATTTCCACCAAAACGGGCGCACCCTCAGCGCACTTGGACTTGCAGACCACAGCCCGAACCAGCTGCAAACGATGCTGGAGCGCGGCCTGTGATCGCCGCGGTCGGCGCGGGTCGCATGGGGCGCGGCATGGCCATCGCCTTTGCCTATAGCGGCCATGACGTGCTGTTGCTGGATGCCAAAGACCGCCCGCGCGACGCCTTTGAGACCCTCAAATCGAACGCCCTGAGCGACATACGCTCCACACTGGCCATGTTGGCCAGCTTCGGCATGCTCGATGACACTCATATCGAAACCGTCCTGGCCCGCATCAGCATCGCGCCGCTGACCGAGGCGGACAAGCTCGCCCAAGCGCAGGTGATCTTTGAAGGCGTGCCCGAACTTCTCGGCCCGAAAGAGGCCGCCTTCGCGCTGATCTGCCAACACGCCAACGCCGATGCCATCATCGCCTCAACCACGTCGACCATCCTGTCCACCGAGCTGCAAACCTTCGTCACTCACCCCGAACGCTTCCTCAACGCACACTGGCTCAACCCCGCCTATCTGGTCCCCCTGGTCGAGCTGATGCCCGGTGATCACACCGACCCAGACGTCACCACCCGGCTGAAATCGCTGCTGGAAAGCATCGGCAAAGTCCCCGTCACCTGCGCCCCTAGCCCGGGCTACATCGTGCCCCGTATCCAGATGCTGGCGATGAACGAAGCCGCGCGTCTGATCGAAGAAGGCGTCGCCAGCGCAGAAGACATCGACAAGGCCACCAAATATGGCTTCGGCTTCCGCTTTGCTGTGCTGGGCCTGCTCGAATTCATCGACTGGGGCGGCGGCGACATTCTCTATCACGCGTCAAACTACATGTCCGACGCCACCGGCGACACGCGCTTCCAGGCGCCCGACATCGTCAAATCCAACATGGAAAAGGGCCGCACAGGCCTGCGCGACGGACAGGGTTTCATGGACTACGAAGGCCTTGATACCGCCGCTTACCAACGCGGACGCCTCTCCGCCTTTGTCGACATGCTGCGCCACCTCAACAAACTCCCGCCGCGCGTCTGATCCCTTCATCTTTCAAAGTAAACTCCGGGGGTCTGGGGGCTGGCCCCCAGCTATCTCTCGTCTGGGGACCACCCCCCGGCTCTCCCCTTCAGGGATGCCCCCCAAAATCACGCGCCCAGTGTCGCCACAAACCGACCCACTGTCTCAATCAACAGGTCATTGTGCTCCGGCAATGACAGACAAAACCGCAGGAAATGTTCCAACCCTGCCTCGCGGGTGCGGTTGACCACAAAACCACCCTCATCAAACAAATACTCGACCAACGCTTCCGTCACCTCGGCGCCGTGCCCGTCGACCGTGGCCATCAGGAAATTCGTGCCACTGGGCAAACACAGCACCCCCAGGTCGCGCAGCGCAGCTGCCACCCGGTCGCGCTCGGACACGATCAAATCGACGCGCGCGCGCACCTCGTCCATCTCCTCGAGAGCTGCCTTGGCCGCCACTTGCGCCATTCCGTTGACACTGCCCATTCCCCGCGCGGCATAAAATCCCGGCAACATGTCCGCCGGCGCATGCGCCCAACCACAGCGCAACCCGGCCAGACCAAAAGCCTTGGAAAAAGTGCGCGTCACAATCACATTGCGCTGTCGCCCCGCCAACGCATGCACACCGGCGCAATATTCAAACCCGGTGAATTCGCCGTAAGCCAAATCCAGCACCACCACCACATGCTCGGGCACCCCCGCCACCAGCCGTTCCAGTTCTGCCAAAGGCACCACGGTCCCGGTTGGATTGTTGGGATTGGCCAGAAACAGCAAACGGGTGCGCGCACTCACCCCCGCCAGCAGCGCATCCACATCTGTGGCAAATCCGGTCTCGGGCGCCTTGACCAGATCCACCCCCAGCCGATGCGCCGTCAGCGCAAACTGGATATAGCCAAATTCCGAGATCAAAATCTCATCGCCCGGGCGCACAAAGTTGCGCGCGATCACGTCCAGCAATTCCTCGGATCCGTTGCCGCATATAATCTCGTCAGGATCAATCCCGTTGATCCGCCCCAAGGCCAGACGCACCTCATCACAGCCCGGCCCCCCGTAAAAATTCGGCGTGCGCGCAAAATCGGCGATGGCGGCGGCGACACCGGGCGTTGGCCCAAAGGGCAGCTCATTATATCCCATGCGGATCACCGGCAGGCCCTTGGGTTGGGCGCGCGCGACGACACTGCGCACAGGCAGCGGCACCAGATAGCTCTGCGGGGGGGCGGTCATATCATCCATTCGCGCACCCTAGCCAAAGCCCGCACAGGGCGGGAGTCAAAAAACACCGCGCAAATGTCGCGTCCCGATAGACCCGCCTGCAGGCTTGGTCTAACATTTGCCCAAAGCGCACCATTCCAAGTGCAGGGAGCCCACATGGACTATCACACACCCGCCAATTTCAACGACGCCGCCGGGATCGCCGCGCAGGCCGAAGGGGCCACCCGGTTTCTCGCCGGCGGCACCGACGTTCTGGTGCAATTGCGCGCCGACATCCTAACGCCCGACACGCTGATTGACGTCAAAAAGATCGATGGCGTCAAAGCGATCACCCAAAACGACGACGGCAGCTGGACCCTTGGTGTTGCCGTTGCCGGCGCCGAGATGAGCGAACACGAAGGTCTGTGCGCCGCCTGGCCCGGTCTGGTCGAAGCGATGGATCTGGTCGGCTCGACCCAAATTCAGGGCCGCGCCACGCTGACCGGCAATTTGTGCAACGGTTCTCCGGCGGCTGATTCTGTGCCCGCCATGTTCGCCGCCGATGCCACGGTGTCGATCACTGGCCCGGACGGCACCCGCACCGTTTCCGTGCAAGACATTCCCACCGGCCCCGGGCGCACTTCGCTGCAAAAGGGCGAGCTGATTTCCGCACTGCACATCCCGGCGCGCGGCGCAGCAGGCGGCGACGCCTACCTGCGCTTCACCCCGCGCACCGAAATGGACATCGCCGTGGTCGGCGCGTCGGTCAACCTGACGCTTGAGGGCGATGTGGTGAAAACCGCGCGCGTCTCGCTGGGCGCTGTGGCCCCCACCGTGGTCATGGTACAGGCTGCCGCAGATGCGATCATCGGCACCACATTGGACGATGCGGCCCTTGATAAACTGGCCGCTGCCGCCTCGGCCGCTTGTTCCCCGATTGACGACAAACGCGGCACCATCGCATTTCGCACCAAAGTCGCCGGCGTTCTGACCCGCCGCGCCGCCAAAATCGCCTATGAGCGCGCAAAGGCCACATCATGAGCAAGCTTCACGTCACAACTTCCGTCAACGGCGACTCTGTCGAATTTCTGTGCGATCCGCGCGAAACCCTGCTGGACGTGTTGCGCGACCGGCTCGGGCTGACCGGCTCCAAAGAAGGCTGCGGCACCGGCGATTGCGGCGCCTGTTCGGTCACGCTGGATGGCCGTGTGGTCTGCGCCTGTCTGGTGTTGGGCGCCGAGGCTGAGGGCAAAGAGGTCGGCACCGTCGAAGGCATCGCCCAGGGCGACGCGCTGCATCCGTTGCAGAAAAAGTTCATCGAATACGCAGCCCTGCAATGTGGCATCTGCACGCCGGGCATTCTGGTGGCCACCAAGGCGCTGCTGGAAAAACACCCCGACCCCACCGAAACCCAGGTGCGTTATTGGCTGGCAGGCAACCTCTGCCGCTGCACTGGATATGACAAAATCGTGCGCGCTGTGATGGACACAGCCGCTGACATGCGGGAGGCTTCGTAATGGCCCTGGACGGACAAAAAACCACCGATTTCACCTATGTTGGCACCCGCCCTGACCGCCCCGACGGCTTTGACAAGGTCACCGGGCGCGCATTGTACGGCGCCGATGTCACCGCCCCCGGCATGTTGCACGCCGCCATCGTGCGCAGCCCGCACGCCCATGCGCGCATCACCTCGATCAACACCGACAAGGCGATGGCGCTGGACGGCGTCAAGGCCGTGGTCACCCGCGCTGATTTCGCCACCGGGTTAACGGGCGACACTTGGGACATCCTTGAAAACGTCATGGCCGGCGACACAGCCCTTTATGACGGGCACGCGGTTGCCGCCGTGGCCGCCACGTCGGCGCTGATCGCACGCGATGCCGCCAAGCTGATTGAGGTTGTCTATGACATCCTGCCCCATGTCACCGATGTGGACGCGGCCATGGCCAAAGACGCGCCGGTGATCCGCGCTGGCACCGCCGACAGTTCCGTGCCCGAGGGTTTGCACCCCAACGTTGTGCGCTATCACGAAAGCGGGCACGGCGATGTTGAGGCCGGTTTTGCCGCCGCCGATCTGGTGATCGAGGACAGCTTCAAGACCGAAGCCACCCACCAGGGTTACATCGAACCCCACGCCTGCATGGGCACCTTGTCCAGCGATGGCAAAGGCGAGCTGTGGTGCTGCACCCAAGGCCATTGGAACGTGCAGAAAATCTGTGCCGCCTTGCTCGGGATCGAAACCAGCCAGCTGCGCGTCACCGCCAGCGAAATCGGCGGCGGATTCGGCGGCAAAACGGCGGTGTTCATCGAACCTGTCGCGCTGGCTTTGTCGCGCAAAACCTCACGGCCGGTGAAACTGGTGATGTCACGCTCGGACGTGTTCCGCGCCACGGGGCCGACCTCGTCCACCTCGATGGACGTCAAGATCGGCATGACCAAAGACGGCACCATCACCGCCGCAAGCGGTGTGTTCCGCTTGCAAGGCGGCGCCTTTCCCGGCGCGCCGATGGAATTCACCGCCATGTGCGCCTTTGCGCCCTACGCGCTGAAAAACGTCAAGCAAATCGGCTACGACGTGATTGCCAACCGCCCGAAACAGGCCGCCTACCGCGCGCCGGGCTCGCCGATGGCGGCTTTTGCGGTGGAATCGGTGATCGACGCGCTGTGCAAACAGCTCGACCTCGACCCACTTGATGTGCGGCTGAAAAACGCCTCGCGCGAGGGCACCAAGGCCAGCTTTGGCCCCAAATTCGACCGCATCGGCTTGGTCGAAACGCTGGAAGCTGCCAAAGCGCACCCGCACTATTCGGCGCCGCTCAAACCCGGCCAAGGGCGCGGCGTGTCCTGTGGGTTCTGGTTCAACCATGGCGGCGAAACCGCTGTGACACTGGCCCTGTCCGAGGACGGCACAGCCGCGATTTCCGTGGGCACGCCCGACATTGGCGGCAGCCGCGCGTCGATGGCGCTGATGGCCGCCGAGGAATTGGGCATCCCGTATGAAAACATCCGCTGCACTGTCGCCGACACTGCGACGCTGGGCTATAACGAGGTCAGCCACGGCAGCCGCGTGACCTATGCCAGTGGACTGGCCACCATCGAGGCCGCGCGCGATGCGGTCAAAAAGCTGTCAGCCCGGGCGGCGGCAAAATGGGGTATCCCCGAAGATGCGGTGAAATGGGAAAACGGTTGTGCCGTGCCATCGGGGCCAAATGCGGGCGACTTTGATCCGCTGCCCATCGCCGAAATCACCGCCATCATGGGCGCCACCGGAGGCCCGATCGTGGGCCATTTCGAGGCCACACCCGAAGGCGCCGGCGTCAGCTTTGCCACCCATATCGTTGATGCCGAGGTCGACCCCGAAACCGGCAAAACATCCATCGTGCGCTATACTGTTGTGCAGGATGCGGGCAAGGCGATCCACCCGACCTACGTGGAAGGCCAGTACCAGGGCGGCGCGGCCCAAGGCATCGGCTGGGCCCTGAACGAGGAATACATCTATGGCGATGACGGGCGGCTGCAAAACGCGGTGTTCCTTGACTACCGCATCCCTGTGGCCAGCGATTTGCCGATGATCGACACGGTGATCGTGGAAGTGCCAAACCCGGGCCACCCCTACGGCGTGCGCGGTGTCGGCGAAACCTCGATCTGCCCACCGCTGGCGGCGATTGCCAACGCGGTGTCCGCAGCGGCCGGTGTGCGCTTGCGTCAATTGCCGATGTCGCCGCCGCGCATTCTGGCAGCGCTCGACGCCTAGAATGGTTGACGTCAACCTCTGGTCAGGGCTGCGCGCCCTGACCGACGGCCAAGAAGTGATCACAGTCGAAGCGACAACAGTGGGCGAGGTTCTGAGCGCTCTTGTCATCGCCTGCCCCGCCCTGAAAGCGCCCATTGATGCGGGCGTTTCAGTGGCGGTGGATGGCAAAATAATCGCCTCCGGGCTGACCGAGCCGGTGCGCCCGGACAGCGAAGTTTACCTGATGCAACGCCTCAAAGGCGGCTGATCACTGGCTGTTGGCGGTGATATAGGCCAACACATTGTCAATCTGCTCGGGCTTGCGCAAACCCCGAAACGCCATCTTCGTGCCCGGCACAACGCCCTTGGGATTGGCCAGATAAGCGCTCAGCGTCTCGGTGTCCCAAACCAGACCGGACTCGATCATAGCGCTGGAATATTTGTACCCTTCGACGCTGGCGGATTTTGCCCCCAACACGCCATGCAGACTGGGCCCGACGCCGTTCTTTTCGGCTTTCAGGCTGTGGCACGCCTTGCACCGGTTGAACACTTTCTTGCCGGCCTTTTCGTCGCCAACAGCCGCCAGCGTGACCGGGCTGGGCGTGACCACGGCGGCCTTGACCTCGTCGGTGGTGAACATCAGCCGCATGGTCACCGGCGTCGTGCGCGTGATGCCCGACAGTTTGGCCAGCGCCTGCAACGTATCAATGCCCGCATTCAGCCCGGCCTCTTCCATGCTCAGGAAAATCATATCATTGGTGGTCACCATCACCTGACGCTCGGACAGACGGGCCACAAACAGCTCGGTTTCCACATCGATCTGCTGACCCACCAGCGACAGCGCGCCTTCGATGTCGACCACCGACGTGCCGCCGACCGCAACCGCATTCAACGCCGCCATATCGATTTTCGCATTCAGTTTCGCCTGAGTGGCCGCACCAAACACATGCTCGAGCATCCGTTCATTTCGGATGTCGATATTGGTCTGAACCGAGGCCAAATCGATCACCACCTCAACGCTGCCATCGCTTGAAACCTGCCCGCTGAGGCTCTCAAAGCTGTGCACCTCGCCGACGCTGTCCTTTTTGACCGACCCAAATGAAAGCTTCGATGCGTCCGCATCCAAACTCCAGCTTTCCGCCTGCGCCAGAGTTGTCATTGCAACCAAAGCGGTCGCACGGATTAGTGTGTTGAGCATTTTAGTCCTCCCCTTTACCTTTTTCGCTGACCCATCCGGTGGGGCAGTGAAAGGGTAACACGAAGGCTGCGCGAATTATTCGATGAGATTTGGAAAAAAATCGAAACCTGACTTCGGCCAACAGATTGCGCCGCATGTGCCGGCGATCTGGCGCTTTGCGCTTTCGCTGTCCGGGCGCCCCGATGTGGCCGATGATCTGACCCAGTCAACTTGCCTGCGGGCGTTGGAAAAACACCATCTTTACAAGGACCAAGGCACGCTGATGGGCTGGCTGATGACAATTTGCCGCTCGATCTGGCTGAACGAGTTGCGCGCCCAATCGGTGCGCAAAACCGGCGGGCTCGACACGGCGCACCCGTCCGAACTGATCGACAAAAAACCCAGCGCCGAAATGAATACTTTCATCTCCGAAGTGTTTACAAGGATCATGCAGCTGCCCGAAGCTCAACGCGCCACAGTGGATCTGGTCTATGTGCAAAATTTTACCTATTCCGAGGCAGCACAGATTCTTGACGTTCCGATCGGCACCATCATGAGCCGCCTGCACACCGCCCGCGCTGCTTTGGCCGACCTGAAAGACGACACACCGGCCCCGCCCGAAAGGCAACGCAAATGACCCCGCCCGACGACCCCGCGCACCCCCACGACGATGTCCTGCGCGCCTTTTTGAACGGCACGTTGTCCGAAGACCAAGACGCCCGGCTCAGCGCGGAACTGGCCGAAAACCCCGCGCTTGAGCGACGTATTATGGCGCTCGACCCCGCCGCGCGCCCCGTGGCCAAGGCGATGGCGCACCTTCCTGACCCCGCGCGCATTGAGGATCTGCAACGCCAGTTGCGCGCGCCCGACACCAGCCCAATCTGGCGCCCCACCCTGTCGCTGGTGGCCGCGCTGATCGCCGGGCTTGGCATCGGCTGGGCGCTGAACCCTGCGGTGCTCAGCGGGCCAACCTCGGATTGGCGCACCGAAGTCGCGCGTTATCAGGCGCTTTATGTGCCCGAAACCGTGGCGCAATTGAACAGCGACGACGCCACGCTGGCCGTGCAATTCCAACGCGCAACCACCGCGGTCGGGCTGGCGCTTGACCCTGGCCCTTTGGGCGATCTGGATGGTGTCACCTTGGCGCGCGCCCAGGTTTTGGGGTTTGAAACGGACCCGCTGGTGCAAATCGTGTTTCGCGACGCCGCCGGCACGCCCCTGGCACTGTGTTTGATGGCGGGCCCTTCGCAAGACAGCGGCCCACAGCAATTGGCCGGGCTGGCCAGTTACAGCTGGTCTGGCCCCAGCCACCGCTTTTTGCTGATCGGCGGGCAGGATCAGAAACAAATCACCGATCTGGCCCGTCGTATCCAGGCCGCCGCGTTTCCTGCAACCTAAAGGTCGACCGTGATCTCGCCACCGGGCGCGGCCGCGCGCGACTGGCACAAGATCACCGACGTTTCACGCTGCGCCTTGGACAACACGAAATCGCGGTGCTCGACCTCGCCCGACACCAGCTGACATTTGCACACGCCGCACAGCCCGTCAGAACATTTCACATCAATGGCCACACCGGCGGCGGTCATTACGTCGGTCGCGGTTTTGTCCGCCGGAATGTCGAACGTGCGCCCATCGCTGAGCCGCACCGTGAACGGGTGGTTTTCGTACTCTGGCACCTCGGGCACCGAGAAATACTCCAAATGGCGGGCTTCGTCCGGAAAACCCTGGCGTTCGGCGGCGTCGATCACTGCGCTCATAAACCGCTCCGGGCCGCAGGTGTAGACATGATAACCCTCGCGGTAGGCGCCCAAAACCGCATCCAGATCGGCGCGGCTGCCCTGATCGGACACATGCAAGGTCACGCGATCGGCCCACGCAACCAAAGCCAGATCATCCAGATACCCGCCCGCGCCGTGGCTGCTGATCGAATAATGCACCTCGAAATCCGCATCAATCGCGTGCAGGCGATGGGCCATGGCAATCATCGGCGTGATGCCAATGCCCCCGCCCATCAAAAACGTCCTGGAGGCCGTTTCATCCAGCGGGAAATGGTTGATCGGTTTGGACACAAAAATCTTGCGCCCCTCACTGAAAATCCGGTGCATCAGCGCCGAGCCACCACGCCCGGCGTCTTCGCGCAGCACCCCGATCTGGAACTTGGAACGGTCCGCCGGATCCCCCGACATCGAATATTGGCGCAAGAATTCCGGCGCCACCACGATATCCAGATGCGCACCCGCGCTCCATTCCGGCAAGTCCGAGCCGTCCAGCGTGGCAAATTCATACTTGGTCACATCCGGCGTCATCGCCTCGGCGCGGGTGATCTGAACCCGCAAAACCGGGCTTTCCGTGTCGCTGGAATAGGTGTGATCCCAAGCGCCCGTTTCGCCCGCCGCGCGTTTGGCACGGTAAGTTTCGGCGGTGACCATCGCCTGATAGGCCTCGATCCCGGCCTCGCGGTCCATCGGGAACGGATAGGGATACGGATGCGGCGCGAGTGGCGCTGGATACACCGCAAGCGTTTGATCCTCGTATTTCAGCTCAAGATCAGGCTGCAAATCGCGCGCATTCACCGGATGTGGCGTGGGGCGATAGCCGCCATCCTCTTCCAGCTCAATATCCCACCACCACTTCTTGACCGGGTTCAGCCCGCCATGCCCGGCCATATCATCAAGCTTTGCCAACACCGGCGCCGCCTTTGGCACATTCATCGCCGCCCAGCGAAACGGCTTTTCGGCAAACAACCCCTCAAGGTTCCACGGACAGGTCTTCATGCAGCGTCCGCACATCGCCCCGCCCGGCGTGGTGATCCGATAGGTCGCACATTTCTGGCTGTCGCTTTTCCAGATCTCATAGCCGTTGAACATCAGCTTGGGCCCGGCGGTGATCGCACCACTGGGGCATTCGCGCGCGCATTTGTTGCAGGATTCACAGAATTTCTGCAGCCCGAAATCAATCGGTTGGTCATGGCTGATCGGCATATCCGTGGTGACAACGCCTGATTTCAAACGCGGACCCAGAAACGGGTTCAGGATCACCTCGCCAATGCGGCTGACCTCGCCCAACCCCGAAAGCAACAGCAATGGCGGCTGCAACACTTCGCCGTCCAGCACCGTATGCGCCTTGGCCGAATAGCCCAAGTTCCTGATTTGTTTGGCAATCACCCCGCCCAGCAGCGAAAACCGCAAATAGGCCCGCATTGATTGTGCCACGCTGATCCAATCATCGCCCGACGCGCCCTCCATGGTTTCATAGCCCTGGTCGATGATCATGGAAATCGCCTGATCATGGGGCGGATCCAGCACCGCTCCGGTCGCGTCATGGCTGTACCAGGTCCAGTCCGGGCAGCGCGACAGGCCCACCGCATCGACGCCCAGAAAATAGCTGGCGGCTTTGATGTTGGCGGCATTGCGCGCGGCGTCTGTGGGGCGTGGGCCAGCTTCGGACACGCCGTCTTGCAGCAACACAAACGCCCCCAACATGCGACGCTGCGCCATTGAGGGCGCGGATTTGCGCGCGTAATGCCCGCCCTTTGCCCCGTCTTGCAACGGTTTGCCCATGTCGCCAAACTGCGCGCGCGCGAACATATCGGTGCGTTTGGGCACACGGGCGACATTGGGTTCGTCGATATAGGTGGTAGGTATTTCAACCCGTTTGAGCGTTTCAAACGGGTGCGGACCGTCGGCAAAATCGCGTTTTTTGAACGGATCGCCGTTCAGCGCCGAACGTGCGAACCCGGCCCCCAGCCACCACGCCGGACCTTTGGTTTTGAACCAAGGCTGCTGATCCGCAGGGGCCAGCGGCGCGTCCGTGGCCAGATCGAGCGTCGTGGTCAACGCCGCCAATCCAAACCGCGTGCCAATGTAAGGTGCAACCAACGCCTCGCCTTCCAGCGAAACAAGCCCCGCCGCCACGGCCAATTTGTTCAGATCCACATCGCTGGACGTGGCAGTGTGCGCAGTGGCGTCCCAGCCCAGAAGACGGATGTAATTGGCCAGAACCACCGCCGTTTCACTGGCGCGCAGCGCCGCGCGGTGGGCCTGCGCATCCTCCAGCCAATCGGTGCCTGGCTCATCGACGCGCGGATCACGTGGCATGTCATAGAGAAACACAACGCTGTGGGTATGGGCCGCGATGCTTTGCGGCGGGGCCTGCATCGAGTCCTTGAGATCCGCCATGATCATGTCGATACCCGAAGCCAGCGTTTTGGTCTGGCGCGTGCGCAGATCCTCGCGCAGCTGATCAATGCCGGGATTGCGCGATGGCGTTTGCAACCGCGCCTCGGGCGGCACCGGCCCGACCCCAACCATCGCCGCGTCCGAGAAATAGCCAAACGCCTTGAGATGGTTGGCGCGTTCGTGACTGTCGGCAGGAATCGCGCCCTGGGCTTTGTTGACCAGACCATCGCGAATGGCGTCCATCATCGCCTGATAATCCGCCATGGCGTTGACAATCGAGGCTGGCGTATCGGGGCGCGAAAACAACAGCGTGTCATGGGCCGGAACCTGCGTCAGATCTGGCATTGTGGTGCGCGCCAACCGCTCGAGCGGGAACGACCCCAGATGCACCGGCCGGGATTTATCGGAAAAAAAGCGAACGGTCATAACGGGCGTCCTTGCAAAGCTAGGCTCAGAATGACGCGCGATGCAGGGCTTGGAAACCGCAAAATGCGCGAAAGCCCTTGACCTTCCAGTGACTGGAAGCCCTATGTCAGGCTCAAACAAAGGGTTTCACAATGTCGCACGCGCTGTCGTTTCAGGTGACCGGATTGTCTTGTGCGTCTTGTGTCGGGCGCGCGCAAAATGCGCTGCGCGCGGTGTCGGGGGTGGAAAAGGCAGATATCAATCTGGCCAACACGCAGGCCTCGGTGGTTGTGTCACGCGCCGACGCCAGCGCGGATCTGGCCCAAGCACTTGAGCACGCAGGATATCCAGCGGCGCGCCACACAACGCAATTGCAGCTCAGCGGCCTCACCTGTGCCGCCTGCGTGGCCCGGGCCGAGACGGCCCTGGGCCAGGTGCCCGGGGTTCTGGCCGCGTCCGTCAATCTGGCCACACGTGGGGCACAGGTGGAAACGTTGGACGGCACCGCCCCCGGCCCGGCGCTTTTGGCCGCTGTGCGCGCTGCCGGATATGACGGGACATTGCAACCAAGCGCCGCCAGCGCAACAGCCGACACCCGCGCGCAGGACGATGCGCAGGCCCTGGCCCGTCAGGTCGCAATGGCCGCGCTGTTGGCTGTACCGGTGGTCGTGTTGGAAATGGGCGCGCATCTGATCCCGGCGTTTCACCATTGGATCATGGCGACGATCGGGCACACCACATCCTGGGCCATTCAGGGTGCTCTGACCACCGCATTGCTGGCCGGTCCGGGGCGGATGTTCTTTGCCAAAGGCGGGCCCGCCCTGCTGCGCGGCGCCCCTGATATGAACGCGCTGGTGGCTTTGGGGACAGGTGCGGCCTGGCTGTTTTCGATGGTGGCATTGCTGTGGCCTGCTGTGTTGCCCATCGGCACGCGCGCGGTCTATTTCGAGGCCGCAGCCGTGATCACAACGCTTATTCTGCTGGGCCGCTGGCTTGAGGCGCGGGCCCGTGGGCGCACCGGCGCGGCGATTTCCCGGCTTGTTGGATTGCAGCCCAAAACCGCGCGGCGGGTGCGCGGTGACACGACCGAAGACGTCCCGCTGGATCACATCAGCGTTAACGACACGCTGATCATTCGTGCCGGCGAGCGTGTGCCGACCGACGGCATCGTGACATCCGGGCGCTCGTTCATAGATGAAAGCATGATCACCGGCGAACCCATCCCGGTCGAGGTCGACGACGGGCGCGCGCTGGTTGGCGGCACGGTCAACGGCACCGGCGTTTTGCACATGCGCGCGACGGCTGTGGGCGAGGCCACGACGCTGGCTCAGATCATTCGCATGGTGCAGCAGGCGCAGGGGGCAAAACTGCCGATCCAGTCGCTGGTCGATCGCATCACAGCCGTGTTTGTGCCCGCCGTGATGCTTGCGGCGCTGGTGACTCTGTTGATTTGGTTGACCCTTGGCCCCGACCCCGCTCTTGGGCTGGCGCTGGTGGCGGCGGTGTCGGTATTGATCATCGCCTGCCCTTGCGCCATGGGGTTGGCCACGCCCACGTCGATCATGGTCGGCACCGGGCGCGCCGCCGAATTGGGCGTGTTGTTTCGCAAAGGCGATGCGCTGCAAACGCTGGCC
>JBGCDD010000188.1:0-38896 GCA_045105075.1 Sedimentitalea sp. | reverse complement strand
TGCGCGCACGCATTCAGGCGTTCCGTTGCGATGTGGCGATCAGTGATCCCGGGTGCTCGGGCGGCGGCGCACAAGGGCTGCGCGGCGCCATGCAAGCTGGCGGGCCAAAAGCCGCCGACCCGCGCGGGCATTTTGACTTTGACGCCGCCCACAGCCTTTACCGCGATCTGTTTGGCGGGCTGGATGGCATTGTTGAAAACTACCCCAACCTGATCATCGCACCGCCCTCGGACATGTTGCGCCTGCCCTTTGCGGCGCTGGTCACAACGCCGGGCACGCCCAAACGTTTGCGCCGCGCAAACTGGATGATCCGCAGCCACGCCATTTCGGTTTTGCCCTCGATCACCAGCCTGCGAGCACTGCGCGATGGTCCTCGCGCGCCGCGCAAACTGCAGCGCATGGTCGGCTTTGGCGATCCGGTGATCGGCGCCCCCGCATCGGTGGCCTGCGACACGCTGGATCTTGCGGCCCTGCGCGCAGCACCGCCCATGACCAGCCACATCGCCGGTGCGGACCGCGCCACGGGCGTGGCTTTGGCCGATGTCGGATACCTGTCTGCCCTGCCCCGTCTGCCAGATGCGGTGTGCGAATTGCAGGCCATTGCCAAAGGGTTTGGGCCCCAAAACGCCGCCCTCCATCTGGGCGCCGATGCCACCGAAGCGCAGCTGAAATCGATGGATCAGAACGGCACACTGGAAGGGTTTGACGTTGTGGTTTTTGCCACCCACGGTCTGACCGCAGGCGAAGCGGGCGGCATCGCACCCGGCTTGGTTCTGACCCCGCCCGCGCAGGCGTCGCTGGAAGATGACGGATTGCTGACGGCGGGCGAAATCGCATCCCTGAACCTGAATGCGGATCTGGTGGTTTTGTCAGCCTGCAACACGGCGGCAGGCGATCGCGGGGACGAAGACGGCTTGTCTGGTCTGGCCCGCGCGTTTTTCCAATCGGGCGCGCGATCACTACTGGTGACCCATTGGTCGGTCTATTCCGAAGCTGCGGTCGACATGACGACGGGCTTGTTTCAGGCGCTGAACGATGACGGCGATCTCAGCTATGCCAGCGCGTTGCAAGCGGCCACCCATGCGGTGCTTGACGATCCAACCCGCCCCGCGTTTCAGTATCATCCGTCTTACTGGGGCGCGTTTTCCATCGTTGGCGCCAGCTGAGCAAACAGCGCGCCCGGCATCTGAGGTTCGCGCGCCAGGCCCAGCAGGCGGCACAGCCCAAACATCATTGCCTGGTTCGAGCTGATCACCGGTTTGCCCAGCCGTGCCTCGATCCGGGTGATGGCTTCAACCGCGCGCATATCGGTGCAACTCAGCACGATTGCTTCGGCTTCGGCGTGATCAGCGCGGCAGGCCAGATCAAACACCTCGTCCGGGGACAGCTCGCCCTGGCCATAATTGCCCAACGCCCGCCCGATATCGGCGCAGCGCAGGGTTTCAATGCCCGCCTCGCCCAGAAACGCCATGGCCTGATCATTGATTTCCCCCAAATAGGGCGAGGCGAAACCGACCTTTGTAGCTCCGATGGTCTGGATCGCATTCACCAGCACGCCAGCCGCCGTCAACGTATGCGCGCCCGAGGCCGCATGGATATCAGCCGCCAGATCGCGGTCAAAGGCGGGGCCGTGGGTCAACGTGGCCGACGTACAGCCATAAAGCACAACCGACGGACGCACCCCGGACATCAGGCGCAAAGGCTCGCTCAGATCTGACGCGCCGAGACCTGCCATTTGATCAGATCCCGGAATTTCATCAACGTCATAGCCGCCCAACCGCGCCGCGTGCAAGGTGGCCCCGCTGGGGCACATCAGCTGCAAGTCGGGTTCAAGGTTGGTGTTGGTAAAAGGCACCAAAACACCGATTTTTGCGCCGCTGCGGGGGGCTTTTGCCATCACTTCAAGCTCCTTAACACATCACTGACGCGCCGCATCACATCCGGGGCGGCCACGGTGATGCGCAACGCATCGCCAAGCCCGTATCCTGCCATTGTGCGTGTCATCACCCCATGGGCGCGCAAGGCCTGATCTGCCTGTTGCGCACGCTGCAGCGATCCGAACCGCACCAGCACAAAATTGGTCGCCGACACCGGCACCTGCAGACCAAGCGCGCGCAGATCCTGGCAAAAGTGATCACGACTGGCGATGGTTTGCGCGACTGAACGACCCATGTAATCCTGATCCAGCATCGCGGCGGTGGCCATCGCCTGGGACACGGCGGTGACATTGTTGGGCAGCAGCAGTTTGCGGATCGACTCTAACAGCGGCGGCGCGGCGTACAACCAGCCCACCCGCGCGCCCGCCAGACCATAGGCTTTGGACATCGTGCGCAAGACCGCTGTGTTGCCCAGAGTGGTGAGGTCAAACAAGTCTCCGGGCGGCTGCTGAGGATCGAGGAATTCGCCATAGGCCTGATCAAGAACCAGTAAAACCCGATCAGGCAACTGCGTGCGCAGCCAAAGAATGTCAGAGGTCGCGATGGCTGTGCCGGTCGGGTTGCCCGGATTACAAAGGAAAACGACTTTGGTTTGAGGGGTCAGCGCCTCGACAATGGCGCGCACATCAACCTGCAAATCAAGCTCGGGCACCTGCACAAAATGCGCCTGGGCTTGCGCCACAGCTGTGGCCGCGAAGGCATAGGAATAAGCGCTGGCCAGCACGGTATCGCCGGGGCCAACAAAGCTGGCCATCAGGGCCGCAATCAGCTCCATCGAGCCTGCGCCGCACAGCACATGCGCCGCATCCAGCCTGTGCACTTGCGCGATCGCGTCGCGCAGGGCTTGCCAATCGGGATCTGGATAGAGCGCGTTCTGGGCAAGCGCGTCTTGCCCCGCACGCAAGGCCGCCGGACTTGGCGCACAATAGCTTTCGTTCTGGGCCAGCGACACCATGCCCTCGCCAAGCGGATCAGCCAGCGCGTAAGGCGCAAGGGCGGCAACATGCGGGCGCGGCGCAATCATTGGCGCGACCCGTAAAGTTTAGCGCCCTGCTCGGTCACCAAACCTTCGTTCAGATCTTGGACCAAAGCCGCGCGATCACGGGTGTCAGGCGGGCCAAAGCCGCCACCGCCCGGCGTGTCAAAGATCAACCGCTCACCGGGTTCAACCCGCAACGTGCCTTTGCCGGGGATGTCATTGCTCTGGCCTTGCAGATGAATGCGCCCAGCAGCCCCTGCCTTGCCCCCCGCCCTTCCCTTGGCAGGGTGCGCCAGCCGTTCGACAGACAAAAAAACCAAAAACGCGTCGTCCTCCGCAGCACTTAGCGCGATACGTTGGCCAAGCCCGCCGCGAAACTGCCCTGCCCCGCCACTGTCAGGGCGCAATTCACGCTGCCAGATCGTAACGGGCGCAGCACTTTCGGTGATTTCCACCTGCGAGCCATAGACACCGGAGGGAAACGCCGTGGCCGATAGTCCATCTGCGTGCGGGCGCGCGCCTGTGCCGCCGTTGTGCACCGGTTCGATGGCAAAGGACCGCCCCTTGGTGTCGGGCACATGGCGCATTGGCAGATCAAACATGCACGAGGCGCCCTCGGCAGGTACCCGCGTGGGCAGCGCCTGATGCAGACAGCCAAACACCAGATCCGGCGTCATTTGCCCCAGCGTATGGCGCATCGCCACGGGCGCGGGATGTTGCGCGTTCAAAATGCACCCCAGCGGGCCTGTGACCACAAAGGGTCCAAGCGAGCCTGCGTTGTTCGGAATGTCCGGCCCGATCAAACAGCGCAGCGCAAAGACCGTATAAGCGGCGGCGTAGTTCAGCGGCACGTTGATGCCTTTGGGCGAACAGGGCGAGGTTCCGGCGAAATCCACCGTGATCTGACCCGGCGCGATGGTCAGACGCGCGCGCAAGGTGAGCGGTGCGCCGTAGCCATCAGCGGTGATTTCATTGTCGTAGGTGCCCGGCGGAAGTGCTGCGATGGCGGCCAAAGTGCCCTTGCGCGAGGTGGTGATGATGTAGTTTGACAGCGCGTCCAGATCGGTTTGCTCAAAGTCGCGCATCATTTCGATCAGACGCGCCACCCCGGCCTCGCAACAGGCGATCAGCGCATAGATGTCGCCTTCGTTGGCGATGGGTTCGCGCGAATTGGCGCGCACAATATCAAGCAGCAGTGCGTTGGGCGTGCCCTGATCAACCAGCTTGCACGGCGGCACCAGCAACCCTTCGTCATAGATGTCGGATCCGTCCGGCCCCATACCTTGCCCGCCCAGATCCACCAGATGCGAAGTACACGAGGTGAACCCGACAACCTGCCCGTCCAGAAACGCTGGCATCAACAGCAAAAAGTCGTTCAGATGGCCCGAGGCAAGCCAGGGGTCATTGGTCATATAGATGTCACCGGGCTGCATGGTTTGGGTTGGAAACCGTGCCATCAGATGTTTGACCGCTGCGGCCATGGTATTGATGTGGCCCGGCGTGCCGGTCACCGCCTGCGCCAGCATCTGGCCGTGGGCGTCAAAGATCCCGGCTGAAATATCGCCGCATTCGCGCACAATCGGCGAAAACGCCGCGCGGATCAGGATTTGACCCTGTTCTTCGACCAGCGACAACAATCGGTTCCACATCACTTGCAAATGCGCGGGCGAGGTCATGGGATCTCCTTGCGGGTCAGGATCAGGTTGCCAGCCTCGTCGCAGCGGGCGGTGAAATCAGCGCTGAGCACAGTGGTGGTTTGCGCCTCCGTGATCAATGCGGGCCCAGCGATACCGTCGCCCGCGCCCAAAGAACTGCGTGCGATCACCTGTGCGTCGATCCATTGGCTGGTGACATCGCAAAACAGGCGGACCGTTTCTGATTTGCCCGGCACCGCATCAGGTGCGCTTAGGGTCACGTCAGGTGCGGCGGTCGACACCGACACGGCCCAATTCAGGATTTCAATGTCCATGCCCGGCACGGGCCGCGCATATTGGCGGCGATATTCGGTTTCAAAAGCGGCGGCCAAACCTGGCAAATCGCGCGCGCCCAGATCTGAATTTGGCAGGCTCACCTCGATCTCGTGGCCCTGCCCGGCATAGCGCATAAAGGCGACGCGGCGCGCGGTGACCGGGGCAGCGCCGGCGCCTTGGGCCACAACCGCGCGCGCGTCCCGCTCCATCTGGGCCAGCAACGACGACAAGGCGGCTGTGTCAGCGCCTTTTAGCAAGGTATGGCGGCTGCGCACGATCTCGAAAGCGACTGGCGCAAACAGGAACCCAAGGGCCGAGCCAACGCCGGGGCTGGGGGGCACCAAAATGCGGCGCACTCCGGCGGCGCGTGCCACGCGGGTGGCGTGAACCGGACCGTTGCCGCCAAAGGCGATCATCGTGCGCGCGCCCAAATCCTTGCCTGATTCTGCGGCATGCATGCGTGCGGCACTGGCCATGGCGTCATCGACGATGCGGCTGACACCGTCGCCGGCCTGTTCTGCACTGTCCAAAGACAAGGGCGCGCCAATGTCCTGCTGCAACGCCGCCTGTGCCGAGGTCACATCAAGCTGAAGGCGGCCTTCGGCAAACAGATCGGGGCGCAAATAACCCAAAACCACATCAGCGTCGGTCACCGTTGGCGCGCATCCGCCGCGCGCAAAGGCCACCGGACCGGGATCGGACCCGGCGCTTTGGGGTCCCACAACAAGGCGACCCAAGGTGTCGACACTGGCGATCGAGCCGCCACCGGCGCCGATCTCGATCATTTCGATCACAGGGATGCGCACCGGCAGGCCCGAGCCTTTGATGAACCGCGCCGCACGGGCGATTTCAAACTGGCGCGCGGTTTGCGCCCGACCCTTATCGATCAGACACAGCTTGGCCGTCGTGCCGCCCATGTCAAAGGACAACACCTGATCCAGCCCGGCCTGTTTGGCGATGGTCGCCGCCAGAATGGCGCCCCCCGCAGGGCCAGATTCCACCAGACGGATGGGAAAACGGGCGGCGGCGTCAAGCGTGCACATCCCGCCTCCTGCCGTCATCATCAAGATGGCCCCACCCAAACCGCAAGCGTCAAAGCGCGCTTTGAAATCCGACAGATAACCCGCCATCATCGGTTGGATATAGGCATTGGCCACGGTGGTGGAAAGCCGATCATATTCGCGCGCTTCGGGGCTGACCTCGCTGGACAGGGACACCGTCAAGGCCGGGCGATGGCGCGCAAGATGGTCGCGCAAGCGCTGTTCGTGATCGCCGTTGGCGTAGGAGTGGAGCAGGCAAATCGCCACGGCCCCGGCCTCGGTGCGATCAAGATCTTCCAGCAGGGTGTCAAAGCTCAGCGGGATCAGAACCTCGCCCGCAACCGACATCCGTTCACTGACCGTGAGCGCGCGCGCCCGCGGCACCAGCAGCGGCGGTTTGACCAGATCGATGTCATATTGCGCATAACGACGCTCGTATCCGATGGCCAGAATATCGCGAAACCCTTGGGTGGTGATGCTGGCCAAGCGGGCGCCGCGCCGTTCGATCAACGCGTTGGTCGCCAGCGTCGTGCCATGGATCATGCCGGTGACATCACTGAACGGGCGCCCAGTTTGGGCCATAACCCGTTGCGCGCCCTCAATCGCGCCCAAAGCCGGAGCGTCATGAGTTGTCAGGGTTTTGCTGGATCCCAACACCTGTTGGTTCGGCCCCATCAGAACCGTGTCGGTGAACGTGCCGCCAATATCAATGGCCAGTCTGAGCGTGTCGATCATAAAGTTGAATCCGGCAAGACAAGGAATAACACAGCAAAACCCGCGCGCGGGCCAAGCCTAGTGTTGCGCCACCAGATCGCACCCGGTGCCGCGCCGATCCATCGGATTGGGGATTGTGACCTGTCTCATACCCGCGAACATGGCGCGCCACATCGCATCGAGCAAGACAATTTTTGCCCGTTTGAAATGCAAACGCGCCCGCCCCGGTCAGGGCAGGCGCGCGCGTTTACTTTTGATGTGACGCTTAATTATTGGACGGGAAGATCGGCAATGCGCCGGCCTGTGCCGCGCCACCACCGCCCATCGCGGATTTCAGCACAGCAACACGGTCAGCGGACTGGCCCATCACGGCAGGTCCGGTTGCCTTAAACGCGGATTGCATCCATGCGCCCGACAGTTGCGGAGCGGCTTTGGCAGTCCCAAACCCTTCGCGCATGTGGTGGCTGACCGCTTCGCCATAGCCGGTCTGCCCGGCCGAGGCCAACAGCACAGCCGAGGCCAGCGCCATCTGTGGATTGTCGATGCGATAGCCGACACCGAGGCAAACTTTGCCACCCGAAATCAACTGAGCGATTGGCTGGCCTGATCCTTGCAGAACCGCCGCCGAGGCGCGCATGACCGAATCGGGGCCCTGCGTGCTGAGCTGATCGACCTGCGGCGCGATCACCTGGGCCAGACCGCCGCACTGTGCTTCGACCTGCGCGTCAGTCATGTTCGGGATGGTGGCGATGATTGCTTTGCTTTCGGCCATCGCGTGGGTGCGTGCCAGACAAAACTGCTCATTCAGCGCGAATTCAGGGTCGGTCACACGGCCCACTGTGGTGACGCCGCCATTGGCCGCCGTCAGCACGTTGATTTCGCTGCAATGCCCGTTGATTGATTTGTTGACCGCGCCAAAGGTGAACGCAGGCAGCGCCGGGTTGGTGGCAGCTGGTGCGGGCTGTGGCACAGGCTGGGGAACCGGCTGCGGCACAGGTTGTGGAACCGGGGCGGCGGCCTGCTGAGGCACAGGCTGTTGATACGTCGGCTGCGGAACCGGCTGTTGATAGGGCTGAGGCGCCGGCGCGGCAACTGCGCCGAGCTGTTCGTTGCGATAGGTGCGCAGCAAACCGTTCGGGCCTTGCGATGCCATCACTTGATTGTATGGCGGCAGATGCGAGCTGGACAGTGCGCGCTGGTGGCTGCCCAACAGAAAATCACGCTCGTAAGGGTCAAGCTGACCGTCCGGCTGATAGCCCATCTGGGATTGGTACTGGCTGATGCCCGCGCGGCTGCGACGGCCAAGCGCGCCGTCCACAGTGCCGACATTGTAGCCGAAATAGTTCAGCGCTGACTGCACGTCACGGTTCTGCGCGCGTTGCGCATTATAGGCGGCCGAATTCGAGCGCGTCGTGCGCTGCGTCTTGCGGCGCTTGTTCTTGTTGACTTCGCTGGCGATGATCCCGCCCAGCAGCAGGCCGCCGACCAAAGCCGCCGCATCATTCGCCTGGGCGCGGTGCACCGGCACAACAACCATGCTTGCCGCGATAAGAGAGGCACATACATTCCGTTTAAACATTTTTTCCTCCGGTTAAACCGTAGCCAGACAATGCAAAGTGTTTAAGTTACATCGTCGGAATTTAAATCATTTGATACGCATGAGCGGACCAAACCCTAGCTCTATTGTCAAGGTTGAATGGGGCCAAGTCGAGGCAAACAAACCTGTATTAATGGAAATGTGATGGCAATTATCACCCCCGTTCATCTGCCTGCGGGCACCGTCAATCAAGTGCAACGCGCAGCAGATCCTCAGGCGTAATATCGGGGCGCTGGCCGTAGATTTCAAGATCTGCCCAGAATCGATCAAGAACCGGCACGATTTCGCCGCGTTCCGACAGCTCAAGCTCGGCGCGCAGCACGTTGTAGGCCGAGGCGCGAATGGCCGGCGCGATATCACTGCTGAGCGTTTCCAATGCAGCGCGAAACGACAGCAGATAGGTCGAGCGCAGCTCGCGCATTTGCGCAATCTCGGTGACATGTTTGTCAACCTGACGCTGAAAAAACGCGCTTTCGTTTTCGCGCGGTACCGACACCAGCATGCGGATATTGGCCGCCTTGTTTTCGATATCACCGTGGTTTTCATCGAGCGATGCTACAAACACCGCACCGGCCAGCAGCGTTGCGCGCGCCGATTGCTGCAACGCGGTCTGGGCGCGGTCACGTGAGCGGCGGAATTCCAGCTGCAAATCCGACAACGCTTGTTGGCGGCGCGGGTCAACCTCGGCCTCGATCAGCCCGGTCAGGCGCGCGGCGGGGTCAGCCTCGGTTTCGTCCGCGTCGCCCTGAGCCAGCGCGCTCCAGCGGGTCTGAATGGCATCCAGCCGGGTGTTTGACGTGGCGATATGGGTGGCCAACACAAGGCGCATGCCAAATGTGTTGGACTTCAGCGGCCCGTTTGTGGCCACATCAAAGGGCGGCCATTCGGTGCGTTGCGCGCTGTAAATCTGCTCGGCGGACGACAGGGCGGAACCGCCCCGCGTGACGATCCCACCAATTTGCCCACCGATCCGCCCGACTGCGTTCAGCCGGAAAGGCTCCAGCATCAGCTCTTCGGCGTTGCCGTAAACATCAAACAATCCCAGTGGGTTAGGCTTGAGCAAACCAATCGGGCCAAGCCGACCCTTGCCCGAGCCGGTCTTGTAGCGGGCATATTCGCGCAGCTCGCCTTCGGCAAAAAACATCAGGCCCGGAAACAGGTTGGCATCAACGCGCGCGCCACCTCGGGTGGCATATTCCCATTCCGATTCCGTGGGCAGCCGGGCGAACCCCAGCGCGTCATCGGCGCGGGGCAGTTGGGCGGGGCGGGTCTGGTAAAGCCATTGCGAATACAGCTGGCCAACCTCGACCGCATCAAACCAAGACAGATCGCCCTGCGCCAAACGATCGCGGCGCGAAGAGGCTTTGCAATCGCCCATCAGCACCCGATATTGGCCTTGGGTCAGCTCGTAGCGCGCAATGTAGTAATGCGTGCCACCCGATTCGGACTCCGCGAAAGAGCCACGCAGGAAGGCCGGGTGCAGATAGTCAGAATAGCCCGTCTGATCAAGTGATTGGCCCAATCGCACCCGCCGGTCCGCCAGCGGGTCGTCGGCCTCAACCGGGACCGTAACCCGCTGAAACGCCATCGCAGCACCGTACGGCATTGGCAGGATCAGATCGGCGGGTTTGTCGACCGCAGCCGGATCATAAAACTCGACCGGCCAATCGGCATGGATTTGCTCATCACAATCGGGAGTTTGCGCATGCGTTGCGCCCGCCGCCAGTGTCAGCAATGCGGCCAGAAAAACCTGTTTCATGTCCCCTCCCGCAGCACCACAGCCGGATCCAGCCGCTGCGCCGACCACGCCGCAAAGCCAGCCGCGCCCAGCACCAGAACCAACACGCCAGCACAGATCAAAAGGCCTTGCGGCGCTGTGATGATCGCAAGTTTTGCTCCGTCCGGCAGGCCCTGACCAAACAAGGCCGCGGCCCCCTCGCCCGCAATTGCATAAAGCACAAAGGACAAAATCAGCCCCAAAACCGCGGTGATCAGCGCCTGAATGACAGGGAACAACGCCAGATCGCGGCTGGGCACGCCCAACAGCGCAATCCCTGCCAGCACCACCTTTTTGCGCGCCACATCCGACCAAAAGCCCAAGATCAGCGCGGCGCCCAGACCAATCGCGGCCAGCACCGCCGTTAACCCCAGCGCCAGATCCAGCTTGCGCCCCAAACCCAACAGCGATTCCACATCGCGTGTGCGCGCCGAGGTTGCCACGCCCAGATGGTTTTCCAGCTTGACCTGAAGCGCGGCCAGATCCTCGAGCCGGTGTGCATAAAGGCGCACGCCCTCATAGGACGCCACCCGGTCGGCCAGCGGTTTGGTGCCCTCGATGCCATACTCCGGCAGGCTGTATGCGTCGTAAAACGCCTCGATCAGGTCCAGCGTTTCGAACCGCGCCAGCACCGCACGCCCGGCTGTTGCGGTTTCGGGCAGCACCAAAGAAATCCGCGCAGGCAGCACCAATTGGCGCGGACGGTCTTCGGCCTGGCTGATCAGTTGCACCTCCATGCCCTGCTCCAGCTCAAGCTGGGCGGCCAGTTGTGCGCTGACGATCACCTCGCCCTCATTCAGTTGTGTGCCCTTCGGCAGCGTCGGATCGCCCGCGCCCGACGGGATGATCAGCGCCGCCTTGATGCGCCGCCCGCCCTTGGCGCGCACGTTCATATAGTCAAACTGACCGCGCACTTTGGGGGTCATGAACGCGGTTTCAGGCCAATCGTACAAAGGCGCAATATCACTTTCCGAGAACGAAGCATTGCCCTGCGTGTCGATCTGCAAATTCGCCGGATCCGCCAGCATTTCGCCAATCAACGCAGAATAAACCCCGTTTTTAACGCCAAACAGCACCAAAAGCGGCACCAGAATGCCCACCATCACGGCGGTGTTGCAAAACAGGAAAAACCGGTCTCGGATCAGATCGCGCCACGCCAGAGATGCGATCAGCATGGCGGGCCCTCCAATGTCGACAGCACCGAGCCGTCTTTCTGCGTGCTTGTACCCAAGGTGATCCGAGTGATGCCAAATCGCGCGATCCGGTCAATGTCATGAGACGACAAAATCACGCCGCTGCCCTGATCGCGCGCGGTTTCCAAGAGCAATTCCAACACCTTGTCGGCACTTTCCGGATCAAGCGCCGCAGTGGGCTCATCCGCAATGACAAAAGGCGGGCGATGCGCCAAAGACCGCGCGATGGCGGTGCGCTGACGTTGGCCAATCGACAGGGCGCCGGGCAACAGCCGCGTGACTTCGCCCAGACCAAGCCGGTCGAGCAAATCGCGCACCCAAGCCGGGTCTTCAACCTTGTTCAATCGCTGCGGCAAGGCGACGTTTTCGGCCACGGTCAGGAACGGCATCAAGCCACCGGTCTGGGGCACAAAGCCAAAGACCTGTCCGCGCTTTTGCGCCAGTTCCGGCGTGCGCGCCCCTTTTTGCCACAGCCCGGCCAAATCGCTTTTGGCGCCCTGATCATCAACCCAATCATAGCCCGTGCCAGCACCCGGAGCACGCAACAGGCCCAACAGTTCGAGCAGCAGCGTTTTGCCCGACCCACTGGCCCCGGTCAGGGCCACCGCCTGCCCGGCTTGCAAGGTCAGCGCCTCAAGCGACAGCCGGAACGCCCGGTCCCCATCGCGCAGCGAAATCTGCGCGTCGCGAATGTGCAAACCGGCGGCCATGAGCGATCAGGGCAGCACGTCAAAGGGCATCGCAAACACATATTCACCGTCCGGGGCGTTTGCATAAAGCGGCGTCCAAACATCGGGGTTCAGCAGCCATTTGCGGTATTGCACCAGCTTCTGACGGATTCCATCCAGGATCTGACGCCGGTTCATCGCGCTTTGCGACCAGCGCTGTTCCGTGGTCAGCATCAACTGGCTCTCGTAAGGCAGGTCCTCAAGAAACTCGAGCGATCCACCCAAAGTGTCGCTGTCGGTGTTGATCAAACGGTCCGGGTTTTGCGCCATCCGCGCCACCACATCGCGCACTTGCGAAAAAAAGTTCGACGCATCGTTGCCGCCACGATTTTGTTCACCAAGCGTCAACAATTGTGACAGAAGATCGGCCATTGTCGCCATCTCGTTCTTGCTGACCAACAGCCGTGGCTCAATGGCGAGTCGCGATGGATCTTCGACGGCGCGTTCTGACACCCAGCCTTCAATCACATCTGGCGCTTGGGTGCCTTGCAATCGGCCCAGGTAAGCCAGCTGCATGGCAAGGCCCAGATTGATCATCTCGGGCGAGGTTTCTTCTTCGTTCAACTGGCGCGGTTCGTTGCGGGCCACGCGGATCACGTCAGACACAGCCGTCACCAGCCGTTCCACGGTTTCCTGAAACGCCTGTTCGGAGCCGTTTTCGATGCCGTAATAGTATGTGTTGTCATGAAAACGGGACAGATCGCGATACTGTCGGCGCGCATAATCATGCTGCGCCGTGCCACCATTTTCGGTTTCCAGATGCAGCGTCATGATCGCCACGCCTTTGTCTTGCGCCGAACGCTGCAGTTCCTTGGCGCCGATTTCAGACCGCGCATTGGGGTCACGCGGGTCTTTTGGCCCGGCATCCGTGACAAGAACGACAATGCGCGCATCAAAGGGATCGTTGCCGCCGTTTTCCCAATCGGTCAGATCCACCGCATCTTCGACACCGGCAAAGCTGTCTTCGTTGAACCCCGGCGAATTGGCCGTGGCGACGTTGGTTGCCGCGCGAATTGTGGCCACCACCGGAGATTGATCGTTGCGCTTTTTCAGCGGCAAAAGGGTGCGGGTGCGGTATTCAAGCCCGGGTGCAGCAACGGTATTGTCGCGAAACGCCACCACGCCGAACTGCACGCGCTCGCCGATTTCAGTGCCACGAATATCCTGCACAACGCTTTCAACCGCCCGTTGTGCGCGTTCGATATAGCGTTCCATTGACTGGGTTGTATCCAGAACGAACACGATGCCGGCGTCGAAATCCTGTTGTGCCGGCGGCGTTGCATCATCTTCGTCCCGCAATGGGACCGAAGCCACTTTCATCAGCAAATTGTCATCGTAGTTAAGCGGATGCAGGTCCTGCACAAACTCGAGGATCGGCATCAGGTACAGCTGATCCACGATATTGACGAATTCCTTGGGTTCGGCGGCCACAACTTCGCGGTGATCAGGCACAACTCCGGTTTCGATCTCGGAAAGGATTTGGGTCTGCATGTCGCGCAGGGCTTCGTGTTCCATCAACCAGCGCAAGCGCGGCTCATTGGCGAACAGAATTTGCTGTTTGCGCCCAGCAGAGTTGGTGAACGCCGCAACGATGTTCTGCTTCCAGGGCACCACCGACCCGGCCTGCACCCAGCCATCAGGGCCTTTGGAAATGGACGGACCAACCTTGTACCAGCCGGGTTGCACGCCGTAGACATAAAGCGGTTGAAACGCCGGATACCCGCGCGTCGGGGCATCCGCCGGGCTGGCGTAGTGCACCGCACCGGGGCGGGTCAGCACCCGTTGATACACAGTCTTGCGCCCCTCAACCAGCAAGGGCCGTTCGGTGGTTTGTGCCTGAACAACGGGGGCGTCAAAGCCCAGCACAGCCAAAGCCAGCACGCCTGCCAGCACAGTCTTCATGTTACCCACAAAAATCATCATAAGCCCCTTTGGCCAGAGTAGAGGTTGACACCGCCAACTGTTCACAGGTCGCCGACAACCGGCTTTGCGCATCACGCGAGCCGGCCTTGACCGCGCGGGCGTAGTATTCCACCGCCTTGGTCGCATCCGCCTCAAGCGCCAGCCCCACATCCGCTTTCATTCTGGGATCCTGCGCGCGCTCATCGTAGAGCATTCCAAACAAAAGCAAAGCCGCCGGATCATCATTGGCCGCGTATTCCTCGACCAGCTCAAAGGCATCGTCGGCGGTGACATTGCCGGCGCAGTCACGGATCGCGGCCTCGATTGCACCGAATCCGCCCAGTTCCTTCAACGCGGCAAGCGTGCAAGGATTGGCGGCCACAGGCGCTGGGGCTGGTTCGGGCGTGATGACAGGGGCCACGACAGGATCCGGCACAGTTGCGATCTCTTCGCCCGGCTCGCGCAGCACAAACCACCACACCAAAGCTCCGGCAATCGCAATCAACAGCAGCAACAGGATCGGGAGTGTCCATGATCGGCCTTTTTCCTCGACAACTGGACCAGGCTGCGGGGGAGGTGGTGGCGGCGGTGTCGGCACGACCGTATCACTATCATCCGGCTCACTGCCCGCTTTGCCAACCAGACGCGCGCCGCCCGCATCCGCCTCTTTGCGCGAAATCGACTGGATGGGGCCCAAAACCGCAGCGCCCGCCCGCGGCGTCACGTCATCGGGCCAGGACACATCATGGGATTTTCCATCCACGACGATGCGCAGCGGTGTGTATTCTTCGATTTTGTTGACGATTTCGGGTCCGATGCGCACCCAATCTGCACCCTCATGCGCATGCACGTCATAGGGGCCAAACCGGTGCTGATCCGACTGCCAATGCCCATCGCCGATTTCGACGCGTTCGCCTTCGGCCTCACTGGGCGCCAGCCAACGCTCGCCGTAGCTTTCCATCACCGACACATGCACGCCGTCGACGGGCAAACTGCCGCCAGGCAATTCGAGAAAGGCAAAGCCGCCGGCCGGTTCCTGCGGATCAGGGTGAACAGTCAGTGTCATGCGCTGGCCTGCCCGTTCAATCCGCCCAAAATCGCGCCCAGACGCAGGTTTTGCTCGATGTTGACCTCGCCGCCGGCGCCGTCTTTGGCGTTGGCCACAAAAACCGCATCCAGCGCAAACACCCAATCGGTCCACATCTCTTCGGCGGTGGGTTTGGGCAAGGCCGCCAACCCGTCGGCCTTATCAGACCCGGCCTTGGGCAAGAAGATCGGGCGCGGTCCGGCCTCGGTTTCGACCTGCGGACGCTCACTTGGGGCGATGTCGCCCATACCAAGGCTGGCGACAAAACTGTTGATGCTTTCGGCCCCGACAATCGAGGCGGGCTGGGCCTGTTTTTCGAAATTCAGACCGTAGTTGACTTCCAGCAGTTGCGCGGCGGTTTTGCGCGACAACCCGGTGCGGCGTGCGGCGTGGATCAGTTCGGCCACCAGATCAGACGAGGTTTCATCGCCCACCCCATAAGCCGCGCGGCGCGCATCATCCTCGCGAAAAGCATTCAGACGGTCGATCCAAACCTCAAGCGCGGTTTCCGCCTGAAATTGCTCCAAGGTCATGGTGCGGATGTCGCTCCCCGGTGTTGGCGCAGGCACGGCTTCTGGCTCGGGCGCAGGTACGGCGGCTCCGGGGCGTTGGGGACGGTTGGGCCGATTGGGGCGCGCAGGCGCTGTGGTGCGGGTTTCTTCGGGCTTGACCGCCGCCGAAGACACCGCCGAGGTGATCCGGATCGAGCTTGGCACCCGCGCGATACGACCCTCGATTTCGTCCTGATCCACCATGAGCGAGGCCAGAACCGCGCCAAAACGGTGGCGCGACAGAGATTGCTCCAGATCATCGATCAACCGATTGGCGGCGTCCTGTTTTTCGGCGATGCGCTGTTCCACATCATCCGACACATAAAACCGTTCGATCCCGCGGCGCATGTCGGCGCGCACCTGATCGAGCTGCACGCGGATCTGGCGCAGCTTGCTGTCGGGCTTGCACACCCGGCTGAGCTGGTCGGTCAAATAGCTGACACCACCATCGTTCAGCGCAAGGGCGGCTTCCCACGCGGCATCCGGATCGGCAAAGTGCTTTTGCACCGGTGCGGCCTCAAGGCTGCCCTGCTTGAGCTCGGCAATGCGCGCCTCTTTTTCCGGACGCACCCTTATTTCGCGTTGCTGGTCGTCATATTCGATCAGACCTTCGACGAAATAGTTCGGATTGCGCAGCCAGTAACAATTTTGAAACGGCTTGCCGCTGGTCCATTCTTCGACCCAGCCATCCTGCCCGCGCCCGAACCGTTCCAGCAAACTGGCCTTCATCCGCCGCTCAAACCGCGTGGCCGCCCCGCCATCGGCAGCGGATTCACCCAGCTGCATATCGAATTTGGTCAGCACAAAGAACAGCACACAATCGGTTTGATCGCGCAGCTTGGGATTGGCGCCATGGGTCAGGGCAATCCAGTTGTCGACCAGCCCAGGCAGATCGAGCGTTTCCATATTGCTGCCCGGCACACAGAGCAGCATCGAGGTGATTTCCTGATTTTCCACATAACGATCAAACAGATAGGCGACCTTGCCGCGCAGCAAAAGCTGGTGCAGGTTCTTGTCGAGATTGCCCAACGTCTTGCTGAGCGGTTCCTCAAAACGGTTGCGCGCGCCGGGGAAATCCAAAAGATCGGTGCGCCCAAACAGATCAGATGGCTGATCCAGCATTGGAAACACCAGTTCGGCGGCGAGCGCACAGGTTTCCGCACGCGGCATCGTCACTTCGCGACCCGCAGGTGTGCGCAGTTTCAACGGTGGGCCCACATCGCTGCCGCGCAAACCGGTCAGCGTTTTGACATCAATGATCGACTGATCGCGCGGGGTCAGCGCATCAAGCCCAACCCAGACTTCTTCGGCGTGATCGACCTGCGCCAACGCGGTGGCAAGCTGCACGTAGAGGTCGGACAACGGCGCGTGCTCGCCCCACATGATCGCAAAGAACTGGCCCCGATCCGCCACTGACAACAGAGGCGCAATTTCTGCGGCTTCGTCCCAGAATGGCTTTAACGCCGCGCCATAAGCGCTTTTGCGGAAAACGTTTTCGACATATTCGCCGACCTCTTGCACCTCATCATAGCCCAGCCCGGGCTGCGCAGATCCGCAGCGCGATTTGAACGCATCCAGATGTTGCGCAATGGCTTTTGGCTCGGGCGCGGGTTCGCTTTCATCGCCGTCGTTGAAAAAGCTGTTCAGGATGGTGCGCAGAATGTCGGCTTCGCTGAGCAGCGTCAGCTTGATCGGAAAACCATCCGGTGTGGGTTCGCGCGACATGGTAAAGCGTGTCACAAGACCGGTGCTTTCGCCTTCGCCCTCTGGATTGACCTCGGAGATGTAATCCAGCTGGCCGCCGGGGCCGTTAAAATCGGCCACCAACCGGCCCTCGTGCGGACGCGCCAGAACCGAGACCAGAAACGACTTACCCGCCTGAGACGGCCCAAACACCGACACGGACATGCGGGTGCGCGCCGATTTGGCCAACCGCCGCCCGCGCCGCGCCGCTTTGCGCATCATATTGGTCAGAGAACGGGTTTCCTCGGCCACCAGATCGGCGTTTTCCGGATCGTCAATCCAACCCATCGCCTGCGCCGTCAACTCGACCACATCCGAACATTCGGTGGCCAGCTTTTCCTGATCTTGCGTTGTCATGGCGTGCGTCCCCCCTACAGCCGGAACAGACCGGTATCGATCCAGTATTCGTCTTCAAAACCAAGGGTATGCAAGCGCAGCACCACTTCCGTTTTGCGCATCTCATCACCTTCATTGTCTTCCAAAAGCGAGATATCAAACGCCTCGCGCATGGCTTCGCGGCGCAACACGGTTTCGGATGTTTCCTTTTCAGGATCATCATCAAATTCGGTACGCTCGAAGGTCACAGCCAGCGGCGCGCGCATCTCGGCCTTGTTGGTGGCAAAATCCAGCCGGTACAGCGGCGTTGTTGTCCAGCGTTCCAACGGCAACTGGCGCGAGCCCAGGTAGACTGGCGTGTGCATGGTGATTTTGGCCGTCATGTCGGCCTGCGATTTTTTGGCATCCAGATCGACATCGGCAAACAGTAGGTTTTCATCGCGGATCTGGCCGGAATTCTCCATTTGCCCGATGTAGCGTGCAGTCGATTGCATGCGAAACGCCGCCGTTGTGACCTTGAAATTGGGGATCCGGCTTTCGGCCAGCGCGATCAGCATTCCGCCCACCGCCACGGTCGATTTCGGATCGCCAATGCGTTGAGTGACCGGATCGCGGAACGGATACCACGTGCCGGTTTTGTAGCTGTGCATCGAGATTAGACGGTGCGGCGGCACCACCAGCATTTCCTCAAGCACGGCGCGCACCGCCGGCAACCGCGATGGCCGGCCGGTCAGCAAAACCACATCTGCGCCCAAGTGGTCGATCACCTCGGCCAGGTTGCTCAGCACCTTCTGGAACACCTCGCGCGCGACCGCATCCACATCTTCGCGGCTGAAGGTCAGCGCCACATCGGCCAGTTTGAATTCCGGCGCGCCAAGATTGTGCGCGGCATCTTCGATATACGAGACCAGCGTGGCAGGTACGATTTGCTCAACCTCGTCCTCATTTTCGCCCAGCGCCAACACATCGCTGATCGGCAGCTCAAGCGGGGCAAATTCATCCGCCGTTTCGCTGATCTTGAGGATCGCCACCGCCATTGGCATCAACACCCGAAGCGCAAATTGCCGTCGTTTCTGCGCGCTTTGCTGGTCAAGCCCGCCAATATCGCCGCTGAACAATTCGCGCAGTTTTTCCCCGACAAACCGCCCGCCCTGGGTTTCGATGATCTGTTGCAACCCCGGCAGGATCACCGCGGCAATCACCCGTTGCAGCATCTCGTCGCCCGCCACACGGAACCCTTCGCGAAAGGTTTGGGTCGGGTAAAGCACCCGGTCGGCCTCGCCCCAGTACGTGGTCACCATCAGATCGGTGGTGCCGCCGCCGATATCGATGCACGCCAGTCGCAGCGACGGCGTCGGCGGTTGATCTTCGGTGCGCGGACGCGGCGTGCCTTTGAGTTCCAGGAACCGGCTGAGGCGTCCGTCGAATTTTTGCGTCAGTTCGGAATAGAGATAGACAAGCTGGGTGCAGCTCGCCTCGTCCCACTCAACGGTCAGTTCGGGCATGCGCGAAATGCTGCTTTCGCCGTCTTTCAGACCCATTAGCGCCCAAACCAGCGCCAATGCCCCCTTGGCTTTTGACCGGATGATCGCCTGTTCCTGTGCCGTGGTCGCGGTGGGCAGGGTCAGGATGATCCGATCGAGGCGACGCGGCAGCTCGGCCTGTTTGCGCCGCGACCGGCCCGCAGGCGCGTTCACCTGGGTCAGCGCATGGGCAAACATTTCCGCCAGCATGAACCCAAACAACGAGGCGCGGGCAAAACGCGGACGGATCGCGGCCTTTTGCGGCACTTTCGATTTCGGCCGCAGCTTGTCGGCCTCGTCTGCCGCGATCTGGCTCAACACATCGCCGGTTTCATTCAAATGCCGCATCGCCGCACGCAGGGATTTGGGCAGGTTGTTGGGGTCAGAATGCAGATGGAACCGCCAGTTCTGCGCCACGATGGAATCGTCCCACAGATAGCGTTTCGGGCTGGACAGGCCCGAGGCGGTTTCGGTGCCCTCCTCCGCCGCCACCAGGCGCAGCGCTTCGGGGCCAATGCGTACAAAACTGGGCCAGATGAACCCGTTGCGCCGCCCCGACCGGCTGGCATACCGTTCATCGCCCATGCGGTGTTCGCAAAACTCAACCCGGCTTTCAAACAGGCCGGTATAGTTGAACTCAGGGCGCGACAAATCGCGGATTTCCAACGGGAACGACAGCGCCAGATCGGGCCTCGCCTCGCCGGGGATACGTTCGATCAGAATGCCACAGGTGCGCGAATTGCCCACATCAAGCACCAGATCCACGTCCACAGGCGTGACGCTTTCGCGGCTGGACACGGTGTTGGCAAAGCGCATGCGCGGGATCGTCACCGCGTGATCGATCAGCCGCAGATAGGCCAGATAACGCGCCCAATGTTCGAATTTATGCGCCAGATCCGCATGCGTGATCTTGCGCCCGGGGCGTTCGGCGCGCTTGTGGGTCATGAACATATCGTCCAGCCAATCCGACACCCATTTTTGCAGATCGAGCATCTCGCCCGCGCTGTCAGCCTCGAGCCGGCGCAAAAACCAATCCATCCGCGCAGGTTCGGAGACAAACCTGAAATCACGCGATTTTTCCGCATCTGATCGTTCGGGCGCCACATATTGGAACGTCTGATCCGCGTCCATCAATGCGGTATCCAGCGCCAATTGCACCCGGTGCGTGTTGCCCGCCTGATCTGGCTCGTCCAGTTCCACAACCCGCATGCGCGCCCAGCTCGAGGGGCCCGGATCAAATCGTTCCTCGCCGCCCGGACCGCGATCGTTTTTCACCCGCAACACCGGCACCGGCACCCATTTGGACAGGAACGGTTCCAACGCCGCAACCGTGCGCACCGAATATTCGTCATCGCTGGCCTTGGCGTCGTCTTCGACCTCGGCGTCGCTGTCGGCGTCTCCGGTCAAAGGCACCAGCGCCCATTCCTCGTCCGCGTCCGTGCCACCCACCACGCGTTCGATGAACCGCGCGCTTTTCAGCTCGATCGCGTCCAGGCGAAAGCCAAAATCCAACATTTGCGTGCCCGAATAGGGCACCAAGGTGATGTCGTCGCGCCAGTCTGTCAGCTGAGCCAGATGATCATTCGCTTGCATACTGCTTACCTTGAGATGCTGATGTTGGTTGTCCACTCGGATTGGCCGCCGCCCACTTGCCCGGTGAAGCTTTGCGATTGCCCGTCACGCCGCAAAACATGCAACGTGAGCGTTTTTGGCCCTTGGGTGCGTTCGCCGCGCAGGTGCGCGCGCACCTTGTATAGGCCAGGGGTGATTTGTTCGAACACGATGTTTTCCGCCGGATCGGTGATCGCGTCGGCGCGCACAACATTGGCGTCCAGATCGTATGTGCCACCGCAATCGGTGCGGTTGCGATACGAAATTTCGCGCCCGTTGGGACAGGTCAGATAGAGATCGACGTCGTCGATGGTGCTCCATTCCAGCACGAAATTCAAAGCCCCGCGCTGCGCGCCGCGTTTGGTGATGCGCTGATCCAGCTCGGCCTTTTCTTCTTCGCTGGGCGCATCGGTTGGCGGCGTTTCTGGAGCCGGCGTGGGGGTGGGTGTTGGCCCGGGTGTTGGCGTCGGGAACACCGGAACCACCGGCGCAGGAGCGGCCGGCGTCACCGGGATCACCGCCTTGCACGAGCGATCCTTGAGCGCCAATTCCCGTTGCAACCGCGCGATTTCATCTTCGATCACGCCAGATTGGCTGAGCACCGCAGGTTCTTTTTCGCTGGTTGCGGGCAAAACAGCAGCCGCCCGCCGCTGACCCCGCAGGGCGCGACCAGTAAGTATAGGATCAAGCCAAGCAGTGCCAAAAGCAAAAGCCAGCCCAGCAAGATCAACCACCAGCCGACCAAACGCCCGCGCTCGCGCCGTTCAACTTGTTGCACGGCAGCCGCTTGCGCCTGAGCGGCGGCGGCCTGAGACGACAACGACCCACCACGCCGCGAGGCCATGCCAGTCAGCACACCGCGCACCGCCGCCTGTTCATCGCGCACCCAGGCCCAGTGGATCAGCACGGGCGACAGGGTGCCGTCCTCGCCGCGCACGGCTTGGATCATGGTTTCATCGGGCACTTCAATGGCGTTGGCCAGCGCCTCACCCAAACGCTGATCTTCGGGGGCTGCACTTTGCGCCAATTGTTCGGCTTCGGCTTTGATCTCGCCGATCAGCTGGCCCAAACGGGTGCGCAGATCGGCCTGTTCGGCCTCGGCCAACTCGGGCAAAGGTACCGCGGCCCCTTGCATCGGCGCGTACCAATCGATGCTGTCGCCGTGGGGCGTGGCGACGGGTTCGGCAAACAGGTCGGCATGGGTCGGCCCCAGACGATTGCGCACCTCGGTGCTGACCAATTCGAACGAGCGTTGCGGCGCCGAACCCAGCGGTTGCAACCCTTCCGAAGAGGTGGTGCGCAAGAAGGCCTCAAACATCGCCCCGCCCTATTCAGATGCCGGTTTGGCCGGAGCCGGAACGGTCGCGGGGGTTGGCGCGGGCTGGGTGGCCACTTGCGGACGCACCACCAGCGGCGCACAGGCATCGTTCACTGTGCTGGGCGCTGCGGGCGTGCCTTGCAAAAACGCCATCATATCACCCGAGGTCAGCGCATAGCCCCGGTTTTGCATCTTGCCCTGACGCACAAAGGAATTCACCCCAACCACACGTCCGCACATATCAATCAGCGGTCCGCCCGAATTGCCACTGGACAGCGCGGCGGAATGCATCAGCACGTTGGTATTGGGGCCCAGCTGTTGTTCGGTGTTGATGGTGCCATCGGTCACAGTCAGTTCGGGCACCGCGCTCAGATCGCCGGATTTCAGCCGCGAGAAACTGGCGTCGATCGCCAAAACATCGCCGGGATAGCCCGCGGCCACAACATTGGTCAGCTTTAACGACGATTGCGGCAGGTGCACGGAAAACGCCGGTGTTGCCGTGTCATCGATTTGCAGCAACGCATAGTCACCGCCCGATTCCTTGAGGTTGCCCGAGGATTTCAGCACCCGTGCCAGCTTGGGCGCACTCAGCGCGCCGCCCGTGACCAGGATTTGCCCGCCCTCGCCCAAGGCCGGTTCAATGACATGGTGATTGGTCATGATCAGGCCCGGTCCGACAAAGAACCCAGAGCCCGTAGCGCCAGATTTGGTGCTGCGCGCGATCACCAAAACCGTGCGCGCCTCGATCACCGACAACAGCGTGGTTTCCTGCGCTTCGGGACCCGGCACGATCACCCGTTCGGGCGTGTTGGGAATAAGCGCGTCGGGCGCGACCTGGGCTTTGCGTTCAGGCGCCACGCCAATGGCAGGCGGGGTCAATCCTTCCGGCGTCAGACCGCTGGGCAGGATCAGCTGGCCATCCGCACGGCACACGGCCCCCTCGAGCGCGGCTTCCAGAGTGGCCTTGCGGGCGCGCAGCGATTCATTGTGGGCTTGGGCGGCGCGCAATGTCGCCTCGTCGGTGACTGCAGGCGGTGTATCGCTGGCATGAAACAGGCGGGTGCCCGGCAACAAAAGCCAGGCCAGAACCGCGCCGGCCAACAACAATAGAACCAACAATGGCACCCAAGCGATGGGAGACAAGCGCGCCCGTTCGCGCACCGTCGGGGCCGCCGGGGCCGCAACTGCGCCGGTTGCCGCTGCCGCAACGGCGGCGCGCGACACGGGTGCTTCGGGAGCAGCACGCGGGGTCGACAGTTCGCCCGAAAGTGGCAAAAACCGCCCCAAGGTCGCACCGTAATGCGCTTCTTGCGCCGCCTGGCTGGCCGTGGCGGCGCCCGGCATCATGCCCCAGTTTACGATGACAGGTTTGTCGCCCACCATCAGCACATCGTCCTGGCCATAGACTGTCAGCGCCCCAACAGCCAAATCCGCCGTGGCCGGATCATCCGCCAGCGCTCGCAAGGGGCGCAAATGCTCGGCCAGATACCGCTCTGCCCGCTCACGCTCGCCGGGGGACAACTGCGCCAAAGGGCGCGCATCGCCCGGCATCGTGGTATACCAAGACACGGTCGGCGGCGCCTCGTCATTGCCCCGGCTGATCAGCGGTTCGGCAAACATATTGGCGACTTCCGGCCCGGCCCGATCGGCTAAAAGCGCGCGCACCGCCTCGGCCCGGTCCAGCACTGTCTGCTCGCCAGAGGGCACAAAATCCTCGGGTGCAACTTTGATCTTTGACAGGAAATGATCCGCCATGTCCGTTATCTCCTTGCCCGGCGCAGGGTGGCTTTGCCACGCCCATTGCCTTGACGTTGAAAAGTATCACACCGCGCCGTGCCAGCCGCGTCGAGCGCGCAGGTGATTTCGCGCTGGAAAATTTCGAACCCGTCCGAACACTTTAGATTGCCCGGTTCGGACATCTGCAATTTCTCGCGGCTTAGCCGTCCGGTCAGCGTGCCGTTGCAGGTTGTCCCGTTGGTGGCGCGCATGGTCTGGCGACCGCGCCCGTTTTTGTCAAAGCAGATCTGCCAATAGCGGAAACTGGTGATCACGCCAGTGCGCACATGGCGCACGTCATAGCGTGTCGACAATTGCCAGCAGCCCTCCATCACCGAAATATCGTTGTCCTTGAACGCATCTGGATCCAGCCCGCTGTCGGTGCGCGGCTTTGGTGGTGGCGGCGGAGGCGGGGGGGGTGGGGGCGGCGGAGGGGGGGGCGGTTCCGCCTTACAGGCCAAAGTCGCAACCTGCTGTTCCAACTGCATGATTTGACGTTCAAGATCAGCGTTGCTGCGATAGGTGGCATCAAGATCGGCCTCGACCTTGGCTTCATCTTCGCTTTGACACACCGACAAGACCGAATTCGTGAATGGCAACCGCACGCCGCATGATTGCAACAGAAGGTAAGCTGACCCTGCCACCAAAAGGACCAACGCAACGGAGAAAAGAGTTATGGCAAGCCGCATTGAACCTTTTGCGTCCCTTTTGGCTAAGAGCCTGGCGCACACTGATGTTTCGATTTTTTTAACACTATTCTGCCGGGGTTACAGGCTGCAAGGCCCCAGTTGACAATTGCGCGTCAAAGAAAACCGGTGTTTACCCACCCTAGCGCGTTGAAAACTGTTGAAAATGCGAACTGTGTTGGCGCAAACCTCAAAGACGGCCGCATCAGACCATCACGCGCCACGACACTGCAATCGTCCGGAAATAGCGCTGCGCGATAGATAATGTGTCATTTTCAAGGCAATTGTTGCGATTTTGGTGCCTCAGATCAATTTGGATCTTTCGCGACAGCGAAAAAGACCCTGGCAACGGATTGATCGGAATTGGGGCGAGAAAAACAGGCTTAGGGATCCACGTGTTACAATTGCTGTTCGGCGATGGGAAACAACCGAGCATTTTCAGACCAGGACCCATTGATCTCCGTCAGATGACGTGGTGCCCGGTTCGAAAAACCAGCAGTGGATACGCCCGATCATTTTTGCGGAACGCTTCAAAATCGGAATGTCACGGGCGTTTTTTCGCCAATCCCCACAGCAGCCCAAGCGTTCACCGCTCAGCCGGGCTTTGGCAAGGAGTGTGCCGAAAGGAAAGATGTGAGCGATATAATATTGTTTCTTAGCAACATAATATTCTTGCGCGACGCCGTTATTAATCTGGGCCCACTCAGAACATTTAAAATGTGATGGAAGCGATAGAGTTAAAGGCACCTTTTCGCGCAGATGATGGCTGGACTGATCCCTTGCCATGGCGGGGAAATGGCTGTGATTATCTAAACAGCGACTTAACAAACACACCGGACCAAGACCAGTCTCGTCGCGAAAATGGGCGGCTTGGTCGTCGAGTTGGCCAAGCTCAGGGCGGCGTGAACACCAAGTGACAAGCCGTTCGCGACAGATGAGTGAGGCTGCGCTGTTGGATCACCGCATGTTTGCAAGTGCGGACCAGGCGAACCGTTCGCCCACCTTGCGGTGCTTTAAAATACCTGCTGGCAACAGATGCACCAAGAACTTAGTGAGGCCTGATCCTAGGTGGGGCGTTGTTGAGCTCGATCATCTGCTGAAACCAGATCCGTTTCCATTTCACGCCTGTTGAGCAACTCTGCACTATAAAACTTGTGACAGGCGCGACCGGCATGTTTGGCGGCATAAAGCGCCAAGTCGGCGCACTCAAGCAACTCAGCAGGGCCAGTGGTCGATACCTGTGATGCCATGACCGTCCCGATACTCGCAGAAATCAGACATTCTTTGCCGTCGTAGGTGATCGGTTCTTCCAGACGGTGGATCAATCGTTCGGCCACCAATTTTAACTGATCATGATTTTCAAGACGGTCAAAAATCATCACAAATTCATCACCGCCAATACGGGCAACCATATCCGCATCACGGGTTTCTTCCACCATAATGCGGGCTGCCTGCACCAACACGTGGTCTCCGGCGGCATGACCAAACGTGTCGTTTACGGCCTTGAAGTAATCAAGATCCAAATGCATCAGAGAAAATGACGCATTCGACCCCAACAGACGCGAAACGACATGATCCATGGCGCGGCGGTTTTTCAAGCCCGTCAGCGTGTCGGTGAATGCCTGTTCTTCGGCGGCAATCTTGGCCCCCTGCAGGCGCAAATTCAACGTGCGCGAAGCTTCCATTGCTGCGGATTTGGCTTCTACGAGATATAGCAACTCAATCGCGAGGTCGGTAGCAGCGAAATCAGCGCTAGTCAGAGCATAATCACGCACTGCATCCAAGACGGAAATACCAAATGACAGGTTCGCCACAGCGCCTTGATTGTGCGGCAGCGGCACAATCGTGCCTTTGAGAGCGGTCCGCGGTTCGTCGCGCAACTCAAGGTGCAATTTCGCGCCGCTTCGCTCTAAAAGCCCTTCCATAGTGGTGACGGACCTTGGGCGTTTTAGCTCGAAAAGCTCCAAAAAGCGCTGCCCAACCATGGCATGCTCTGGACGCAGCTTTTGCAGCGTTGACCCGACATGGCTGATGAGACCGTTTGGGTTGATCAACACAAACATGGGGCTCATCTCTTCGAGCACGGTGGCAAGTTCAGTTTTACGGATCATTTTGCGCCCGCCCCCAATTCGAAATTTCGCCCTTCGGCAAAGGCCGTTTCGATCAGCGCGATCGAAATTTCCTCGTGTTTTCCAGGTGTTCCGGTATGATCCAACATGACAAGCGCACCGTATTCATCCGCCATCGCCCGCAAAATGCCCACCATCACACGACCATATCCAGCCAATCCGGGCCCGCATTTCAAACTAAACAGACCCGTTGTGAGTTCGCGCAGTTCCAGCGGTGGCAGGATCAGATCAGACACTGCCAGGCGCACCCTGTCCGGCAAATCATCCAGCGAGTTGATGAAATCCACAAAAGTTGTGCCACTAAAGCGCAGCAACCTGCGCACGGATGTGATTTCCGGGTGCGACACAAGGAAGGTTCCCAAGTCTTCCAAAACGTCCGCCTCGGGTCGGGCAAGATCTTCACAGATGACCTTGAGCACGGCGCGCGATTGGTCGTCATCATAGACCAGCATGGCTTCGTAATCGACAAAACCAAGTTCACTTCGTTGCGCCATTTTCACCCAACGGTCACGACCATAGGTATGACAAACAAACGATTGGATCGCTGAATTAATGAGACCGTGCATAGAGCACCTCGCGTTTTAGACTGACCCAACGAAATGCGCGAGGAACCTTAAGAAAGGCCCAACATATCCAATTTTATCTTTATTTTGTGCCTCAGTGGCCGGGAATCAGAGTCCAATCGCCGATCTTCAACGCGTTTACGTTGCTCGGGCGCACGTCAAAGTCGCCCTGCAATGCCTGCTCGACAACCTGAGCGGGCAAATCCGGCCAGCGATTTGCGACGGGATCAAAAACCTGCTGGGTGTCGATAATCTGACCGTTTCGAAACACAACGTGGCGCGCCTGTGCGCGACTGTCGGAGGACAAATAGATCACCATGCCTTGTGCGTCAGCCGCGAAACCGGGGGAAAACGCGCCTTTGACCAGCACGCAACCCGCCAGTCCTGTCGGCAAAACACGTTTGCAGGCCTCCAGCCAATCCTCGAGCACATGCGGCGCCAACGACGCGAAACTTTGCGCCGTGAGAGCGCCGGACGCCGGGCGCACGGCCATCAATGCAGCCAGCTGACTGGCGCGATCCGGGGCCGCCAGAGTCGACAGACCATTGTCAAAATTGAAGCGGTTGGGTTCGGTGCGTGCCAACGCGATGCGCGCCGCAAGCTTGGCGTGATCGGGATGATCTTGCGCACGTTCCAATTGCGCCAAAGCCACCTGCCCGGCGCGCCCCCAATCGTGCACCAATGACCAGATCGGCAGCTGATCGACGCGAGATGTGGTGGCCAGAAACCGGCTGGCCTGGCTGTTGGCCGAAATCGAATAAGGGTTGAGCACCGGCGTCATCCAGAGCGCGCCCACCAGGATTACAAGCAGTGCAAGGCCAAGATTGATTTGCCGGACCCCGGCCTGCCAATTGTGCCGCACCGACATCACGCCGTAGCCCAGACTGTAGATCAGCAATATGCTCGCAACACAGGCCGCCAAACAGCGATCCGGCGTCCAGCCGTATTGCGCGACCCGCAGCCAGACCGCCCAGACCGACAGCCCGCCCAACAGCGGCAAAAGCAAGGCCAGCGCCCGGGTGGCTGATCGCAAACCGCGGGTGGCCACCGCGTTCTGGTTGCACCGGTCCAGCGCGGCACTGATCAGGGTGATCGCCACAATCACCGTTCCCATCAACGTCGCGGCCGCAGAGAATTCCCCGAAGAGATTGCCCAAACCGCGCACCGGCACAGCGGCCAGAAACAGCGCAACAACCCCCAGCACGACCGGCACCAAAAGTCGCAGCAAGCGCAACAGCAGATAGGGCGAAACCGTCTCGCGCAGCTCGTAAACCACCGTCAGACCAAGGCCCAACATGCCCCCGGTCAGCGCGAACACCGCCCACTGGGTGCGCAGGATCAACGCAATAAAGGTAATATCGACCAGCGCCAGCAAAGCGTCCGACAAAAACGCCACCAACCAGAACACACCGACAAAGCCAAACGCCACACTATAGCGCACAGTGATGGTCCAGGCGGTGTCAAACAGCACCTCGTAGTTGCGCCACGCACCCCGCTGTTGCAGCTCACCGGAGACAAAGGGCAGTGCGATCATGACAAAAATCGCGATCACCGGCAAATGCACAGGATCATCCAGCACATCAGTGGGCAGATCAAAGCGCTGCCCGGCCCAGCTGAGCAAAACCGTGCTGAGCGCCGCCAGAACCGCGCCGCCCCAAAGCGCACGCGCAAAGCCGACGGGACCGGTCAACGCCAGAACGCTGAGCGCATAGACCAGCAAAAACGTGAACAGTGCCAAATAAAGCGCAGGGGGCATCGCGGCATGGGCCCAGCCTTCGGTCAGCCCCCAAAGCGCAAGCCCGGCCAGATAGCCAAACACCGACAGCGCCAAGCGATTGCCGATCACAGCAAGGTCTTTTTCATCGATCATGGCCAGCCAGATATCCCCTATGGGTTTCCACCAGCATACCCAACGACGCTTGCACGGACCAGAATTTAGAACCGATTGCTAGAAATCGGTTGGCGCGCCGCCCTCATCTTTGCGCTTTTGCACAAAGTCGGCAAGATCACCCCGGGCCTGATCGGGCATTCCGGGCTCTTCGAAATTGGCGATAATCTCTTTGAACAAATGATGCGCGCGCTCGGGTGTCCAGATGCCGCCCGCTGCCTCCCAGCCTTCGTAGTTTTTCCAATCGGACACGAAAGGTTGGTAAAACGCAGTGGTGTAACGGTCTTGAGTGTGTTGGATGCCGAAGAAATGGCCCGAATTGCCAACCTCTCGGATCGCATCCAGGGCGATCTCATCAGGTCCGGTGGCCGTGATTTCAGGCTCGAGGTAGCGCTGGATCATCTGCAGCACCTCGCAATCCATGATGAACTTTTCCGGGCTGGCGATCAGCCCACCTTCGAGCCAACCCGCCGCGTGATAGACCATGTTGGTGCCCGATTGCACCGCCGCCCACAGGCTGTTTGAGGTTTCCCACATGGCCTGCCCGTCGGGCACATTGGCCGCGCACACGCCCGAGGAGCGCATCGGCAGGCCGTAAAACCGCGCAAGCTGGCCGGTCATTTGCGTCGCGCGCATGTATTCGGGCGTGCCAAAAGCAGGCGCGCCGGATTTCATGTCGACATTGGAGGTGAACGTGCCAATCGCGCAGGCACAGCCCGGCGCCACATATTGAAACAAGGCAATCGCGCACAGCGCCTCGGCAATGGATTGCGCAACGGCCCCCGACATGGTCACAGGCGCCATCGCCCCGGCCAACGTGAACGGGGTGACCACAACAGCCTGCCCGCGTCGGATCAGCCGCAAACAGCCATCGATCATCGGAAAGTCGTGTTTCAGCGGCGAGGTCGAGTTGATGTTGGTGTACATGCGCGGTGTGGCGCAGAATTCCTTTTCGCTGAGGCCCCCGGCGATCTTGACCATCTCCATGACGTCTTCGACCCGCTCGGCGCCCAACGAATAGGCGTGCATCACCTTGTCGGTCAGCACCAGCTTGTCATGCACCACATCCAGATGGCGCACACTGGCGTGAATGTCGACAGGTTCGACCGGATAGCCACCGGCAAAGTGGATGCAATTAAAATACTGTGTGAGTTTCAGCAGATTGCCGCACATCTCACGCGTGCCGGCGACCTTTTTGCCGATTTCCATATCCCAATAATTAGGCGGCGAGGATACATTGCCAAACAGGATGTGCTTGCCCCCCACCTGCAACGTGCGATCCAGATTGCGCGGCGTCAGCGAAAACGTGCTGGGCGCTTTGCCCACCATTTCCATGACAAAATCACGGTCCATTTTGACCAATTGGCCCTCAACCGAACAGCCCGCCTGTTTCAGGATCTTGATCGCTTCGGGGTTCAAAAACTCAACGCCGATCTCTTCGAGTATGCGCATGGCGCCGTCGTGAATGGCCGCCACACCAGCTTCTGACAAAGGTTCAGTCGGGCGGTCGGTGTTGACCGGCAACCGCCACGGCATCTGTTCGATCACAGCGCCACCGCGCCGCGCGGCATTTCCGGCCCGTCCGCCGCTGCGGCGTTTGCGTGTTTCGGTTTCGGCCATGACGGACTCCCTCGCGTTGCCTGACGCTCAGCAGGCCCCATCCGTTTGGCAAATGGTGGTCTGGCTGCGACAGATGGTGTCGCATTTATTTGACTGTCGGCCCAAGGCGCAGGTCAGCGCGCGTCGAGCCAACCCGGAATCTCGCCGATATCGCGCAGCACCACATCCGCAAGCGGCGCCAGATCTTGCGCCGAGGCCAGCCCGGTGAGCACGCCAATCGTGTGCATGCCCGCCGCGCGCCCGGCCAGCAGATCATGGGCGCTGTCGCCCACCATCGCCACATCTTGCGGCGCGATGTTGACCTGATCGGCAAAGGCCAGCAGCTGCCCTGGCGCAGGTTTGGCGCCAAAACCGGCATCAAAACCGGCGACAAAATCAAACATGTTCAGCACTCCTGCTGAAGCCAGATGCGCCACAGCTGGCGCCTGTGCATCATTGGTGGCCACGCCCAATCGCAGATCCCGTTGACGCAAGTCCGTCAGGAACGGCATCAAAGGCACAGCGGGCGTCTGTTCGGCAATCTCGGCCTCGCTGTTGAGCAAATCGATGATCTGATGCTGGTTCATTTTGGGCAAAAACGGCGCCAATGCCTGGGCGATCTCGCCCGGAGTGCCAGCCACCACAACGCTGCCGGGTTTGAATTTTCGCTGCTCCAGATCAAAACCGATGGTCTGACCCGCTTGACTGGCAAGCCCCGTGTCACCCTCAAACGCGCGCACCAAAAACGCCGCGGCCCATTGCTCCCAGGTGGCGGCGAAATCAAACAGGGTGCCGTCTTTGTCAAATAACAGGCCCTTGATTGCGCGCGCACTCATGTCCAGTGCACCTGTTCCCCGCCCGGCAAAGCCATGCGCGCCGGCATGATTCTATCGTAGGGCACGGCATTGGCATCGCAGAACTGAATCACCCAGGCATCGTCCATCATCAGAAAATCCAAAACCGCGCCCAAAAATTCAGGCGCTGCGGCCTGGCTGCGCAAATCGTCTTTTGACGCCCCGGTCGCGCCTAAAAACACTGGTAAAAGATCATCTTGGCCGACCAGCCAGGCCAAAACCTGCAATGCCAGTGTTTCGGCCGCATCAGCAGAAATCTGCAAAATGACTCACCTTTTGGTTGAAGGGAAAGGGTTTGTTAACCCCAATCATAAAGAACTTGTTTCAATTCGAAAGCAAGGGACGAAAGGTGATACATGCAGGGGACAATACTCATCCTTGATGGTGTCGCAACCAATCGCATCATGCTCAAAGTGCAGCTGTCATCCGCTTATTACCGCGTGGTGCAGTCCGATTGCGTGGAGGGGTTGGTTGACACAGTGCGGCGCACGTTGCCCGACCTGATTATCACCGCCATGACTCTGCCTGATGGCGATGCCATCGCCGTGCGTGATTTGCTGCGCGCCGAGCGGGCCCTGGCCAGTATCCCCGTGGTTGCCATCACCGAACAGAACGACAAACTGGGCCGCTTGACGGCACTTGCGGCGGGGCTGGACGATGTTCTCAGCCACCCGCTGGACGATGTGATTTTGCAGGCGCGGATCCGCTCGCTGATCCGCGCCCGAGACAGCGCCGATGATCTGAGCGTGCGCGACGGCACCTCAAGCGCACTTGGCTTTGCCGAGCCTGTCGCGGCCTTCGCCACAGCCGCGCGCATCGCCTTGGTGACCCAGGACGCGGCCACCGGAGCCATCTGGCAATCGCGACTGAAGTCGAAGATGAACCACCATCTGCAAACCCACCGGATGACCGACATCCACGGCCTGATGAGCGCGCCTGTGCCAGATGCCATCGTGGTTGAGGTCACCGGGCCCGCAGCACCCGCCGGGCTGCGCCTGCTTGCGGATCTGCACGCCCGCACTGCGACACGCCACGCGGCGATCATTGCCGTCACGGGACCCGGTGCGGCCGGAATTTCGGCCGATGCGCTGGATCGCGGCGCCCATGATGTGATGCAAGAGGGCTTTTTTGCCGACGAACTGGCATTGCGCATCTCGCTGCAACTCAAACGCAAGGCCCGCGCTGATCAGCTGCGCGCCACGGTGAAAAATGGCCTGCGTGCGGCGGTGCTGGACCCGATGACCGGGCTTTACAATCGCCGCTATGCCCTGCCTCGGTTGGCGTCCATCGCCCGCGAGGCTGCGGAAAACGGCCATCAGTTTGCGCTGATGCTGGCCGATCTGGACCATTTCAAACAAATCAACGACCAATATGGCCACCCCGCCGGTGATGCGGTGTTGATCGAAACCGCCCGCCGCCTGCGCAGCCAATTGCGCCCTTGCGACATGATTGCGCGTGTCGGCGGCGAAGAATTCATGGTTGTGATGCCCGAAACCGACGGTGCCCAGGCGACCCGTGTGGCGGACCGGTTGTGCCGGGAAATCAATTCGAAACCTTTTGTGGTCGATGGCTTGGAGCATCCGATCTCGCTGACCACCAGTATCGGATTGGTGGTGGCCCCGCCGCAGGGTCATTGTTTGCCCAACAGCGCGGAACTGACATCCGAGGCGCTGATCCAGCAGGCCGACCGCGCGCTTTACAAAGCCAAGGACGCCGGGCGCAATCAGGTCACCCTGTTTCAGGACGCCGCCTAAGACCGCGCCGCCGGGCGCATCATCGAGGGCACAATTTCAACCATCGCGCCCAGAACAACCAAAACAGCGCCAGCCATCTGAAGCCGTCCAAAAGGCTCCCCCGCCAACAACGCACCCGAAAGGATGCCGGACAGGATTTCAGCGGTGAGCAGGAAACTGAGAGTGGCAGGCGCAAGTTTTTGCGCGCTCCACAGCGTGGCCACAAGGATTGGCAGAACAAAGACCGCCCCAACCCCGGCGCCCAATCCCGCCGCCGACACAGGGATCGGCCAGCTGAGCCCCTGTAGCAGCGCAAAGCCAAAACTGATCAGCACCGCGCACAAGCTGGTCGCCACCGTCAAGGCCAGCGGCCGCGCCGGGTTTGCGGTGAAAACCAGCGCCGCCCCCGCCGCCCAGGCCATCCCCGACAACACCGCCAAACCATCGCCCAAACGCCAGGCATCGCTGCCGAAATCTGCGCCCATAACCAAAAACGCGCCGACCAAAGCTGCAATCAGCGCCACCGACGACGTCCACCGCCACGGCATGTGCAAAAAGCCCCACTCGATGATTTTGCTCCAGGCGGGGGCGAGATAGAACAACAACACCACCCGCACCACATCGGAATAGGTCAGCGCCACCGAATAGGTTGAAATCGCCACGCCGATCAGCGCCGCCCCCAATACCGCGCGCAGTGACAGGCCAAAGCCCTGGCGCAATACAACGCACAACACCAGACTGACCAAAAGCGCGCCGCCGTTCATCACCAATCCGCCCTCGGCACCGCTCAGACCCAGCGATTCCAGGTAGCGGATCGGGATCCACCACAGGCCCCAAACCGCCGCTGCCGCCAGCGCCAACAGCGTCGGCGCCGTCATCGCGCGCCACTTTGGGCTGCGCGATCGAACAGCGCTCGTATGCCGCAACCAAGACCGCCGGTTTTCAACGCCCTGCACCGCGTGCGGCGACTGATCGAGGCCACCATCACCGCGCTCTGCGCCCCTCGCTTCCAAATGTCGGTCAAATTGCAAATGGCGTGCCGCATGCTCAAAATCTGGTGCTCCATGGGCCAAACCCGCGCGCATTTTGCGCCGCCTGATCCATACCAATCCGTCCCACCACCCGCACGTGAATTCTGCGTGGGTCGGTCAAAATTCAACGGTGTCACGCCCTATATGCGCTGGGATTTTGGCCGCCCCCGCACAGGCACCGCGCGAAATGGTCTTGTGTGCGGCGCGCAACCCGCGTTTGATGCCAAAACCCATATGGCGGTACAGTGCGCTTCATCGCCGCGACAAGATCCCTCAAACACAGGCCTGTGTCATGACCCAAACTCTGAACGGCGATCTGTTGGCCCGTATGCGCCGTGGCTATAATGCCAACCCCGCGCGCTCGTCTTCGTTAATGGCCGATGCCTATACCGATGCGCAGTTTCACCAGATCGATCGTTCGGCGATTTTGGCACGCAGCTGGCAATGGGTGTGTCACGTCGAAAAACTACGCGCACCGGGGGATTTCACCACGGCTGAGATTGCCGGCCATCCCATCGCTGTGGTGCGTGGGCGCGACGGCCATTTGCGCGCGTTTTACAACGTCTGCCAGCACCGCGCGCATGTGTTGCTGTCGGGGTCGGGAAACACCAGCCGTATCATGTGCCCCTATCACGCTTGGGTTTATGCGCTTGACGGGGCCTTGGTGCGCGCGCCGCACACACAACATCTGGAACAGTTCGACCCGAACGAAATTTGCCTCAGCGCGGTGCAGGTCGAAGCGTTTTGCGGCTTTGTCTATGTCAATCTTGACCCGGATGCCGCGTCGCTGTCCGCGCAAACTGGCAATCTGGAAACCGAAATTCGCCATTGGGCGCCCGATGTCGACAAGCTGACGTTCGGGCACCGGCTGACCTATGAGATCCGCTCGAACTGGAAGAACGTCGTCGATAATTTTCTGGAATGTTACCACTGCCCGACCGCGCACAAGGATTTCTGCGATCTGGTGGATATGGAGACCTACAAGGTGACCACCCATGGAATTTATTCCTCGCATATGGCCGATGCGGGCCAAGCCGCCAACAGCGCGTACGACGTCTCAAACGCGTCGGTGCGCACCCATGCGGTGTGGTGGTTGTGGCCCAACACCTGCCTGATGCGCTATCCAGGACGCTCCAGCATGATTGTGATGAACATCATCCCGGTCAGTGAAAACCGCACCTTTGAAACCTATGATTTCTATCTGGAAACGCCCGAGCCCGACGCCGCCGAACAGGACGCGATCCGCTATATCGACGAGGTGTTGCAGCTCGAAGACATCGGTTTGGTGGAAAGCGTGCAGCGCGGCATGGAAACCCCTGCGTTCCAACAGGGCCGCATCGTGCATGACCCGGACGGGTCGGGCAAATCCGAACATGCGGTGCATCATTTTCATGGGCTGGTGCTGGAGGCTTACGCCGGAGCAACCGGGTGAGCGCGCCCAATATCGTGCTGATCATGGCCGACCAACTGGCGCCGCAGTTTCTGGGCACCTATGGCCACCCGCTGGTGAAAACGCCCCATATCGATGCACTGGCCGCGCGCGGCATGCGCTTTGACGCCGCTTATTGCAACACGCCGCTATGTGCGCCGTCGCGGGCGTCGATGATGACCGGGCAGATGATTTCGCGGATTGAAACCTGGGACAATGGCGCCGAATTTGGGGCAACCTGGCCCAGTTTCGCCCATGACCTGCGCAGCGCGGGCTATCACACCTGTCTGTCCGGCAAGATGCATTTTGTTGGCCCCGACCAGCTCCATGGGTTTGAGCGCCGCCTGACAACCGACATTTATCCCGCAGATCACGCCTGGACGCCCGATTGGGACCAGCCCGAGGCGCGCATCGACAAGTGGTATCACAATATGGATGCGGTGCGCCAAGCCGGGCGGGTCACCACCAGCTTTCAATATGATTACGACGAGGAAACGACCTTTTTGGCGCGCCGTCAGATCTTTGACTATGCCATGCAACGCAGCGCGCCTTTTGCGCTGGTGGTCAGCCTGATCCACCCCCACGACCCCTATCTGGCCCGGCCCGAATGGTGGGATTTGTACGACGGCGCCGACATTGATCTGCCCGAAACGCCGCCTGCGCAGGACCGCCACAGCCAGCGGCTGCGTGTTGGTGCGGCGGGCGATGTCACCCCCGTCTCAGATGCGCAAATCCGCACCGCTCGCCGGGCCTATTTCGCCAATGTCAGCTTTTTTGATGCCCAGGTCGGTGTGATCGTCAAAGCGCTGGAAGAGTCCGATCAGCTCGACAACACCGTCATTATTGTCACCTCGGATCACGGCGATCATCTGGGCGAGCACGGGCTATGGTACAAGATGTCGTTTCTGGAACATTCCGCCCGCGTGCCGCTGGTCTGCGCCGGGCCGGGCATCGTGCAAGGACGCTGCGATGCGCCGGTGTCACTGGTCGATCTGCGCGCCACCTTCTGTGATCTGGCCCACGCACCCACGCCCGACAGTGACGGCGCATCGCTGGTGCCTTTGCTGCACGGCGCCGCCGCCCCCAAGCGCACAGTTCACGGCGAATATTGCGCCGAATGCGCGGTGAACCCCATTGGTATGATCCGGCGCGGCGCGCATAAATTCATCTGGTCCAAAGGCGATCCACCACTGCTGTTTGACGTGATCACCGACCCGCTGGAGCAAACCAATCTGGCGCCCGACCACCCCGAATTTGTGGCCCAGTTCCAAACCGAGGCCGACGCCCGGTGGGACAGTGACGCCTTGCGCGCGCGGATCTTGTCCAGCCAACACCGCCGCCGCGCCGTTCAGCACGCAATGGAACAAGGCACGCTGGTGTCGTGGGATTACACGCCGCCGCGCGATGCGGCGCAGGAATTTGTACGCAATCACATGGATTGGATCGACGTGGCCGACCGCAAACGTTATCCGCCGCCTCAAAAGGAGCAACCGGAATGAGCCAATCATTGAGCGGCAGGGTCGCGCTGGTCACCGGCGGACGCGGTGGCATTGGCCGCGCCATTTGCGACAGGTTTCAACGCGAGGGCGCCACGGTCTATGCCTGCGATCTCGACGCCGGCGGATCGATCGGTCAAGCTGGCCCACCCGATGGTTTTTTGCAGCTGGATGTCACCGACGAGGCCAGCGTGATGGCCGCGATGTATCAGGTCACCCAAGACCACGGCACGCTCGACATTCTGGTCAATGCCGCCGGGATCGAGATCGAAAAGACCATCGAAGACACGTCGCTGGCGGAATGGAACCGATCGTTTGCGGTCAATGTCACCGGCACGTTTCTCACCTGCAAATACGCGCTGCCGCTGTTGCGCACATCAAAAGGCGCCAGCGTGATCAATTTTGGCTCCTATGACGGGTTCATCGCCGATCCGGGGTTGGCCGCTTATTGCGCCACAAAAGGGGCCGTGCACGCGTTGACCAAGGCGATGGCCTGCGACCATGGCCCCGAAGGCATCCGCGTCAACGCGGTTTGCCCCGGCTATATCGACACGCCGATGTTGCAATCCTTCTTTGAGGGCGATGGCTCGGGTGGCGATGGCGGCACCATTGACACCCTGCAAAAGGCCGTGCGCGATGTGCACCCGATGCGCCGCTATGGCACGCCTGATGACATCGCCAATCTGGTCAACTGGCTGGCCGGCGACGAGGCGCGCTACGCCAGTGGTCAGCTTTGGGTGTTGGACGGCGGGCTGACCGCGCAGGTCCAGCAGATGAAACTATGACCGGACCAGCCTTCGTTACAGGCGGCAGCCGTGGCATTGGCGCCGCGATTGTGGCCCGGTTGCTGGCGGATGGCCGCCCGGTCATCACCTGTGGGCGCGGTGCGCGACCCGAGACCCTGGACGCAGCCGTTCATTGGATCACCGGCGATGTGGCGGACCCAAGTGTCGCGCACACGATGGTGGACGCAGCACAAACCCGGTTTGGCCCGTTGGCGCTGCTCGTCAACAACGCCGGTGTGCAGGTTGAAAAAACAATAGACAGCAGCACCGATGACGACTGGGATCTGGTGATGGGGGTGAACGCACGCGGGGTGTTCAACATGTGCCGCGCCGCGTTGCCGCAACTGATGCAAACCAAAGGCAGCATCGTCAACATTGGCTCGATTTCGGGACATGTTTCAGACCCTCAGATGGCGCTTTACAATGCGTCCAAGGGGTTCGTACACGCTCTGACCCGCTCGATCGCGGTGGATCACGGCCCTGATGTGCGCTGCAATGCGGTCAGCCCGGGCTGGATCATGACCGAGATGGCCGAAGACGCCTTTGCCCTGGCGCAGGACCCGGCACGCGCCAAATCCGACGCTCTTGCACGCCACCCGGTGGGCCGGTTTGGCGCGCCCGACGATATCGCTAACGCGGTGGCCTGGCTTGGCTCGGATCAGGCCAGCTATGTCACCGGGCAATGCCTGACGGTCGACGGTGGCATGACCTCGGCCTCGCCGCTGCAGCCGGGGTTGTTCTAGGCACCGATCCCAAGCCGACGGTTGATCTGCGACACCCGTCTGCGCGCCAGTGATGCCCCCGCGCCGGCCCCGCGACACAGGAACACCTCAGCGCGCCCATTACGTCCGGCATTTGCGCAGCAGATAAATGTCCATAATCCAGCCATGGCCGGCACGGGCGCTGGCACGGCGGGCAATG